>CAJXMR010000209.1 GCA_913056305.1 uncultured Ralstonia sp.
CGAGCCGGTGTCGTTCAGGGTGAAATCGCAGGTCGCGTTCTTGGTGAGCTGGTAGCTGCTGCCGTTCATGGCGACGGTCAACGCGGTCGCATCCACCGTCACCATCTGCGCCGACCCGTCGGACAGCTTGATCAGGCGGTGCTTGCCGCTCTTGAGCGCGGTGCAATCGGGGTTGGCGGGCGCCAGGATGGTGCCGAGGGTCGAGGCGCCGGCCGTGGTGCTGCCGGTGCTGCTGGCCACCGCGGTGCTCAATTCGCTCAAGCTGGTGCCGGCTTTGGTGATGGCCGACTGCAGCGTGTCCAGAATGGCGTCGTAGCCTTGGTGGCTGCCCGCGCTGATCGCGCCGCCCAGGATATCGCTGATGCTGGACGGATCGACCCCGGCGCTCTTGAGAATCGACACCAGGGCGGTTTGGGCGCTGCTGACCGCCGCCGCGCTCACGGCCGTGGTCGGACCAAAGGCTGCCGCAAATTTGGCCGGATCTTGTCCGCTCAGCTGGGCGAGCAGCAGTTCGGTCAGCGGCGTGATCTGCGCGGTGGTGGTGCCGCTGGCCGAGCCCGAGCCCGGCACCACGGAGTGCAGGACGGTCTTGCTGTCGCTGCTGGTGGCGGTCAGCACGCAGGGCAGGGTGCTGCCGCTGAGCGTGACCGAGTAGCTGCCGTCACCGGCCGTGGTTGCCGTGCCGGAGCCGGATGCGCAGGTCAGGTTGACGGCGGCGCCTGCCAGCGGCAAGCCGGTCGCGGCCACGCCGCTGACGGTCTGCGTCTGGGGCGTGCCGGAATCTCCGCCGCCGCACGCAGACAAGGTAAGCGCCGTAGCGCCGATTGCAATCGATGTGAGTTTCATTGTGGGCTCCCCCCGTGGTTAACGTTTAACGCGGCCTGGTTTTCTTCATTTTTCCGATGCCAGACTAGTCAAACTTCGTCGAACGATCTGTTCCGGGGCTCTCGGGAAACTGTGCTAGTTGTCTCTTTGGGAAAAGAACATGACAGCCACTTCGCAAGCGAGCACCGATTTGGTGCGTGTGTCGACCGATACCGTCCGCGCCCGCGACAAGGTCGCATTCTGGGCAGATCTGGTTTGCCAGCACTTGGTGCAGGTCGATTGCAATTTGGTTGTCGAACCGGAACAGTTCCACGCGGCAATCAGCTTGCGCAAAATCGACAAGATCAATCTATCGAGAATCGTCGCCGGGGGGCAACAAGTTGCGCGTACGCCGCAACTGATGGCGAAAGCGGATAGTGAATATTTTCTGGTGAATATTCAGCGCAGCGGAAACAGCGGCCTCCAGCAAGATGGTCGTTTAGCTGCGCTCAAACCGGGAGATATGGCTATATATACCAGCTCCAGGAGATACGATCTTTCGTTCAATGAGGATTTCTCACAGACTGTACTGATATTTCCCGCCGATGCCTTGCGGCTGAAAATCCCGGGCATCGACGCCTTGACTGCAACCGTCCTCAACAACCAGAATCCAGCCGTACAATTGTTTGCACGAATGGCAGACAATTATTTTCAAACCGGATTCGACGCGCTCCCGCTATCGGCTGTTGCTCACGCAGGTGATGCGCTCACGCAATTGTTTGCGGCAACGGTGGCGGCCTTTTCGCCTACCGCCGAAACGCAGATATCAAATCTTTCCGCATACCACCTGACAAGAATAAAGCAATATGTCGTCGATCATTTTCGCGATCCTGCATTGTCAGTGAGTGCGGCATCTCAGGCATTGGGGATTTCGCCCGCACATATTCACCGCCTATTCGAAGGAGAGTCGCAGACATTTGGTGCGTGGCTGTGGTCGTGTCGTTTGTTGTCATGCAAGGCAGAACTTGAAAATTACGCGAAGGCGCACCTTGCAATCAGTGAAATAGCGTTTAATAATGGCTTTAACAATTCCTCGCACTTCTCGCGCGCATTTCGCATGAAATTCGGCATGACGCCACGTGAAATTCGCGAAAGATTCATGGCCGTGATGAGCGAAAGATCGTGGCAGAATGCAGAGGAATCGACCAAAACATTGGTTAGGCGCGCGCGGTGAATATCAGCCCAGGTAAGCCAATCGCCTATCACGCAGCTGCGGGCAATCTATGAGAAGACGCATTCACGTACGCAAGCGGAAGCCGTGAGCGCGATGCTCTGGGTGCTGCCGCGACGTCAGCCCGAAGGCTAAAGCCTGCACATGACCAAAGAAGAACTCCACACCTTCCTGACCACGCATTTCGACTTGATCATCGACCCCGCTGAACGCGGCTCGGCCCGCACGTATTTCCTGGGCAAGGTGGTCTGGCACCCCGCGTCGACCACACGCATCCTGCACGTCCAATACAACGCAGACGACCGGGTTACCCACATCAAACGGGCGGTCTCTTCCGACAACAACAACAGCGTGTTCGTGCGGCTGCCGACGCCTTGGCCCGAACTGCGGCAGATCGTGGCCGACGAGGTTGCGCAGCACGCGCAACGCGCAGATCACCCAAACTGAACGGCACCCGAATTCATCGATGTGACCGGCGGGGAACCCCCGATTGCATCGCACGCTGCTTTCAGGGGTGTGGCGCAAACCTGGAACGAATTCGTTTGCGTGTCCCCCGCATGCGGGCTGCGTCACGCCGAGGTCGAGGTCACTTCCCGCACGATGCCCGTAGCCCGTGCACGGGTTTTATTTTCCTTTGCAATTCGGATGCTAGGCTGGGCACGCAGCCTTCTTGGGGCGTTCCCCTACCCCAAGAGAGGTGATGACAAAGGCGAAGACATGCCTTAAGACAGAGAGAAGCGCGCCGATAGCGTGGCATGAATCACGAGTGCGCTTCCTGGAGACAGCATCCCCATGCAGACGACCGACGACGTTCAATTGCGCGCGGCTTCCCCAGCCGACTGCGACCAGGTGGCCACACTCCTCAAGCGCTGTGGCCTGCCGAGTGACGACACCGAGCAGATCATCGAGGCGTTCCACGTGGCGCTCGACAAGGGCGGCCGCATTGTTGGGTGCGTTGCAGCAGAGCCGCTTGGGAAATCCATCGTGGTGCGCTCGGCTGCCGTCGATGCCCTGTATCGCGACCGCGGTATCGCCAGCCGGCTGATCGAAACGCTGCTGGTGCGCGCGCGCGGCACCGGCGCGCATGAAGCCTATCTGTTGTCGACCGCGGCGCCGGCGTACTTTGCGCGCTGGGGTTTCTCGCTGTTTCCGGCGGACAAGGCCCCGCCTGCGGTGCGGGGCTCGACGACGTTCCGGCATGCGGAGCGCACCTCGGCGCTGTGCATGCGGTGCGAGCTGCGCTAGCACGGCGCACTCGTCCCGCACACCAACTTTGCTGCACACGCCTCTGGGGGGCGTGTGCAACCATGCCGCCGACAAAGCGCCGCTCAACGCCGATGTGACGCCAGCGCGCCGATCTGAGCGAGAATCCGGGTTTTAATAACCACTGGCCGGCCGTCTGCGCTGGCCCGCTCTGTTGCCGGCATGACATATCACGTAGTTCTGACGGTCCTGGCCAACCTGCTGCTCGGCCTGGGGTTGGGCGCGGCGGGTGGCCTGCTGGGCATCGGCGGTGGTCTGATCGCCATTCCCATCCTTGGCGCGCTGTATGGGATGGACCAGCACCTCGCTCAAGGCACGGCGCTAGTGATGATCGCGCCCAATGTGCTGATCGGCTTCTGGCGCTATCACCAGCGGCACCCGGTGCACTTGCGCTCGGTGGCGTCCATCTGCGTGTTCTCCATGGCATCGACGTATGTGGCCGCGCGGTTTGCGGCGGGGCTGGATGCCAATCATCTGCATACGGCGTTCGCGTGGTTCCTGATTGCGCTGGCGGTCTACTTTGCCTCGCAGTTGCGGGAGAAGCCGCATGTGGGCGAGGGCGCGACGCACGACACGCCCGCCAAACCGCATGCCATGCCGGCGGCCGCGATGCCGGTGCTGGGCATTGCCAGCGGCGCCATGTCGGGCATCTTTACGGTGGGCGGCGGGCTGGTGGTCGTGCCTGCCCTGGTGACGTTCTTCGGCATGCCGCAGACGCGCGCGCAGGGCATGGCGCTGGCCCTGGTGGTGCCCGGCTCGCTGGTCGCGCTGGTCACCTATGCCCATGCCGGGCATGTGAGCTGGAGCACCGGCCTGCCACTGGCTATCGGCGGCATCGTCAGTGTGTCGTGGGGCGTGGCGCTGGCGCACCGGTTCTCGCCGTTGCGGCTGCGGCTGACGTTCTGCGCGGTGCTGCTGGGGACGGCGCTGGCGATGCTGCTGGGCAAGTAGCCACCAACAGTCCTTTGGCACGAAGCGCCCTTCCTTGCGAAGGGCGTTGTCTTTTGTGCGCGGCTTTTGCGAATTTTGCGCGATTCGATCAAAGTATCGTCGCCCTCTGATCCCATTGATGTGATGCGACGGGCGCTTTGAGGCGCCTGAAGGTCTCCAGTACTAGTACTGTTAGTGCTCTTTGCATTGCTTTTTTCCGGAATCCGGTCAAATCGATCGGCCTAGGGTAAACGTTGATCGGTCCAATCATTTTCGTGTCTATAATGACCGAATCGATCGATGTTGATGCCCGCCTGCGCAATTCGATCACCACCCATCTCACCCTTGGCAGCACCGCGCCCCAGCCGATGCGTGCCATGGGTTCCCGACAAACAGAAGGCAGCCCCCACGGTCGCCACGGAGACGGAGCACAGCATGGCAGTGTCGTTCAAAGGGATCATCCCGGCCCTGATCACCCCGATGACCCCAAGTGAAGACGTAGACGAAGACGGCCTGCGCACGCTGATCGACCGGCTGATCGACGCCGGCGTCCATGGCCTGTTCGTGCTCGGCACCAACGGCGAGTTCATCGCCCTCAATGAAGAAGAGAAGCTGCGCATTGCCCGCATTGCCGTCGAGCAGGCGCGCGGCCGGGTGCCCGTGATCGCCGGCACCGGCGCCTACGCCACGCGCGACGTGATCGCGCTCAACCGCAAGATGCAGGACGTGGGCGTGGATGGCGCCTCCGTCATCACACCGTACTTCAACGGCGCCACGCAGGCGGAGCTGTTCACCCACTACGAGCAGATCGCCCGCGCAACCTCGCTGCCGATCTTGCTCTACACGATTCCGGCCAAGGCGGGCGTCACGCTCACCATCGACACCGTGCGCCGGCTGGCGGATGTCCCCAACATCCGCGCGATCAAGGACAGCGGCGGCGATTTCGACCGCCTGCTGCAACTGATCAACCTGCGCCATGAGGAATTTGCGGTCTTCACCGGCACTGATTCGATGATCCTGTGGACGCTGATTGCCGGCGGCGATGGCGCCGTGGCAGCCACCACCAATGCGGTGCCGCAGGTCGTGATGTCGATCTGGAATCAGTTCCAGGCGGGCAATGTGCCGGCCGCGCGCGCCGCGCAGGAATCGCTGCGCGCGCTGCGCGACGCGTTTGCGCTCGGCACCATGCCGGTGGTGCTCAAGACCGCCGCCGAGATGCTCGGCATGCCCGCCGGCCCGGCGCGCTCGCCCGCCAAGCCGCTCGACGCCAAGAGCCGCGAGCGATTGGCCGAAGCGCTCACCATCTACCGCGCCGCGCTTGATGTTGCCTGACCTTGTTGCCTGACCTCTGCCCGCCTGCCGCCTTGTCCACCATGACCCAGACCTACCACTTCCAGACCGTCAAGCACATCGTCCACGGCGCAGGCAGCCTGGCGCTGCTGCCCGAGAAGCTTGCGTTGCTCGACGTGCCCGTCGCGCGCATCGCGCTCATCACGCAACCGGTGATGGAGCAGAACGGCGTGATCGGCCGCGTGGTCGAGGCGCTGGCCGCACGCGGCGTCGAGGCGCGGATCGTGCGCGGCGTCGAGCCCGAGCCGACCATCGAGAACGTCGAGACCGTGTTCCGCGAGCAGATCGTGCCGTTTGCGCCCGACGCGATCCTGTCGATCGGCGGCGGCAGCGTGCTCGACGCGGCCAAGCTGTTTGCGGTGCGCCTGACCAACGACCAGCCGCTGCGCGAATGGCTCGGCATTGACCTGATCCAGCATCCGGGCATCCCGCTGATCCTGGTGCCGACCACCGCCGGTACCGGCTCGGAGGTCACGCCCAATGCCATCGTCACGCTGCCCGATGAGGAGCTGAAGGTCGGCATCGTCAGCCGACACCTGCTGCCGCAGTTGGTGATCCTCGATGCGGAGTTGACGTTCGAGTTGCCCAAGCCGATCACCGCTGCCACCGGCATCGACGCGTTCGTGCATTCGCTGGAGTCGTACATCTCGACGAAGGCCAACCCGGTCAGCGACATGTTTGCGATGGAGTCGATGCGGCTGATCGGCGCGAACATTGTCGAGGCGTATCAGAACGGGCGCTCGGTCAAGGCGCGCGAGGCGATGATGCTGGGCTCGATGTACGGTGGCCTGGCGCTGACCGCCGCCGGCACTGCGGCTGTGCACGCGCTGGCGTATCCGCTGGGCGGCATGTTCGGCATCACGCACGGGGTGGCCAACGCGATGCTGCTGCCGCACGTGATGGCCTTCAACAAGGACGCCATCGTGGCACGCCTGGCGACCGTCGCACGCGCGCTCGACATCAGCCGGCATGACGACGATGACGAGACCGCCGCGGAGGCGCTGATCGCGCGCCTGGCAGAGTGGACAGAGGTCGTGCAGATCCCACAGGACCTGCGCCAGTTTGGCGTATCCGAAGCGCACCTGGACGCGCTGGCCGAGGCTGCCTCCAAGGTCAAGCGTCTGCTGGGCAACAACCCCAAGCCGCTGGGCCATGGGGACATCAAGGCCATCTACCAGTGCCTGCTGCCGTGAACGCCTCTACCCAAGCCGCGCCCAAGCTGCTGATCCTGGCCGACGACCTGTCGGGCGCCGCCGATTGCGCGGTAGCCGGCGTGCGGGCGGGCCTGCGCAGCGCGGTGCTGCTGCGCGCCGATGGTGGGCAACCGGCCGGGGCCGATGTGCTGGCGCTGGACACCGACACGCGCCGCGCCAATGCCGTTGATGCGGCGGCCCGGCAGGTGGCCGCATGGCATGCGCTGGCCAGGCCGGCCACGCACCTCTATAAGAAGATCGATTCGACCCTGCGCGGCAACGTGGCCGCCGAGGTGGCCGCGCTGGTGCCGCTGGCCGGGCTGGCCATCGTCGCTCCGGCGTTTCCCGCTGCTGGGCGCATCACCCGCCAGGGCCGCCAGTTGCTGCACGGCGTGGCTGTGGAAGACACCGAGGTGTGGCGCAACGAAAGCATCGGCGGCCGCGCCGATCTGCGCGTCATGTTGGAGCGCCAAGGCCTTCAGACCGCCGTGCTGACGCTTGACGACATCCGCGCCGGTGCCGCCGCGCTGGCCGGTCGCCTGGCGGCACTACAGGCGGACGGTGTGCAAGCCGTGGTGTGCGACGCCCAGACCGATGACGACCTCGCGCACATCGCCGAGACCTCCGTGCGGCTGGCGCATGTGTTCTGGGTCGGCTCCGCCGGTCTGGCGCCCGCGCTGATTCGCGCGGCGGGGCTCGGCAGCGCCAACGCCGCTGTCGAAGGCGATGCGGCAACCGCAATCGCCGGGCCGGTGCTGACGGTGGTGGGCAGCATGTCCAGCGTGTCCCATGCGCAGGCGTCGGAATTGAAGGCCGCTGCCGGTGCGCGCCTGCTGTCGCTGGAGCTGCCCGTGGAAGAGCTCGACACACCGCAGGCGGACATCACCCAGACCGTCATCGATGCGCTGTGCGAAGGCCGCGACGTGCTGGTCACGCTCAGCCAAACCACGCGCGGCAACAGCGCCGACGGCCTGCACTTCTGCCGCCGCCTCGCCACGTTGCTGGCGCCGGCTTTGCCGCATGCCGGCGGGCTGATCGCCACCGGCGGCGAGACCGCGCGCGCCGTGCTGTCGACCGCCGGCATCGACGCGCTGCGCCTGTGCGACGAAATCGAATCCGGCATGCCGCTGCTGCATGCCCAACTTACTGGCGTCGGCGGCGTGCTGCCGGTCGTCACCAAGGCGGGGGGCTTCGGCACACCCGGCTCCCTGCATGCCGCTTGGCGACGGTTGATCGAAACCGCAGCCAGCACCCCACCCAAAGGAACTCACGCAATGACCTATCGTCCCGTCATCGGCATCACCATGGGCGATGCCGCCGGTA
>CAJXMR010000210.1 GCA_913056305.1 uncultured Ralstonia sp.
GCGGCACGGCATAAGCGATGTCGGTGCCGGCCACTTCGGCGCTCTTCAATTCGGGGTACAGCAGCAGGATCAGCGTCGCGCCGACGGCGCCCGCGCCGATGGACGACACCGTCACCAGCACGCCCAGCACCACGCCAACGATGACGGTGGCGACGGCTAGTGCGGTGCCCTGCAGACGATAGCGCGGATGACGCGCCAGCCAGGCCAGCACGCGCTGCCGAAACAGCACCGAGATCACCGTCAGGATGACCGACACACCGATCGTGACGCGGATCAGGTGCATCCACTCGGCATCCAGATTGCCGGCATTCTTGAGCACGATCACCGTCACCAGCGCCGCCGGCAGGCTGCCCAGGCAGAGGCGCTTGACGATGTCCCAGCGGATATGGCCGTGGCTGCGGTGCGCGATGGTGCCGACACCCTTGGTCAGCGACGCGAAGGCCAGGTCAGTGCCAACGGCCGTCGCCGGCGAGAAGCCGAACATCAGCGTCAGCAGCGGCGTCATCAGCGAACCGCCGCCGACGCCCGTCAGGCCGACCAGCAGGCCGACCAGCAGACCGGAAACCGTGTAGGCAAGCGTCATGGCGCGTGGGACAGTGAGGGTGTGTTATCACGAAGTTCGAGCATCGTAATGAAGCCACCTCATATCCCAAACCAATAAAAAATTGTTTGTTTATATGGCTTCGGTTATAAGTAGCGCTCAGATCGCTCGTCTTTCTCCTATAACGACCGCGCAGCCATGAACCTGCACCAATTTCGCTTCGTGCGCGAAGCCGTGCGGCAGAAATTCAACCTGACCGAGGCGGCAAAAGCGCTTTATACGTCACAACCAGGCGTCTCCAAGGCCATCATCGAGTTGGAAGAGGAGCTGGGTGTCGATATCTTCACGCGGCATGGCAAGCGCATCCGGGGCCTCACGGAGCCGGGCCGGCGCATCCTAGCCTCGGTCGAGCGGGTGCTGCAGGAAGTCGAGACGCTCAAGCGCGTCGGCAAGGACTACGCCGCGCAAGACCAGGGCAACTTCACCATCGCCACCACGCACACGCAGGCGCGCTACGCCCTGCCAAAGGCGATTGCCGAATTCACGCGCAAGTACCCCAAGGTGCGCCTGTCCATCCAGCAGGGCACGCCCGCGCAGATCGCCGACATGGTGCTGCACGACCAGGCCGATCTCGCCATCGCCACCGAGGGCATGTCGCATATCAAGGATCTGATCTCGATCCCCGGCTACCAGTGGCAGCACGTGGTGGTGACGCCGCCCGACCACCCGCTGCTGTCGCGCCAGCACCTCACGCTGGAAGACATGAAGGCCTACCCGATCATCACCTACGACCAGCACTTTGCCGGCCGGCCCAAGATCGACCACGCCTTCGAGCTGCGCCAGATCAAGCCCGACATCGTGCTCGAGGCCATCGACGCGGACGTCATCAAGACGTACGTGGAAGTCGGCCTGGGCATCGGCATCGTGGCCGGGGTGGCGTTCGACCCGGAGCGCGACCGCAACCTGCGCGCGATCCCCGCCGGCCACCTGTTCGGCACCAATGTCACGCACCTGGGCATCAAGCAAGGCGCCTACCTGCGCGGCTTCGTCTACACCTTCATCGAACTGTTCGCCCCGGCGCTCACGCGCAAGCTGGTCGAGCAACTGATGTCCGGCGATCACGAAGCGTACGAGTTGTGACGCATCCGGCCCGCCGACGCACCACGCACTAGACTTGCCCGCCTGATTCCCCTTCCGGAGACACCATGACGACCCGACGTCGCCTGCTGTGCGGCTTTGCGCTCATCGCCAGCGCCGCTGCCCTCGCCCTGCCCGCCCATGCGGATATCCGCGTCGGCGTGGTGCTGTCGACCACCGGCCCGGCCGCCGCCATCGGCATCCCCAGCAAGAACACCGTGCAGATGTGGCCCGCGACCGTGGGCGGCCAGCGCGCGCAATACATCGTGCTGGATGACGCCTCCGACCCGTCGGCGGCGGTGCGCAACGTGCGCAAGCTGATCGCCGAGGACAAGGTGGATGTGATCGTCGGCCCGACCATCGCGCCAACGGCGCTGGCCGCGCTCGACCCGGTGGCCGAGGGCCAGACGCCGATGATCACGCTGGCGGCCTCGGCCTCGATCGTCGAGCCGCAGGACGCCCGCCGCCGCTGGGCCTTCAAGATGCCGCAGAACGACTCGCAGATGGCCACGCTGGTGACGCAGGACATGGCCGACAAGGGCGTGCACACGGTGGGCTTCATCGGCTTCTCGGACGCCTATGGCGAGAGCTGGTGGCGTGAATTCTCGAAACTGGCCGAGCTGCGCAAGCTCAAGGTCGTCGCCAACGAGCGCTTTGCCCGCCCGGACACCAGCGTGACCGGCCAGGTGCTCAAGCTGATGGCCGCCAAGCCCGATGCGATCCTGATCGCCGGCTCCGGCACACCGGCCGCGCTGCCCGAGCGCACGCTGGTCGAGCGTGGCTACAAGGGCCGCATCTACCAGACCCACGGCATCGCCAGCACGGAGTTCCTGAAGGTCGGCGGCAAGGACGTGGAAGGCACCCTCTTCCCGACCGGCCCCGTGGTGGTGGCGCGCGAATTGCCCGCCGACCATCCGGTGAAGAAGGTGGCACTGGCGTTTGCCGACCGCTATGAAGCCAAGTACGGCCCCAATTCCATCACCCAGTTTGCCGGCGATGCCTGGGGCGCCTGGCAGTTGCTCGATAACGCCACCGCGCGTGCCCTCAAGACCGGCGCCCAGCCCGGCACGCCCGCCTTCCGCGCCGCCCTGCGCGATGCGCTGGAAACCACGCGCGACCTGACCGTGCCCAACGGCGTGCTGAACCTGAATGCCCAGGATCACCAGGGCTTCGACCAGCGCTCGCGCGTGATGGGCATCATCAAGAACGGCCGATTCGCCTACGCCGGCGCCCAATAACCGGACTCACGCCATGACACGCATCGCCTTCATCGGCCTCGGCAACATGGGTTCGCCGATGGTCCAGCACCTGATTGCCGCTGGCCACACGGTGCGCGCGTATGTGCGCCGCCCCGAGGCCGCCGACCACGCCCGTGCCATCGGCGCGCAGCCGTGCAGCACGCCCGCCGAGGCCGCACGCGATGCGGAGGTGGTCTTCACCAACGTCACCTCCACCGTCGATGTGGAAGCGGTGCTGCTCGGGCCGGACGGTGTCATCCATGGAGCGCCGCGTGGCACGGTTTGCATCGACCACAGCACGATCTCGGCGGTGGCCACGCGCCGCATCGCCGCTGCGCTGGAAGCGGCGGGCATCGCGTTCCTGGATGCACCGGTCTCCGGGGGCACCATGGGCGCGCAGAAGGCGACGCTGTCGATCATGGTGGGCGGCAAGCCGGAGGTGCTCGAGCGCGTGCGCCCGCTGCTGCAATTGCTCGGCACCACCATCACCCATATCGGCGACCACGGCGCGGGCCAGGTGGCCAAGGCGTGCAACCAGATCGTGCAGGTCATCAACATCCAGGGTATCGCCGAGGCCATGCTGTTCGCGCGTGCCCAGGGCACCGACCCGTCGCGTGTGCTGGCGGCCATCGGCCCGGGTTTTGCGGGTAGCCGCATGCTCGACATGATGGGGCCCAAGATGGCCGAGCGGAACTTTGCCGCCGGCATCGAGGCCCGCCTGCACGACAAGGACTTCGGCCTGGTGCGCGAGATCGCCCACGAACTGGGCCTGCAGATGCCGGCGATGGAGCTGGTGGCCGCGCAGCTGGGTGCGCTGGTCGCCAACGGCTGGGGGCATGACGATACGTCGTCGCTGCTGCGCGTGCTGGAGGCACAGAACGATCGCCAGCCGGATTGAGCCCGCCCCGCGCGCCTTGTTGGGTGGGCGGGATTTCTGGCATAATCGCTGGCTCGTTGCACCCCTGCCTCGGTGGTGAAATTGGTAGACGCGCCGGACTCAAAAATAGGGACTTCTACGTAGTTCTTGCTTGAGGTCACTGCCTGCCAAGCCGCATGGGACAAGGGATTGAGTGATAAATCGCCTCTTGATCGAGATGCCTGCATTTCGAGCCAGGAGTCAGCTAGGAGCCAGGACGATGCAAGCTGGCTCCCAGTGAGGAGTAGATAGTTGAAGTAGCATCGTGCGTCATGCCCGAGTGGTGAAATTGGTAGACGCAGGGGACTCAGACCAAATTTGAGCCCTCCGGGGGAAACCCCAGAGGTGAAGCCCGTCAAACTCGGCGAAGGCCCTGGACGCAAGTCCGAGCTAATACCGAGCCAAGCCCTGGAGCCGAAAGGCTCCTCGGAAGGTGTAGAGAGCAGACGGCGGGCACCTACGGCCGAAAGGCTATGGTGAAGGCGTGCTCCAGCCCACGAACGCCGTTTCTTCGGAGACGGCGGCGGCGAAAGCCGAAGTGGGAAGAAAATCCCCCGCCGCAAGGCGTGCCGGTTCGATTCCGGCCTCGGGCACCAATTCAAGAGCCGCCTCTGTCAAGCAGAGGCGGCTTTTTCGTTCTTGGTCTGCGTGCGCTTGAATCCTCGATCCCCCGCCATGAAGGTTTCCAGCATGTACGGGATCAGCATCGTGGCATCGACCGCCTCCCCATACGCCTGCGCGTACAGCGCGGCATAGCGGTCAAGGTCGGCTTTCAGGCTGACCGAGCACGCAAAGGTTAGCTTCGTGGACTCCAGCTTGGGCAGCGGCCCCAGCCGCAATTTCTTCGTCGTGCTCATCGCATCGCCCCCCGCTGGAAGAACATCGGCTGGTACGGTCGCAACACCAGATCGCGGTTGACGATGATCCGCACCGGCAGGCCCGGCCGCTCCGTCAAGGTCGGCTGAATGTTCATGTTGCGCCGGGTCATCTCCTGGCCGACCTGATTGATGCTGTCCTGCGCGCTGTCGCGCCCGGCAATCACGATGCGGTTGCCGTTCTGCCGGTTCTCCGGCGCGGCCAGCTCCGCGCCCACGCCCAGCAGTGTCGTCAGCGCCGCACCGGCAAAGACGCGATCCCAGTGCCAATCGACGCCATCCTCCAGGCCGGAGTAGCCGGCCGGGTCGGCGCCCGCGAGGTTGTCGAGCTTCAGCGAAGACGTATCCGGCAAGATAATGCGGTTCCACACCACCTGCACGCGGCTCTGCCCATAGCTCATCTGGCTGTTGTACTTGCCCATGAGGCGCGAGCCCTGAGGGATCAACAGAAACTTGCCCGTGGCCGAGTCGTAGACCGGCTCCGTCACCGTGCCAATCACGTCGCCCGGCAGGTCCGACTTGATGCCTGTCACCAGCGCCCCGGCGATCACCGTCCCGGCCATCATCTGGTACGGCGAGGCTGGCATTTGCAGATTGCCAGAATTGCGGGTTTCCGTAGAACCGCCTTTCAGGAAAGCCTCTTTCTGGTCTTGCCGGTTCTGCACGGCGGTCGGGTCGGCAGGCTGGGCAGCCGTCGAGGCCGGCCCAGCGGCCAGCGGGTCGAAGCCCGCCAAGGTCGATGCCGGGCCAGCCGCTTGCGCAGTCGCTGGCGCTGCGGTCTTGCCGGGCGTACCAGAATGGAAGAACACCGAGGAAGCCGCTGCCGCTTCGGCTTCCTTGCGCCGAGCGTCCTCCGGGTCGTGGCCCGGTGGCGCATACGTGGGTGTCACCGGCTGCTGCGCCTTCACGATGGCAGGGCCGAGATCGCCCGGCAGCGGCGGCCCCAGCTCCGGCACCTTCCGCAGCTTGGAGTAATCCGAAGGCAGGCCATCCAGCCCCTCGGACTTCGAGACGCGATCCACGTTGTAAAGCTCGGTCTGCTCGCCTGCGCCGCGCCGATGTGGCTGCAATGACCAGATCGTGGCCCCTAGCACGGCGACCGACAGGCCGCCCGTGAGCATGGCCAAGGTGCGCCGATTCAGGCGTGTGACCGGGCGCGGCTGGGCGCGCAGCGCCACCGCCTCGGGCGCGACCTTGCCCGCCTGTGGCGTGCCAAGATCGCGAGTGTCGTCCTGGCTCATGGTCAGTTCCTCCGCGTGCCACCGGAAACGCCATCGGTGCGCTCGATCCGCACCACATCGCCCTTGTCTCCGCCCAGGCGCAGTTCGGCCGCACCGAACAGGCGATCCACGATGTAATACGGCGACCGAAAACGGTAGTTCACCAACTGCCCGTCGCCCTGCGCGCCGATGACGAACAGCGGCGGCAGCTCGCCCTGCGCGATGCCCGGCGGGAACTGGATGTAGACCTTCCCGCCGTCATCGAAGGCGCGCAGCGGCTTCCACGGCGGATTGCTGCCGCTGACCGCGTAGCGAAAGCGGATCTTCTCCAGCGACAGGCCGCTATCGACCGGCGCGACGGCGCTGGCCGCTTGCGCCTGGCGCTGCAGGGCCAGCATCTTGTCCTTCGGGTACTCCCAGGACAACGACGCCATCCACGTCTTCTCGGTCGAAGTCAGCTCCAGCAGGTAGGTGCGCCGGCTGGTGGTGATGACTAGGTTGGTCTTCAACCCCGAGCGGATCGGTTTGACCATCACATTGACGCGCAGCGCATCGCCGCTGCCGCTCGACGTGTCCCCGACGATCCAGCGAACCGTGTCGCCAGCAGCCACCGTCACCAGCTCCTCACCAGGCTGGAGCGCGATCACCGTCACGCGGCCCACGGCCGCATAGACCTGATACAGCGCGCCATCTGTGAAGGGCCACACTTGAATCGCGTTGACGTAGCCCTCGCGCGTGGGCGCAATACGCGCCTCGGCGTTGGCGCGAGACACGCGCACGGTTTCATCGGCGGGTTCTGCGACGGACTTGGCATCCGGCACAGGTTTCATCTGCGCTGGCATCGGCAGCACCTGCGGCACAGCCACTACCTCCACAGGCGTAGGCGGCTCCGGCAGCGGCTGGGCCTGCACCGGCTCATCGAGCGAGATGGACGGCGGCGGCTTGCCCTGCGTAGCGCAGCCCGTGAGGGCAAGCAGCATGATCGGCAAGGCGGATTTACGGAAAAGATCATTCATGGTTTTGCTCCTTCGTTCGCTTCCAGTTCGCGGCTCCACGACAGCCCGTTGGCGTAGATGCCCAGGGGGTTTTTGCGCACGCGCTGCTCGGTGCGCGGCGTCTGCTGCACGATGGACACCACGGCGTTCCAGCGTTCGGTGCGATCCAGCGCGCCGTTGACGAAGCGCGTCTCCGTCCAGCGCACGTTGAACGACGTGTCGCTGGCGCGGGTCACGCTGCTGATCTGCACCGTCACCGACTCCTTGCCGATACGCGCGAACGGATCGTTCACGCGGGCGTACTCGTTGAGCACCACGGCGCCTTTGTCGGTCGTGTAGTCATAGGCATCGAGCCAGTTCTGCCGCACCACGATGGGGTCGATGGACAGCGAGCGCACCAGACCGATGAAGCGGCCGAGGTGGTAAGCAATCTGCGCATCGCTGGGCCGGTACGGCGTGGCCGCTTCGCCGACAGCGCGCACCTGACCCGAGTTGTCCACCTCGATGACGTAGGGGGTGACGATGGACTGCGCGGAACGCCAGACCAGGCCACCGGCCATCAGTACGGCCAAAGTGAGGCAGCCGAAGGCCATGAACCGCCAGTTCTTCGCCTGTACGCGGGCCGAGCCGATGCGCTCGTCCCAGGCCTGGGCGGCGGATTGGTACGGGGTAGCAGGCTGCGGTGTGTTGGCATAGCGCACCTGCGGTCTTTTGAATCGCATGGGAGTTCTCCTTCAAGATCAGGAATCGGAATCACGCAGGCTTGGCCCCTGGCTGGAGCTGCCGCCGTCGCCGCCGCGCAGCGTGTGGGCGGCGGTCGTCGCGGCATGGGTGAGTTGCTGCCTGCGGTGCAGGCGCTTGGCCCAGGCGGGTTGTTCGGCAGACGGAGCCGATCCGCTAGCGTCAGGGTCGGCGTGCGCGGCGCCGGAGGCCGGCGCGTCATCGGGCCGAAAGGCCGCCGCCATGCGTTCCTTCATCGACCGCGCCCCATCGGCGACTTTCTGCCCGGCCGCCTGCGCGCCGGTCTTGGCAACATTGCCCACGCCGGCGGCGGCACCCTTCAGGCCGCCACCGGCCGAAGTGGAGCCCGCCTGGTACGTCGACTTGGCGCTGCTGGCGGTCGATGCCATCGAGCGGGCGGCGGCGGG
>CAJXMR010000211.1 GCA_913056305.1 uncultured Ralstonia sp.
ATCATCTCCTGCAGCACGTCCTTGACGTTGCCGACGATGGGGATGTCGACCTTCACCCGCTTGGAGATGGAGGACGGATCGATGTCGATGTGGATGATCTTGCGCGGCTGCGTGGCGAAGTGCGCCGGGCTGCCGATCACGCGGTCATCGAAGCGCGCGCCGATGGCGACCAGCACGTCGCAGTTCTGCATCGCCATGTTGGCTTCGTACGTGCCGTGCATGCCCAGCATGCCCACGAACTGCTTGCTGGTGCCCGGGAACGAACCCAGGCCCATCAGCGTGTTCGTGACGGGGTAGCCGGTCAGGGCCGCCAGTTGGCGCAGCTCTTCGCTGGCCTCGGCCAGGACCACGCCGCCGCCCGCGTAGAGGTACGGACGCTCGGCCTGCAGCAGCAGGCTCACCGCCTTGCGGATCTGACCGGAGTGGCCCTTGTTGACCGGGTTGTACGAGCGCATCTCGATGGTCTTCGGATACTCGTACTTGCACATCTCGCGCGAGACATCCTTCGGGATGTCCACCACCACCGGGCCGGGACGGCCGGTCGAGGCGATATAGAACGCCTTCTTGATGGTCGAAGCGAGATTGCGCACGTCCTTGACCAGGAAGTTGTGCTTGACGATCGGACGCGTGATGCCGACGGTGTCGCACTCCTGGAAGGCGTCCTGGCCGATGGCGTGCGTCGGCACGTTGCCGGTGATGATCACCATCGGGATCGAATCCAGGTAGGCGGTGGCGATGCCGGTCACGGCATTGGTCACGCCCGGGCCGGACGTCACCAGGGCGACCCCGACCTTGCCCGTGGCACGCGCATAGCCGTCAGCCGCATGGACTGCCGCCTGCTCGTGGCGCACCAGGATGTGCTCGATCTTGTTTTGCTTGTAGAAAGCGTCGTAGATATAGAGCACCGCGCCGCCCGGGTAACCCCAGACGAACTCGACACCCTCCGCCGCAAGGGCGTGGACGAGGACTTCAGCCCCCATCATGTCGGTAGATGAACCGCTATTGGCGTGGGAAAATTCCGCGCTTGGCATATTCATGTCTGTCCTTTGCAATTTTCGGCAAAAAATTGTTCGGATGCTCTCTACCGGGCTTGTGGCGCGGGTTTGAGCGGTGCGCGTCTGCATGGATGGTCCGCCTGTTGAGCGGCCAGATGAGACAACCACAGATGTTGTGAACCAACAATGATACTGCAATGCCGCATGCTGGTCCAGCGGCGCCAAGATTCGCCACACCGGGCGGCCCGCCAGACAATCGGGCTGTCCGCCGACCCGCATTTTTGCTAGCATCGCACCATTTTTCGCGGCCCCGTCCGCAGCCGTCACGCGGTTCTAGCATCACATTATGACAATGTGAATTCGCCGCGTGGCCGCCCCACAGGATTCGTACCCGCCGTTGTATGGCCTCTGAACAGGAACTGTCGGCCTTCCTCTTAAGCGTCGAAAAACGCGCCTTCAAGCAGGCGGTCTTCGCGGTCCGCGACGACGATGCCGCGCTCGACATCGTCCAGGACGCCATGATCAAGCTCGCCGAGAAGTACGGCGACAAGCCCCAGGCCGAACTGCCCCTGCTGTTCCAGCGCATACTGCAGAACACGATCCACGACTGGTTCCGCCGCACCAAGGTGCGCAACACGTGGATCAGCCTGTTCTCCAGCTTCCGCAGCGACGCCGAAGGCGATGACACCGACCCGCTTGAGTTGATCGAAAGTGAAGCCGGCTCCATAGCGTCGGAAAGCAGCGCCGACAAGTTCGAACGCACCCAGATGCTGGGAATCCTGGAGCGCGAAATCGAGAAGCTGCCCGCACGTCAACGGGAGGCCTTCCTGATGCGTTACTGGGAGGACATGGATGTTGCCGAAACAGCCCAGGCCATGGGCTGCTCCGAGGGCAGTGTGAAAACACACTGCTCGCGGGCGACACACGCCCTGGCGCAAGCGCTGCGGGCGCGAGGGATCCGACTATGAACCAAGCAGAACTCCGAGAACGCCGCTTCGCGCATGCCGTCCGCACCGCTCTGAACGAGTCGGCCGGGCAGTTGCCGTCTGACGTCCGCGACCGCCTTGCGGCTGCGCGTCGGACCGCCCTCGCGCACAAGAAAGCCGAGGCCGTGCAATCGGTCGTCTCGCCAGCCCTGGCGCTGCCGGGGGTGGGTTCGATGTCGATGAACCTGGGCGGCGAGCCATCCACCGGGCGCAAGATGCTCAACCTGATGCGCCGCATGGGCCTGCTCTGGCCGACGATCGCGCTGATCGCCGGGCTGACCGGCATCTACCAGTGGCAGCAACAGCAGCGCGTGGACGAACTCGCCGAGGTCGATACCGCGATGATGCTCGACGACCTGCCCCTGGCCGCCTACGCCGATCAAGGCTTCCATCAGTACCTCAAGCACGATCAGTGAAGGCTGATCGATGAGTGACATCCAACGCACCCCGGGCCAACCACCGCGAGGCAAGCAGCCCCTGCGCCACGCCATCGGCGTTATCGCGCTTGCCTGCGCTACCGGGCTGGCCGCCGGCATCGTCACCGCGCAGGTTCCCGCTTCGGCGCCCGCTGCCAACGCGCCCGTGACGCCGATCGCGCCGGCAACGAATCCGCAGCCGGCGGTCCATCCAAACTGGTCCGAACTCGGGATCGTGCAGCAGCGCATCCTGGCGCCGCTGGCCCCCGAGTGGAACGGCATGGCCGAGCTGGCGCGCAAGAAGTGGCTGCAGATCGCGCAGGCGTATCCGAAGTACTCGCCGGCCCAGCAGCAGCGGCTGCAGACCCGCATGGCCGACTGGGTGAAGCTGACCCCCGAACAGCGCCATCGCGCACGCGAGAATTACCAGACCACCAAGGCCCTGCCCCCACAGAAGAAAAGCGAGGCGTGGCAGAGCTATCAGCAGTTACCGGATGAGCAGAAAAAGGCCCTGGCCGCGACCGCCAAGGCACAGAAGCACCCCTCTGCGGTGACGGCGCTGCCGGGTACCACGAGCCTCGCGAAGGACGCCGCCAAGGCCGTCCACCACGGCGCGCGCACCAAGCCGGGCACGACGCGCTCGGCGCCAAGCCCGCTCGCGCCGCCCAAGGCGGCTGCCACGGCATCGGCACCGGTTGCCGCACCGGCGCCGGCTCCGACTGCTGCCCCCGCGCCGGCGAGTGCGCCCGCGGCCGCGCCTGCAGCACCGCACCCGGTAGCACCGCCATCCAACCCGGGCGGCGATACAGGCAACCCACCGCCATCCACGGTGCTCGGCGGGTGAGCCGGACGCCCCGTTTGGCATAATCCACACAAGCGCCACGCCGTTGTCGGTGGCGCATGATGCCTCCGCAGCCCACCTGCGGACGACCGGATTCGATGGCCACCACCACTCCCGCCTCCCCCGTCCCGCCCGCTGTGGCACCTGACGTGCCTGACGCGCTTACGGCACCCACCTTGCGTCGACGCCTCGCCGCGATGCTCTACGAGGGCTTGCTACTGTTTGGCGTGATGTTCGGCGCCACGGCCATTTTCCTGATCCTGCGCGCGATCGCGCCGCCGCTGGCGCGCACCGGCGATACCGGCCTGCAGGTCTGGGGCTTCCTCGCGCTGGGGGCTTACTTCGTCTGGTTCTGGACCAAGCGCGGGCAGACGCTGGCCATGCAGACCTGGCGCATCCGGGTGGTGCGTGCGGACGGCGGACCGATCTCGCTCCGGCAAGCCGTCGTGCGGTACTTGCTGGCGTGGATCTGGGTAGGCGTGGCGGTCGGCATCATCCACGTGAGTGGCCTGTCGCGCTGGGCAGGTGCAGGCGTCGCGCTCGGCTGCGTGCTGGGATTGGCCGCGCTGGCGTGGCTCGATCCGCAGCGCCAGTTCCTGCACGACCGGCTGGCCGGAACGCGGCTGGTACGCGACTGAGCCAGTTCGCTGGCACCCGGCCCCATCATGACCCGCGCCGACCTGCCAGCGACGCCTGTTCCCTGGGCCTCTGTCACGGCGGCAAATGTGCGCCGCGTAGCCGTCGCGCTTCAATTTGCCGCGACGCTGGGTGTCGCTTTGGGCGTGCATCGGTGGACTGCCGTTGGTTGGCCCGGCGCTGCCGCCGTTGCGCTGTGCGCGCTGGTTGGCGGCTACCTGATCTCGGTCGGCTGGGCCTTCGTCATCGCGCTGTCCGGCCTGGGCACACACGTGTCTGACGATCCCGACTGGGGCCGCATGCCGGTGCCGCCAGAACAGCGCATCGGTGTTGGCGGCGTGGTGCTCTGCTGGCTGCGCGAGTGCGTGTCGGTGGCGTGGATGTTCAACGTGCTGCAGCCGTTTCGTGCACGCGCGAACTTTGCGCCAGCGGCCGGTGAGGACCACCGCGCCCCCGTTCTGATGATCCATGGCTATGGCTGCAACCGCGCCGTCTGGCTGCCGATGCAGCGTGCGCTGGCCGCCGCCGGCCACCCCACCGAAGCGATCGACCTGATGCCACTGCTGGGTGACATCGACCACTACGCCATCGACATCGCCAGCGCCGTCGCCGAGATGACGCGCCAGCACGGCCGTCCGCCCATCCTGCTTTGCCACAGCATGGGCGGCCTGGCGGCGCGCGCCTTCGTGCGGCAATCGCGCGAGGCGCTGCCGGTGGCGCACGTCATCACCCTGGGCACGCCGCATCGCGGCACCGCCATGGCGCGCACCGGCCGCGGCCGCAACGTCACGCAGATGGCCTGGGCGAGCCCGTGGCTGCGCGAGCTGGCCGCCTCGGAAACGCCCGAGCTACGCCTGCGCATCACGTCGATCTTCTCCTGGCACGACTCCATCGTCGGGCCAGCGGGCGCCTCCTGGCTCACGGGCGCACGCCACCTACCGATGGCGGGCATCGGCCATGTGTCGCTGCTGCGCGACGCACGCGTGCGCGATGCGGTGCTGGCCGAACTCGCGCGCATCGAGGGGGACGCCCCCGCCTCATCCCCCTGAAACGCGCGCCGGGCATGGCGCTCGAGCAGATCAGCGGCACCCCGACGGCAACCACGTCATGTGACGGTCATGTTTCCGACATGGATTTTTCACATGCCCATGGCGAAATCCGTCCAACGTAGCCTTCGTTGCCGACATGGTCTCGCCAACTCGCCCAGGTTTCTTCCGCCGCCTCGCGCAACGCTTTCGCGCCGCCCCCCTCTCTGGTTCCGACTGGAACGCCTCCCTACCCCTGATGCAAATGGCCACGGGCCTGGCCGCTGCGGGTGCGCTGGGCTCCGCCCCCGCCAGCCGTGGCGATGTGCGCGACCATGAAGTCCCGGCCGCTGCGCCGCTGCCTACGATGGTCCCAGGGCACATGGCCCAGGAAGACACCACCCGGGAAGCCGAGCCGCCCGCCGAGAAAATCCATCGCTACCGCACGATCTGGCTGTCGGACATCCACCTCGGCACGCCGGGCTGCCAGGCGGACTACCTGCTCGACTTCCTCAAGCATCACGACTCCGACACGCTGTACCTGGTCGGCGACATCGTCGACGGCTGGCAGCTGCGCAAGGGCTGGTACTGGCCACAGGCGCACAACGACGTGGTACAGAAGGTGCTGCGCCGCGCGCGCAAGGGCACCCGCGTGGTGTTCATCCCGGGCAACCACGACGAGATGGCGCGCCAGTTCCACGGTCTGAACTTCGGCGACATCGAAGTGGCCGAAGACGCGGTGCACGTAACCGCCACCGGCAAGCGCCTGTGGGTCGTGCACGGCGACCTGTTCGACGGCGTGATGCAGCATGCGCGCTGGCTGGCCTATGTGGGCGACACGCTCTACACCTTCATCCTGGCGATGAACCGCCACTTCAACAGCATCCGCGTGCGGCTGGGGTTCCCGTACTGGTCGCTGTCGCAGTACCTCAAGCACCAGGTCAAGAACGCGGTCAACTTCATCAACTCGTTCGAGCGCGTGATGACCGACGAGGCGCGCCGCCGCGGCTGCGATGGCGTGGTCTGCGGGCACATCCACAAGGCCGAGATCCGCGAGATCGACGGCCAGCTGTACTGCAACGACGGCGACTGGGTAGAGAGCCTCTCTGCCCTGGTCGAAACCATGGAAGGCGAGCTACAGATCGTCTACTGGACGCATCTGCTCGATGCGCCGCGCACGTCCCGCCGCGCACGCCGTGCCGCTGCGGCAGCCGCCTGAGGAAAGACCACATGACCACGACCAACATCGACTTCGCCCAACCCGACGTCGCCCCCACGACACCCATGCCCCAAGGAGAGCCCGTGAAAGTCATGATCGTCACCGATGCCTGGGAACCGCAGGTCAACGGCGTCGTCCGCACCCTCACCCAGACGCGTCGTGAGCTCGAAGCCATGGGCCACATCGTCGACATGATCACGCCGCTCGAATTCACGACGGTGCCGTGCCCGACGTATCCGGAGATCCGCCTGTCGATCCTGCCGTCCAAGCGCGTGCGCGAGCGCATCGAGAAGTTCGCCCCGCAGGCGCTGCACATCGCCACCGAGGGCCCGCTGGGGCTGGCCGCGCGTGCGTATGCGCTGCGCCACAAGCTGCCCTACACGACGGCCTACCACACGCGCTTTCCGGAGTACGTGCAGGCCCGCTTCGGCATTCCGCTGGCGTGGACGTACCGCTTCCTGCACTGGTTCCATAGCCCCGCCCAGGCGGTGATGGCGCCAACGCCCGTGGTGCTGAAGGATCTGGCCGACTACGGCATCACCAACGGCGTGCTGTGGACGCGCGGCGTGGACCTGGACGTCTTCACCGCCAAGCGCGGCAACGTGCTCAACACCGCGCATCCGATCTTCCTGTACGTCGGCCGCGTGGCCGTGGAGAAGAACGTCGAGGCCTTCCTGGAGCTGGACCTGCCGGGCTCCAAGTGGGTGGTGGGCGAAGGTCCGGCGCTGGCCGGCCTGAAGGCGAAGTATCCGAACGCCAGCTACCTGGGCGTGCTCAAGCAGCCGGAACTGGCCAAGGTGTATGCCTCGGCCGACGTGTTCGTCTTCCCGAGCCGCACCGATACGTTCGGTCTGGTGCTGCTGGAAGCGCTCGCCAGCGGCCTGCCGGTCGCCGCGTACCCGGTGACGGGCCCGATCGACGTGCTGGGCGATTCACCGGCCGGCGCACTGCGTGAAGACCTGCGCGAGGCCTGCCTGGAAGCGCTGCGCATCGACCGCGCGACCGCCCGGGCACATGCCGAGCGCTTTTCGTGGCGCGCTGCGTCGGAGCAGTTCCTGGCGCACCTGCGCCCACTGCCCGCCGCACAGGCCGGTGCCGCCGAAACCGCACAACCGTCGACCGCCAGCGGCGCGTAACGTTTGCGTGCCATGAAGCCAACCACTCCGCCGGAGCGCCCGGCGCCGCCGCCCGCGGCAGGCGCCTACTCCCCCGCTGACAACCCGCACAAGGGCAACCGCGGCATCACGCGCGCGTGGTTCGCCCTCAAGAACTCCATCAGCGGCATCCGCTTCGCCATCGACGAGGAAAGCGCGTTCCGCCAGGAGCTGACGCTATGCGCGATCCTGCTGCCGTGCGCCTTCGTCATTCCCGCCACAGTGGTCGAGCGGATCCTGATGCTCGGCACGCTGGTGCTGGTGCTGATCGTCGAGCTGCTCAACTCCAGCGTGGAGGCGGCGGTGGACCGCATCTCGCTGGAGCAGCACGGGCTGTCCAAGCGCGCCAAGGACTTTGGCAGCGCGGCGGTCATGCTGGCCCTGCTGCTATGCGTGGGCACCTGGGTGGCGATTGCCTGGCCGTGGGTGGCCTCTCTATTGCGTTGATTGTCTGCTTGTAAGGATGCAAGAGGTCGTTGCCGCATCACGATCTCTTATAATCTCGGGCAATAAACGCCACGGAGACAGGGCCACGGGCCTTGGCAGTTCAATGGAAACCAAGCAGCATTCCACCGGCCCACGCCGCACGCGCGACCGCATCCTCGAAGTGTCGCTACGCCTGTTCAACGAGCTGGGCGAGCCCAACGTCACCACCACGACGATCGCCGAAGAGCTCGAGATCAGCCCGGGCAACCTGTACTACCACTTCCGCAACAAGGACGACATCATCAACTCGATCTTCGT
>CAJXMR010000212.1 GCA_913056305.1 uncultured Ralstonia sp.
CCAAGAACGTCGTGTTCTTCCTCGGCGACGGCATGGGCCTGACCACCATGACCGCCGCGCGCATCTACAAGGTGGGCGAAGACGGCGAGCTGACCATGGACACGCTGCCCGAGACCGGCTTCGTGCGCACCTTCTCGAACAACGCGCAGGTGACCGACAGTGCGCCGTCGATGTCGGCCTATATGACCGGCGTGAAGATGAACAACGAGGTCATCTCGATGTCGCCGGACACCGCCGCCTTCGTTGCGGGCGGCAAGGACTACGTGTCGGGCGCCGACACCACCTGCCCGGCCGGCAACGGCAAGCCGGCGACCACGCTGCTCGAGCTGATGAAGGCCGCCGGCTACGGCACGGGCGTCGTCACCACCACGCGCATCACGCACGCCACACCGGCGGCCACCTACGCGCACATCTGCCACCGCGACGGCGAGAACACCATCGCCGCGCAGCTCACGCCCGCCGGCAAGGGCTACAACGGCGCACTCGGCGACGGCGTGGACGTGGTCTTCGGCGGCGGCCGCAAGCACTTCCAGCCGACCACGGCAGGCGGCGCGCGCACCGACAGCCGCGACCTGATCGCCGAACTCAAGGCGGCTGGCTATCGCTACGCCAGCAACAAGGCCGAGTTCGACACGCTGCAAGCGACCGACAAGAAGGTCGTCGGCCTCTTCACCAGCAGCCACATGGCCTACGACCTCGACCGTGATCCTGCCAAGGAACCGAGCCTGGCCGAGATGACCACCAAGGCCATCGATGTGCTGGCCGCCAAGAAGAAGGGCTTCTTCCTGATGGTGGAGGGCGGTCGCATCGACCACGCGCTGCACGAGACCACCGCGCGCAAGGCGCTGCAGGACACGGTGGCGTTCGACGCTGCCATCCGCAGTGCGCTCGACAAGCTCAACACGATCGACCCAGGCCTGAAGAACACGCTCGTCGTCGTCACCGCCGACCACGACCACACGCTGGTGCTCAACGGCTATGCCAAGCGCACCGGCCCGACCAGCGACGCCAACCCCGGCGTGCTCGGCCTGCTCAAGAGCTACGTGAACGGCGCCACCGCCACCGACACCAGCGGCAACCCGTACACCATCCTTGGCTTCGGCACCGGCGAGAACCGCCCGGCCACGCGCACCGCGCTCACCGACGCCCTCGTCTACGACAAGACCTACCACCAGGAAGCCGCGATTCCCGTCGCCCCGGGCGGCGAGACGCACGGCGGCACCGATGTCTTCATCGGCGCACGCGGCCTGGGCGCCGAGCGCTTCATGGGCGTGATGGACAACACCGAGGTCTTTGGCCTCATCAAGCAGGCCGTCGGCCTGTAAGACTCAACCCACACCCGACGGAACACTGCCATGACCAAGCAACGCAATCGCATTTCCCTCGCGCTCGCGGCCTCCGCCGTCTGTGCCGCTGTGCCTGCCCACGCAGCCGGTGAGGCCAAGAACGTGATCTTCTTCCTTGGCGACGGCATGGGCCCGACCACCGTCACCGCCACGCGCATCTACAAGGTGGGCGAGACCGGCCAGCTGACGATGGAGTCGCTCAAGCGCACCGCGCGCATCAAGACGTATTCCAACGACGCGCAGACCACTGACAGCGCGCCGTCGATGTCGGCCTACATGACCGGCGTGAAGATGAACAACGAGGTCATCTCCATGTCGGCCGACACCAAGGCGAGCGACACCAACGGCAAGGGCTACGTGAACGGCGCCGACACCACCTGCCCGGTTGGCAACGGCACCGCGGCGACCACGTTGCTGGAACTCGCCAAGGGCGCCGGCAAGTCGGTGGGCGCGGTGACGACCACGCGCGTGACGCATGCCACGCCGGCCGCGACGTTCTCGCACATCTGCCACCGCGACGGCGAGAACCAGATCGCCGCGCAGGGCACGCCGGGCAACACGCTGTACAACGTGGCGCTCAAGGATGGCCTGGACGTGCTGCTCGGCGGCGGGCGCCGGCACTTCCTGCCGCAGGGCACTACCGGCAGCAAACGCACCGACACCACCGATCTGGTCGCCCAGTTCCAGGCGGCCAACTACACCTATGTGTCAACCGGCACGCAACTGGCGGCCATTGACCCGGCATCCACCACCAAGCTGCTCGGCCTGTTCACCCTCGACCACATGAGCTACGAGCTGGACCGTGTGAAGAAGAGCCTGGACGAGCCCAGCCTGGCCGACATGACCGAGAAGGCCATCCGCGTGCTGCAGAAGAACGGCAAGGGCTATTTCCTGATGGTGGAAGGCGGCCGCATCGACCACGCACTGCACGGCACCAACGCCAAGCGCGCGCTGGAAGATGCCGGCGCGTTTGACGAGGCCATCAAGCGCGCGCTCTCGCTGGTCGATCGCAGCAACACGCTCATCGTGGTCACGGCCGACCACGACCACACCATGACGATCAACGGCTACGCGCATCGCGGCAACCCGATCCTCGGCCTGTCGACCGATCTCAAGACCAAGCAGCCGCAGCTGGCCGCCGACGGCCTGCCCTACACCACGCTAGTGTTCGGCAACGGCGGCACCACGCGCAAGGCTACGCGCGACAACCTCGCCACGGTGGATACGGCGGCGGACGACTACCTACAGGACGTCGGCGTGCAGCTGGGGTCCCCTGGCTCGGAAACGCACGGTGGCGGCGACGTGATGCTGTTCTCTTCGGGCCCCGGCAGCGCACCGCTCAAGGGCACGCTGGACAACACCAAGGTGTTCGGCGTGGTCCGGGCGGCGATGGGCCTTTGACGCCTGCCGCACCCGCGTTTCCTTTCACGCGCATGCCTGCATGGGGCGGCATGCGCTTTTTTGCGTTTTGTTTTCCGCTTGCAGGTATTGCCGATGCGCCTGACCCGCTTTCTGAGCCGCTTCCTGATCCTGCCGCTGGCGCTCGCCGCGGCCACCGTCCACGCTGCTGACAAGGCGCCCGCCGCGCCGCTGATGGCGCTGCGCGTCGAACATCAACTCTCGTCGCTCGGCGCCGATGGCGTGCAGCGCGATGCGCGCTTTGCCGAGCGCGTCTATCGCCAGGGCGAGCGCGTCTGGATCGCGCGCGAACTGCCACCCGCTGCCGCACAGGTCGATCACGATGACAACCCCCACACCGGCCACAAGCACGCCGACACCGACACCGCGCCGCGCTGGATCGAGCGCGGCGCCGACGGTGCACTCAACGTGCGCCTGGTCAGCGACGCGCAGCAGAAGACCTACCACGTGGAGCCGGCCGAATACAGCAACATCGGCTTCGACGGTTCGTGGGCGACGGCGTATCACCTGCTCGACCCGGCCGCGCTCAAGACCATGCGGGCCGAGGGCCCCGTGCGCAACGGCGTGCAGACCTACCGCGCACGCCAGGGCGATCGCACCGTCACGGTGGAGTGGGATGTGGCCGGGCAGTACCCGCGCCGGGTGGAGTCGCGCAACGCCAGCGGCACGCAGCGCAAGCTCACGCGGGTGTCCGTGCTGCCCGCGCCGGCCGCCGCGCCCTGGACGCGCGTGCAGCGCTACGCCGCCGGCGACTACACCGACCTGATGGACTGAGGCCGCCGAGCCCTGGGCTCGGGACATGGTGCGCAAAGCGCCGCATCCCGAGCTCAACGCTCCAAACGTCGAGCTCAGCGCTCCAAGCACCGGATTCAGAACCCCAAACGCCAAGCTCAGCGCTCCAAAAAACCGAGCTCGGATCGCCAATTGCCGAGTTCAGCGCCTCACGCGCCGAATTCAGCGCCCCGGACACCGCGTTCAGAGCGCCGAACGCTGAGCTCAGCGCTCCAAAAGGCCGAGCGCAGAACGCTAAACGCCGAGTTCAGAACCCCGAGCGCCGAGTTCAGAACCCCGAGCGCCGAGTTCAGAACCCCGAACGCCGAGTTCAGAACCCCGAGCACCGAGTTCAGAACCTCGAACACCGAGCCCAGAACCCCGAACGCCAAGTTCAGAATCCCGAACACCGAGCTCAGAGCGCAGGCGATGGCGCCTGGAGCTCCAACACGGAGCCAAAATCCCCGCGTGCAGGGTGTGCGCCCCGTGCATCCACTCAGGGCGTCCCGCACCTCCGATCGATGCGCGATGGCGCTATAGTGCGAGCAACCCCCTCAATGCTCGCACCCGCCATGACGCTCACTGATCCGACCCTCGCCGCGTTTGCCGCTCCTGCCACGCACGTGCCGCGCGTGCTGACCATCGCCGGCTCGGACAGCGGCGGCGGCGCGGGCATCCAGGCTGACCTGAAGACCTTCGCCGCGCTGGGCTGCTACGGCATGTCGGCCATCACGGCGGTGACGGCGCAGAACACGCTGGGCGTGGCCGCCGTGGAATCGCTCACGCCGGCCATCGTCGGTGCGCAGATCGATGCCGTGGCACAGGACATCGGCGTGGATGCTGCCAAGACGGGGATGCTGAGTACGCCTGCCGTGGTGGAGGCGATCGTCGCCGCGCTGGAGCGCCACCCGATCGCGGCGCTGGTGGTCGACCCGGTCATGGTCAGCACCAGCGGCGCGCAGCTCGGCAGCGACGCCACCGTGCAGGCCATGGCGAAATGGCTGTTCCCGCGTGCGTTGCTGGTCACGCCCAACCTGCCGGAAGCGAGCGCCTTGCTCGGCCGCGAAGTCCGCACGGCCGACGACATGCTGCCCGCCGCGCGCGACCTGCTGGCACTCGGCCCGCGTGCCGTGCTGCTCAAGGGCGGTCATCTGGCCGACATGGCCGAGGTGGGCGAAGACGGCGTGGTGCAGGACGTGCTGGTGACCGCCGACGGCACCGAACGCATCTACGCGCACACCTACATCGACACGCCGCACACGCACGGCACCGGCTGCACGCTGTCCGCCGCGATTGCCGCGCACCTGGCACGCGGTGACACGCTGGAGGCTGCGATCGAGGGCGCGCTGGATTACCTGCTGCACGCGATCGGCGCTGGCCGTCACCTGGCGCTGGGTCGGGGGACCGGGCCGCTCAACCACGGCTTTGCGCCACGCCCGCTGGCCGCGCCGCGCGCGCTGGAGCTCGACGACGGCGATTGATGCCGCCAACGCCCGAAGGAGCCGCCATGAAACCCGCCCTGGCCTCGCTGGTTCGCTGCCTGCCTAGTGCCGCGCTGTGCCTGCTGCTGGGCGGGTGCAACGCCTCCTTTGTCGCCGAAGTCGGCGCCAACTTTACGATCGGCGGCACCATCACCGGGCTGCCCGCCAACCAGTCGCTGGTGCTGGTCGACAACGGCAACGACGTGCTCACGATCACGGCCAACGGGTCGTTCGTGTTTGCCAACACCGTGCCGTTCAATGGCGGCTATGCGGTGGGCATCCGCACCCAGCCGGCTCGGCGACCTGCACCGTGAGCAACGGCAGCGGCATCGCGACCAATGATGTGCGCAATATCGTCGTGACTTGCTAACTGGTGGGGAGGCCTAGGCGCCGCTGAACATGGGTTGCCCGATGCGGGCAGGGAAAGGGCGCGAGCAGACGGCCCGCGCCCCATGCGTCAGACGCGTGCCGATGCTCAGTGCGCGGCTTGCGCCTCTTGTTGCTTGGTCCACTCGGCCATGCGCTTCTTCATTTCCTTGTCGGACACGTCTTCCACGTGGGTGGCGACGGTCCAGACGTGGCCGAACGGGTCTTTCAGGGTGCCGGAGCGGTCACCGTAGAACTGGTCCTGCAGCGGCCGGACTTCGGTGCCGCCCACGCGCAGCGCTTGTGCGTAGACCTTGTCGACATCCTTCACATAGACCATCAGGCCCACGTCCGTGCCATGCAGCGTGGCCGGGCTGGCGCAGCTCATGCCGGGCATTTCGTCGGCCAGCATCACGGGCGAATCGCCGATGCGGATTTCCGCGTGGCCTACGGTGCCGTTCGGGCCTTCAAGGCGCATGATTTCGGTCGCGCCAAACGCCTGTTTGTAGAACTCGATTGCTTTTGCCGCGCCTTTGATGGTCAGGTACGGTGTGACGCTGTGATATCCCTTGGGAATCGATTGAGCCATGTCCTTCTCCTGCATCGGGTTGGGGGAGGACGCCGGAGCACACGGCAAGCCCCCGCATGCAGCGGCGCACGACCAATATAGGTCGCGAAGGTGTCGGTCGCGAGGCGGTCAACGCCACGTTTCGACCGTGCGCGACCCATCGTGCTCAACCCATTTCCGATGCGGCGCCCGATGCCGTGGCGGCGCGCGGCATCACGCCCGCACGTGCTGCCTGAAGGTGGCCTGCAGTGCATCCACCGCCGCCGGCACATCCGCCGCCTGGGTGATGGCGCGCACCACGGCGACGCAGCCGACACCGGACTCCAGCACACGCGGCATGGCGGCGAGGTCGATGCCGCCAATCGCCACCAGTGGCGGCGCGGGCACGCGCGTGCGCATGGCCGCGGCATAGGCGAACAGCCGGCCCAGGCCTTGCGGCACGGTCGGCATGGTCTTGGTGGGTGTGGCGAACACCGCGCCCAGGGCGAGGTAGCTCGGGTTCAGCGGTGCGACGCGCAGCATCTCGGCAAAGCCGTGCGTGCTGATACCCAGACGCAGGCCGGCTGAGCGGATCGCCACCAGGTCGGCCTCGTCGATGTCTTCCTGGCCGAGATGGATGCCATAGATGCCGCTGGCGGGTGTTTGCGCATGCACCGCCAGCGCCACCTGCCAGTGGTCGTTGATGAACAGGCGCGTGGCGCTACCGCGTGCGGCGGCTTCCGCACGGCGGACCTGCTCGACCACGGCGGCCGCGTCGTCCGACTTGAAGCGCAACTGCACGGTCGGCACCTTGAGCGCGACGAGGCGCTCGACCCATTCGGCATCCGGCACCACGGCGTAGAGGCCGAGCTGCGTCGGGCACGCTGCAAAGGCCAGGTCCGGCGCAGTCGGGCACGGCAGCGCCGGTTCGAGCACGCGAGGCAGGGCATCGAAGTGCGTCGGCCACGCCAGCGGATCGGCATGCGCCTCGGCGATCCACGCGCGCGCTACGCACAGCGCATCGCGCGGCTCGAAAGCCAGCGCCAGCGCCGCGCCGAACACGGCGACGAAGCGTTCATCCAGTGCGTCGCCCGTTGCCGCGGACGTGAAACGGTAAGTGCCGAGGCGATCGTGCACGGTGTCGATGCGCTCGGCGCCGTGCGTCTCGCTCAGCACGACGGCAGCGCCGGTAGCGCGGGCGCGTTCGGCTTGCGTCGCGTCGGTGGTCAGCAGGACGGTGGTGGCCGTCGTGGCCTCGTCAGCGCGGTCGGTCACGCTCCAGGCGTGCGGGGCGCGGCCGAAGGCGTCGGCATGGCGATCAACCATCTGTGCGGCAAGCGCAGCCGCTTCCGGCCACGCGGCGGAGAAACGCAGGGCGGACATGCTCATGCGCTGCGCTCTTCCGCATGCCAGAACGGCAAGCCCACCACCGGTGTGCTGGCCTGCGCCACGTCGCGCTCGGGCATCGGGCCGGACAGGCGCGCAAGGCGACCGGCCTGCGTGGCCATTGCAAACGCACGCGCCATCGCCACCGGATCACCGGCCTGCGCAACCGCAGTGTTGAGCAGCACCGCGTCGTAGCCCCACTCCATCACCTGCGTGGCGTGCGAGGGCACACCCAGGCCCGCGTCGACCACCAGCGGCACCTCGGGCAGGCGCTCGCGCAGCAGGCGCAGGCCATACGGGTTGGTGGGCCCACGGCCGGTGCCGATGGGTGCGGCCCACGGCATCAGCGCCTGGCAGCCGACGTCGAGCAGGCGGCGGCACAGCACGAGGTCTTCGGTGCAGTACGGCAGCACCTTGAAGCCGTCGCGGATCAAGCGTTCGGCGGCGGCGGGCAGCGCCAGCGTGTCGGGCTGCAGCGTGTAGTCGTCGCCGATGACTTCGAGCTTGATCCAGTCGGTCTCGAACACTTCGCGCGACATCTGCGCGAGGGTGTACGCCTCATCGGCGGAATAGCAGCCAGCGGTGTTCGGCAGCACGGGCACGCCCAGCGCGCGCAGCATCTTCCAGAAGCCGGCGCCGCCGTCGGGCGAGCCCGCGCTCTGGCGGCGCAGCGCCACGGTCAGCATGGCCGGGTTGGAC
>CAJXMR010000213.1 GCA_913056305.1 uncultured Ralstonia sp.
GGCGCGGCCAGGATGACGATGGGCTCGCCGCCCACGCGGTTGCGCAGCGGCGCGGAGATGGTCGGCTGGTCGACGACCGTCACTTGCTGGAAGTAGTCGCGATCGGTGATGTCGATGCCGATCACGCCCTCGCGGTAGGGCGACAGCGCCGTCACTTTGCCCTCGGCGGTGGCCAGGAACACGCCGTCGAACAGGCCGCTCATCGGCGTGATGGAGGCGTAGAAGGCGTCGGCTTGCTCCGGCGTGGTGAACTTGACCGTACTCATCTGCCGGGCGGTGCGCTCCAGCACGCCCAGGTAGGTATCCAGCCGCTCCTTGAGGTCTTCCGCCGATTCCTTGACCAGCGCAGTCTGCTGCGCCTTGATCTGCGCCATCACGTCGCGGCGGATTGGCTCGCGCTGCGACCAGCCGAACAGGCTCACCAGCGTCACGCTGATGACGGCTGACATGATCGCCGCGCGTGTCTTGAGGGTGAGCTTCATCGGTCGGTCAGCGGGTATCGGCCGGCCTCGGCCGGCCTGCTACGGTGGAGGCAGCCTCCATGGTGCTATGTCTGTGCGGGCTTGTCGAGGTGACATACGCCACGTGGTGGCCGCGCCAACGTTGCGCTTACGCTATTGACGCGCGCAAACGTAGCTGGCCGATCGCGCGGCCAGCGTGCCGGGTCGGATGCGCATCCAATGCGCGCCGGCAGCGGTGTCGGTGTCGAGGGTGGCGCCGTCCGGGCCACGTACCACGTAGTCGATCAGGCGGATGCGCTGGCGACGGCAATCGATCTCCTGGCGAGACAGGATCACCGTGCCCGGCCGGTAGCGGGCGCCATGGCTGCGGCGCTCGCCGCGCTTGAGCATGGTACGCGCAAGAAATGTCTTGTGGCCGGTGCGGTTCGAGCGCAGCGAGGTGCGGTCGATGGAGGCCGACACCGAGGTCGTGGTGAGGTATTCGTGCCAGCGCGCGGCCCGTGCAGGCGCCGCCATGCCGATGGCGCCGATCCCGATGCCACATACCCAGATCCACCGCCACATCATGCGTTTCACGACCATCTGTCCTGCCATGCCAATGATTGCGGCACCCGCTGCCGCTGGCTGCATTGTAACAACCGCGCCGCAAGACCCGCGCCCGTGCGCCATCCAGCCTCGGGTACGATGCCGGCAACCCGAATCACGCCCGTCGCCCATGCCCGTCGTTCCGCTCACCGCCCTCGCTGCCCATGCCCTCGCTGCCATCGTGATGGCGTGTGTGCCGATCGGCGCGTGGTTCTGGCTGCGCCGACGCTTCGACCTGGCCTGGCGCGACATCAGCGTGGGCGCGGCGGTGTTCATCGTGTTTGCGCTGGTGCTCGAGCGCATGCTGCATCTGTACCTGCTGCAGCTCAACCCGGTAACGGCGCAGTGGCTGCGCGCACCCGCCCTCTTCGTCATCTACGGCGCGCTGATGGCGGGGCTGTTCGAGGAGACCGGCCGCTGGCTCGGCCTGCGCTTCCTGACACGCAAGCCCGGCAGCGCGGCCACGCCCGTGGCCTATGCGCTGGGGCACGCGGGCATCGAGGCGTGGCTGGTCGGCACCGCATCGCAGGCGCAGATGGTGATGTTCGGCATTGCCGCCAACCGGGGCGAGCTGGAGACGCGCCTGGCGGCCAGTGGGGCGGAGGCGATGCTCGGCACGATCCACGCGATGCTCGCGCAACTCTCTCCGTGGCTGGCGGCGGGCGCTGCGGCCGAGCGTGTCGCGGCGATGCTGATCCAGTTCACGCTCACGCTGGTGGTGTGGCACGCGGTGCGGCAGCGGCGCTTCGTGCTCGTGGTGCTGGCCGTGCTGCTGCATGCGCTGGCCGACCTGCCGGCCGCGCTGTACCAGGTGCACGTGCTGCCGTTGGTAGTGACAGAAGCGATCTACGCCATCGTTGCCGTACTGCTGGCGGCGACGTGCTGGCCGCCGCAGGGCGGCAAGAAGATGGGCGAATCGTCGCTGCGGTAACGACGCCTTGAGGACTAGTTGGTGCGGAAGCGCTCCGGCACGATGCCGTGCCGGTTGAGCTTGTCGTACAGCGTCTTGCGCGGCACGGCCAGCAGCTCGGCCGCGCGGGCGACATTGCCCTCGGTGGCGCGCAATGCCTCTTCGATGGTGGCGCGCTCGACCGCCATCATGCGGCCAGCCAGTGAGTGCTGGCTCGCTTCAGATGCAACCAGCCCATCGTCCAATCCCAGGCAGAAGCGCTCGGCCACGTTCTTCAGCTCGCGTACATTGCCGGGCCAGTCGTGGTGCTGCCAGCGCATCATGTCCTGCGCAGACCAGTCCGGCACGGGCCGGTCGTAGCGCAGCGCGGCCTGCTGCAGGAAGTAGGCCATCAGCAGCGGGATGTCTTCGGCGCGCTGGCGCAGCGGTGGCAGGTCGATCGAGACGACGTTGAGCCGGTAGTACAGGTCCGCACGGAACGCTCCCCGATCGGACGCTTCCTTCAAATCCACCTTGGCCGCCGCCACCACGCGGCAATCGACCGGCACGCTCGCGTTGCTGCCCAGCCGCTCGATGCTGCGCTCCTGCAACGCACGCAACAGCTTGGCCTGCAGCGCTAGCGGCATCGATTCGATCTCGTCCAGGAACAGCGTGCCGCCGTTGGCGTATTCCATCTTGCCGATGCGGCGGCGGTTGGCGCCGGTAAACGCGCCGGCCTCGTGGCCGAACATCTCGCTCTCGAACACGGATTCCGGCAGCGCCGCGCAGTTGAGTGCGACGAACGGCCCGCGCCGCCGGCTGCCCTCATGGATGGCGCGCGCGAGCACCTCCTTGCCGGAGCCGGTCTCGCCGATGACGAGGATGTCGGCGTCCGTCGGCGCCAGCGCGGTGATGAGCCGACGCACGTTCTGCATGGCCGGGCTCTGGCCGATCAGGGGATAGGCCTGGCGACCCTGCAGCGCCTCGCGCAGACGCAGGTTTTCGGAAGTGAGCCTGCGCTTCTCCACCGCACGCCGTACCACGTCGACCAGGCGCTCGGAGTGGAACGGCTTCTCCATGAAATCGTACGCGCCGGCGCGCATGGCGGCCACGGCCATGGTCACGTCGCCGTGGCCGGTGATGAGGATCACGGGCAGCTGGCGGTCATGCTGCAGCATCTCGCGCAGCACGGCCAGGCCGTCGCGGCCGGGCAGGCGCACGTCGGTCACGACCACGGCGGGCGTCTGCGTGGCGAGCGCGGCCAGCGCGCTCTCCGCATCGGCAAAGGATTGCACGGGCACATCCGCCAGGGTGAGCGCTTGCTCGCAGCCCAGGCGCACCACGTCGTCGTCTTCGATCAGGAAGACGGGCGCGTGGTCGATGGTGGTGGTCAGGTCGGGAGAGACGTTGTCAGGCATGCGGTTTCACTAGTGCGGCTTCACCACGCGTTCCAGCTCGATGATGAATTGGGCGCCGCCGTTGCCGTCCTGGGCATTGTGGCCCGTGAGCCGTCCGCCGAAATCTTCGACGATCGCCAGCGAAATCGCCAGCCCAAGGCCCAGGCCCTGCCCTTCGTCCTTGGTGGTAAAGAACGGCTCGAACAGGCGCGGCAGCACGTCAGCCGGAATGCCCGCGCCGAAGTCGCGCACGGTGATGCGTACCCACTTCTCGTCGGGTTCCACGCCGACATGCACGGCGGCAGAGGCAGACTGCGGCGCCTCGGCCGTCGCGTCGATGGCGTTGCGGATCAGGTTGACCAGCACCTGCTCCAGCCGCACGGCATTGGCCCAGACCGCCAAGTCGGCCGGAACAGGCGCGGCCACCACGGTCACGCCCACCTGGCGACGGCGCGATTCCACCAGCATCAGCGCCTGGCGGATGGCCTCGTCCACCGACACTGCCGCGCGCGCCGCATCACCCTTGCGCGAGAACGCCTTGATGTGCGAGACGATGCGGCCCATGCGTTCGGCCAGCCGGCTGATGTGCGTGAGGTTGCTGCGCACCTCGTCGATGCGGCCGCGCTCGGCGAGCTGGTTGGCGTTGTCGGACAGCGTGGTCAGCGCAGTCAGCGGTTGATTAAGTTCGTGCGTGATGCCGGCGGCCATCTGGCCCAGCACGGCCAGCTTGCCGGCCTGCACGGCGGCGTCGCGCGTCTCGCGCAGGATGCGCTGCGCGGCGTCGAGCGCTTCCACCTTGCCGGCGAGCGCGGCGTTGGCGGAGGTCAGCTCGGCGGTGCGCTGGGCGATCCGGGCTTCGAGATCGCGCTGGACTTCGCGCAGGGCGTCGCGGGCGCGGCGCTGTTCCTCACGGCGGCGCGTGCGCAGGCGCAGCGCGACCAGCACGGCAAACGCCAGCGCCATTGCAAACGCGGCGCTGGCGCCGGCCACCAGGGCGGTGCGCTGCTCGTCGCGCGGGTCGATCAGCACGGCCACCTGCCAGCCGAGCAGGCCGACCGGCCGGTACTGCGCACGCAGCGTCGACACCGATTTACCGGGCAGTGCCACGCGCACGGTCTGCGGAGCATGGTCCGCAGAAACGGGTACGCTTTCGCCCTGCGCGTCGAGCGGCGTGAGGGTGTGCGGGGCGTATTGGCGCGTCGCATCGAGCGCGGCGCGCTGTTCGACGCTGAGCGTGCCGAGCGTGCGGTACTTCCACTCGGGCACCGACGACAGGAAGATCACCCCATGGCGATCGACCAGCAGCACCGTATCGCCGCTGCGCGAGAGCGTCGCTTCAAACGAATCGAGGTTGATCTTGACGGCCACCGCGCCGATCGGCCGATGGTCGGGACTGCCTTCGCGCACGGGCGCGGCGAGGAAGTAGCCGGTCTCGCCGGTGGTGTTGCCCACGCCGTAGAAGCGGCCGAGGCCTTCGCGCATGGCGTCTTCAAAGTACGGGCGGAAGGCGTAGTTCTGGCCGATGAAGGACGACGGCAGGTCCCAGTTGCTGGCCGCGAGCGTCTGGCCCGTGGCGTCCATCAGGTAGACGGCGGTCAGGTCGGCGGCGTTCTGGACCTGCTTTAGGTAGGCGTTGGCTGCACCCCGCAGCGCCGCATCCGGCTGCTGGCGCGGCGCCTGCAGGGCGACGTGCAGCACGTGTTCGAGTGCGGCCAGGCGCGGCAGTGATTCATAGCGCGCCAGCGTACTGCGCAGGTTCTGCGCGTAGAAGGTGGTGCGCTGGCCAGCCTCTTCAACGCGCGTGGCGACGTAGCGCTGCAGGGCGATGGCATACGCGCCCCCCCCTGCCGCCGCGCAGCACGCCGCCATCGCCAGCGCGACGGCCAGCCGCCAGCCGCGCCCGTGTGCGGGATGCGCGGTGTCGGCGTGGCCATCGGGGTGAGACATGGATCAGTGTTCCATCAATGCTCAATTCGCGAGTGCTTGCGAGTATCGCGCATGAACACGTACACCAACAGCGATAGCAAGATCGTGCCCGTCACATACCAATAGAACAGCGACTCGTGGCCGGCCTGCTTGAGCCACAGCGCGATGTACTCGGCGGTGCCGCCGAAGATCGACACCGTGAGCGCATACGGCAGGCCCACGCCCAGCGCACGCACTTCCACCGGGAACAGCTCGGCCTTGACCACCGCGTTGATCGACGTGTAGCCCGAGACGATCACCAGCGCGGCCATGATCAGGAAGAACGCCGTCCACGGGCTGGTGGTCTGGCTGATGCCGGTCATGATGGGCACGGTAAAGAGCGTACCCAACACGCCGAACGCGATCAGGATCGGGCGACGGCCGATGCGGTCGGACAGCCCGCCCACGATCGGCTGCAGCATGGCAAACAGCAGCAGCGTGGCGCCGGACACCAGCGTCGCCTGGTCCTTCGACAGGCCCACCGTGTTGGCGAGGAACTTCTGCATGTAGATCGAGTACGTGTAGAACGCCACCGTGCCGCCCAGCGTCAGGCCCACGACGGTCGCCACCGCGCGCGGATGCTTGGCAAGCTCGGCCAGCGTGCCGCGCTTCTTCTTCTCCATCGTGGTCGCGGTGAAGGACTGCGTCTCCTCCATGCTCGAACGCAGGCGCATCGCCACCAGTGCGCACAGCGCGCCGATGAAGAACGGAATGCGCCAGCCCCAGGCTTCCAGCTCGGCGGGCGACAGCACGAACTGCTGCAGCACGATCAGCAGCGCCAGCGCCACCAGTTGCCCGGCGATGAGCGTGACGTACTGGAAGCTCGAATAAAAACCGCGGTTCTCCTTGTTGGCGACCTCGCTCAGGTAGGTGGCCGAGGTGCCGTACTCCCCGCCCACCGACAGGCCTTGCAGCAGGCGCGCCAGCACCAGCAGCACCGGTGCCGCGACGCCGATGGTCGCGTAGCTCGGCGTGAGCGCGATGATCAGCGAACCCAGGCACATCAGCACAACCGACACCAGCAGCGCGCGCTTGCGGCCGTAGCGGTCGGCATAGATGCCCATCAGCCAGCCGCCCACCGGACGCGCCAGGAAGCCGACCGCGAACACGGCCGCGGTGTTCAGCAGCTGGGCGGTCTGGTCACCCTTGGGGAAGAACGATTTGGCGAAATACAGCGCAAACGCCGAATACACGTACCAGTCGTACCACTCGACGAGGTTGCCGACCGAGCCGGAGAAGATGGAACGCAGACGACGGCGGACGTCGCTGGAGGTTTCGTGCGTGGATTGCGTGGGCGCGAGCGCGCCCGGGACCGCGTCGGCCTGGGGCTGATGCATGGTGTCTCCTTGGAGCGTTGTCGGCGGCGCTGTCGAGAGCCCGCCGGTTTATGGGTGGGTGCTCTTACTCAAGAAGCATTCCATGCACGCTGCGGGCGCAGCGATGCGCCGCAAACGCCCGTGGCTTGGGGCTTTGCGGGAGACAACCGAATCTGCGGGAAACAGAAGAAGTGTGCGGTTTTCCGGAATCGGCCGCGCGGGTTGTGCGAAAACCCGCACGACCGATGGGGGTTGAAGGTCAGGCGGCGACGTCCAGCGGCATGGTGTCGCGAACCAATGGATCAGCGTCGGCCGCCGCCCCCTCCTGCATGGGCAGGGCGCCAAGGCGCTCATACAGATAGGCCTCAAAGTCAGCGCGCACTTCCGGATGGCGTAGCGCGAATTCCACGGTGGCCTGCAGGTAGCCGAGCTTGCTGCCGCAGTCGAAGCGCTGGCCCCGGTAGCGGTAAGCCAGGATCTGCTCCTCGGCCAGCAGGCTCTGGATGGCATCGGTCAGCTGCAGCTCGCCGCCGGCGCCCGGCTTGAGGTGGCGCAGGTGGTCGAAGATGCGCGGCGTGAGGATGTAGCGCCCGACCACGCCCAGATTGGATGGCGCGTCTTCCGGCGCGGGCTTCTCGACAATGCCGTCGAGCTTGACCAGGCGGTCGTCCCATTCCCGACCGGCCACGACGCCATAGGAACGCGACGCGTGCGGTGCGATCGTCTCGACACCGACGATCGAACAGCGATAGTGATCGTAAAGTTCGGTCATCTGCCGCATGACGGCCGGCTCGTGGTCCAGCAGATCGTCCGCCAGGATCACGGCGAAGGGCTCGTCGCGTACCAGTTTCTGCGCACACAGCACGGCATGGCCCAGGCCCAGCGTCTCAGGTTGGCGCACGTAGAAGCATTCGACGCCGGGCGGCTTGATCGATTGCACCATCTCCAGCAAGGCCTGCTTGTTTTTGACCGCCAGCTCCGATTCCAGCTCATAGGCCTTGTCGAAGTGGTCTTCGATCGCGCGCTTGGCGCGCCCGGTGATGAAGATCATCTCCGTGATGCCTGCAGCCGCCGCCTCTTCCACCGCGTATTGGATCAGCGGCTTGTCGACGATCGGCAGCATTTCCTTCGGACTGGCCTTGGTGGCGGGTAGAAAGCGTGTACCGAGCCCCGCCACGGGAAACACGGCCTTGGTGATCTTCTCGTTCATGAC
>CAJXMR010000214.1 GCA_913056305.1 uncultured Ralstonia sp.
ACCCACGGCGCGGTTGTTCTCCTGGGGATCGAGTTCGTAACCCATCTCTCCCAGGTTTTGGCAGGCCAATTCGCGGACATGGGGAGCGTTCTCGCCGATTCCTCCAGTGAAAATCAGCGCGTGTACGTGGCCGAGCACGGCGGTGTAGGCGCCGATGTATTTCCGCAGACGGTAGCAAAACACGTCAATGGCGATGCGGGCGCGCTCGTGCCCCTGGTGGCTGCTTTCCAATAGCTCGCGCATGTCGTTGCTCTCACCGCTGATGCCGTAGAGGCCGCTGTGGCGGTTGAGCAGGGTGGCGACTTCGTGGCTGCTCATCTCCTGCTTGGCCATCAGGTGAAGCAGAATGGAGGGATCGACGTCGCCGGCGCGCGTGCCCATCACCAACCCTTCCAGCGGCGTGAAACCCATCGAGGTGTCTACCGAGCGGCCGAACTGGATGGCGGTCACCGAACAGCCGTTGCCGAGGTGGCAGGTGATGAGGTTGGTGTCGGCGCGGGAGAGGCCGGTCAACTGGCTGAAGCGGTAGGCGACGTAGCGGTGCGAGGTGCCGTGGAAGCCGTAGCGGCGGATGCGGTGGCGGCGGAAGTAGTCGTAGGGCAGCGCGTAGAGGAAAGCGCGGGTGGGCATGGATTGGTGGAAGGCGGTGTCGAAGACGGCCACCTGCGGCCGGTCGGGGAAAAGCTGGGTGCAGATGTGATACCCGTTCAGGTTGTGAGGATTGTGCAGCGGGGCCAACTCGCTGGCGTCTTCGATTTTGCGCAACACCTCCGGGGTGATGCGCTGCGAGTTGTGGAACACACCGCCGTGCACCACGCGGTGGCCGACGGCCTCAATCTCCTTGGGGTCGGCGAGCGCGCCGACGCGCTGGAGCAGGGAAAGCACTTTGGCGATGGCGGCGTGATGATCGAGGATGTCAACGCCCACGTCGCGGACAGTGCGCGCGTCCGCTTGGCACGAGACCACGGCCTCGTGGGTGCCAATTCTTTCTACTTGGCCGCGGGCGAGCAGCCGGTCTTGGTTGCGGTCAATGCGCTCCAGGTCGGTTTCGATGAACTGAAACTTGACCGAAGAGCTGCCGCAGTTGAGGACCAGGATTTTCATGGGACAACAATACCATCCCCGCAGTTGCGGGCGTTGGCAGCGCAGACTATTGTAGAGCCGAAGCTAAAGGGATGCTAGGAGGTCTCGTGGTGAAACACCGACAAGGTTGGGTGGCATTTTTTCTTCTCGGGGCGTTGACGCTGGGAGTGGCACTGCCGGCGGCGGGCGCGCCGGAAGAGAAAAAAATCGACGCAATCGTGGAGGCGTTGATTGACGCCTTCCGCCGGGGCGACTACGCCGCCATCATCCTCGCCGCCGCTGGGCTCAAGCGCCTGGGGCTGGCCAGCCGCATCCGCTCGACCATCGCGCAAGAGGAGTCGCTGCCGGCCGCTGGGCAGGGGGCGCTGGGCATCGAGATTCGCGCGGATCGCCATGACGTGCAGGCCTGGCTCGCACCGCTGCACCACGCGCCCACCGCGCTGGCCGTGACCGCCGAGCGCGCGGTCTCGCGCATCCTGGGCGGCTCATGCCAGGTGCCGCTGGCCGCGTTCGCGCAGTGGACGGATGCCGGCGCACTGCGCCTGCGCACGTTCGTCGCTTTGCCCGATGGCAGTCGCAAGCTTGCCGCCGAGGGCGAAGCGACGCCCACCACGCTGGGCGACGCCGACGCCCTGGGCGTGCGCGTCGCCCAGCAGATGCTCGATGGCGGCGCACGCGAGATCCTCGCCGCGCTGGTGGTCGACACGCCGCCCGCTACCTGACCCCGATACGCTGGCCCCATGGACGACCGCTTGCCACCCTCATCCAGCGCGCCGCCCGCCGCCTCCCAGCATGCTTCCAACGCGCCTGTGGTGGTCGTGACGCGGCCGCGTGCGCAGGCGCCCATGCTGGTCGCCGCGCTGGAGCGGCACGGGCTGCGCACGCACCAGTTCCCACTGCTGGACATCGCGCCCACGCCCAACCTCGATGACCTGCGTGCCGCGCTGGCCGATCCCACGCGCTACGCGCTGGCGGTGTTCGTCAGCCCCAATGCCGTGCAGCAGGCCTTTGCCGCCATGCCGGAGGGTTTCCGCTGGCCGCAAGAGGTGCCGGTGGCGGTGGTCGGCCCCGCCAGTGCGCAGGCCCTGGCAACGCACGGTGTGGCCGCACCCGCCTATCACGTGATCCAGCCCGACACCCACGCCGACGACGCGCGCCAGGACTCCGAAGCCTTGTATGCGCGGCTCGACGTGCCGTCGCTGCATGGCCGCGAGGTTCTGATCGTGCGCGGCAACGGTGGCCGCGAATGGCTCGCCGATCAACTGCGCGAAGCCGGTGCCTCGGTGCGCGCGGTTGAAGCCTACCGCCGCAGCGTGCCCGCGCCCGATGCGGCTGCCTGGATGGGCCTGCGTGCCGTCCTGGCCGGCCGCCACGCCTGGACACTCACCAGTTCCGAGGCCGTGCGCAATCTCGATACGCTGGCGCGCGCCAACCTGTCGGCCGCCGAGGTGGACACGCTGCATGCCGCGCCGTGCTTCGCGCCGCATGCCCGCATCGTCGAGCAGGCGCAGTCGCTGGGGTTTCGCGACGTGACGCTCACTGGCGCCGGTGACGATCGCCTGCTCGCAGGCGTGCTCGCCTGGGCGGGGCCGATGCCGGCAGTGCCCGTCGCGACGCCGTCGCCCACCGTCGCGCCGCCGGCCGCGGCCTCGACCGAATCCAAACCGATTTCTCCTGCACCCACCGTGACGCAGACTCCCGTTTCCTCGTCCACTCCCGCTTCCGCGCCGGCAGCGGCCCAGCCGAGTTCGGCGCCAGCGCCTGCCGCGCCTTCGTCATTCGCCCCAGCCATGCCCGGCAGCCAGGCGCCGCGACGCGGCGGCTGGCTGATCTGGGCCGCACTGATCGTGGTTGTGGCGGCGGTGGCGGTGCTGCAAGTCCGCAACGAGCGTCTGGCCCGCGAGGTGCGCCAGCGCGCCCAGCAGAACGAAACGCTGGCGCAGGACATGCGCTCGCTATCGCGCGCCGACCAGGACGCCTTTGCCCAGCTGCAGCAGAAATTTGGCGCGCTGGATGCCCGCACCACCGAGACGCGCGACCGCCAGGCCGTGCTCGAGCAAGCCAGCCAGGACCTGCTGCGCAATCGCGACGACTGGCAGCGCGCCGAGATCGAGCGCTCGCTTGAAGTCGCGGCGGAGCAGCTTCAGCTGACGGGCAATGTGAGCGCCGCGCTGGCCGTGCTGCAGGCGACCGACGCACGCCTCGCCGCGCTCAACAAGCCGCAGTTCAACGCGATGCGCCGCGCTGTTGCGCGCGACATCGCCAAAATCAAGGCAATGCCGGCCATCGACCTGTCGGGCGCGGCCATCCGTCTGGATGACGCCATCAACGGTATCGATACGTTGCCGCTGGTGTCGTCGGCGCAGCCGCTGGAGGCCGAGCAGGCAGCCCAGGCCGCTGCTCAGGTACCCCGCAGCCATGCCGCGCCCAAGCCGGGCAAGGCCAAGGCCAACGCACCGGGCGCGGCGCCGGCAGCCACGACGCCGGCCGATACCGGCTGGTCGGCAGGCGTGCGCGCCTGGTGGGGCCGCCTGTGGAATGACGTGCGCGTCGAGCTGGGCCAGATCGTGCAGGTGCGCCGCGTCGACAAGACCGAGGCGCTGCTGCTGTCACCAGACCAGGCGTGGTTCCTGCGCGAGAACCTCAAGCTGCGGCTGATGAATGCGCGCCTGGCGCTGCTCTCGCGCAACGACGCCGTGTTCCGCGCCGACCTGGGCCGCGCCGATACGCTGCTCACGCGCTACTTCGATACGCAGTCGCCGCGCGTGGCCGCGGTGCAGAACCTGCTGCAGCAGGTGCGCGCCAGTGTCGGCACGCTGGAAGTCCCGACGCTGGCCGATAGCCTCGCTGCCGTGCGCGGCCAGGGCAAGGAGTGACCATGCGCTGGGTATTCTGGGTCGCGCTGCTGTTTGCCGCCGCCGTCGGGCTGGCGCTGTTCACTGAACTCAACCTGAGCAACGTCGTGCTGTTCTACCCGCCGTACCGGGTGGAGATGTCGCTCAATTTTGTGCTGGCCGCGCTGTTGGCGATCTTCGTCGTGCTGCACGTGGTGTTGCGGTTGTTTCACCATGTGACCGGCATGCCGGCGCGTGCGGCGGCGTACCGCGAGCGCACGCGCATCCTGCGGGCCTCGGCCGCGCTGCGCGAGGCGATGGAAAGCCTGTTCGCCGGCCGCTTCGGCCGCGCCGAGCGCCTGGCGCGCGAAGCGCAGGTGTGGGATGCGCAGCGCGAAACCGCCGCGCTGATCGGCGCGCGTGCCGCCCACCGCATGCAGGAAACCGAACGCCGTGACGCATGGATGGCCGAGGTGGCCTCGCCCGATCGCGAACAGGCCAAGCTGGTGTCGATGGCCGAACTGCTGGTCGACGCGCGCGATGCCGAAGGCGCGCTGGAGAAGATCGCGCAGCTGCAATCGCAGGGTGCGCGGCAGATTCAAGCGCAGCGCATTGCCTTGCGTGCGCATCAGCACCTGAAGAACTGGAGCGAGGTGCTGCGCCTGACGCGCGCGCTGGAAAAGCGCAACGCCATCCACCCCGTGCTGGCCGCGCGCATGAAGCAGATGGCCTGCGAGACGCTGCTGCAGGAGCGCCGCCATGACGCCGATGCCCTCAACGACCTCTGGCGCGAGCTGACCACCGAGGAGCGTCGCTCGCCCCGCATCGCCTCGCAGGCCGCGCTGTACTTTTCGCAACTGAGCCGCCCGGACGACGCCAAGCGCATCGTCGAGGAGGGCCTGAAGGCGCATTGGGACGGCCGCCTGATCCGCCGCTATGCCGATTGCGCTGTGGCGGGCCGCGCGCTGCCGCTGATCCAGCAGGCCGAGAAATGGCTCGCCCAGCATCCGGTCGATGCGGACCTGTTCTACACGCTGGGCATGCTGTGCTTCAAGGAGCAGCTATGGGGCAAGGCGCAGGCGAGCCTGGAATCGGCGCTCAAGTACGCGGATGCCGAGCACCACGGCAGCCTGCGCGCGCAAGCGCATCTGGCGCTGGCGCAGCTGTATGAGCAGACCGAGCGGATGGAAGGCGCGCAACGCCACTATCGGCAGAGCGCGTTGCTGGCGGTCAAGTAAGAACCCCAGGGAGGCGCTGCGCTACTCGCGCCGCTTCCTGCCGGTGATCATGGCGCGGATGAGGTTTTCCTTGTGGAGCACGCTCATTGCCATGGCCGCCGCCACGTGCAGGATGACCAGCGCCATCAGCGCATCCGCCAGCAGGCCGTGCAGCTGGATTGGCCAGTCCTCGCCCCAGAACGCATCGAGCCGTGACAGCCACCCCGTCACACCCAACCCGAGGATGAGCGCCCACATGGCCAACATCACCAGCGCGCCGGCCGGGTTGTGGCTGAGGTAGCGCGGTGCGTTGCCTGAGCGCAGCGCCTTGATGTAGCGCATCACGTCCGAAGGGCGCGGCACCCAGGTGCGGAAGCGCGCGGCATCGCTACCGACCACGCCCCACGCGAGGCGCACCGCCACCAGCGCCACCGCCACATAGCCGAGGCTGCGATGCAGCGGGCCGCCGGAGTCTTCCACCAAGTCCCATAAGACCAGCGACGCGACACCCCAGTGCGTCAGGCGCACGACCCTGTCCCACACCAGGACGCGGGCGTCAGGCGAATTCATGGACGTGGTGCGGGCAAGGCGAGGGGAAAGGACTACTTCTCGATCTCGGACTTCACGACGTCCAGCGTCTTGGTGTCGTAGTAGATCTCGACTTTCTTGCCGTCCTTGTTGGTGCCGTAGATCTCGTAGCAGTTGCCGCTCACCTTGAAGATCTTGATGGCGTAGCCCTCGGCCTTGAGCTTGGCCTGGGCATCGGCCGCCGGCATCCATTCGTTCTTCGGGTGCGCGGTGCACTTGGCGCTGGCGAACGCGCTGGTGGAGCACACGGCGGCGAGGGTGGCCACGGTGGCCAGGGTCAGTTTCAGCATCGGAATCTCCTCCGGGTCAAGAAGCGATCAGCGTACTTTTGTTGAGAATGGTTCGCAATATCGCGCTTCCCAACGTCCGCATGAAGCAAAGGTCGTCGAAAGGATCGGCGCCGTGTGGCACATCGGCGGACACGGCGCCCGGGCCTATTTGTTCACCATCCGCGCCGGCACCGACAGCGTCAGCAGCGCCCCCAGCACCATCGAGGCGGCCAGCATGTACATGCCGGAATCGGTGCTCTTGGTGGCATCCTTGAGCCAACCCACGGCGTAGGGGCTCAGGAAGCCGGCCAGGTTGCCCAGCGAGTTGATCAGCGCGATGCCGGCGGCCGCACCGGTGCCCGCCAGGAAGGCGGTCGGCAGGCTCCAGAACAGCGGCAGCGTAGTCAGGATGCCCATGGTGCCGAGCGTGAGCGCGGCCATCGCCAGCGTGGTGTTGGTGTGCCACACGGCGGAGAGCACCAACCCGATCGCCCCCGCGACGGCGGGGATCGCGATGTGCCAGCGGCGCTCGCGCAGGCGGTCGGCGCTGCGGGCGACCAGGATCATGGCGATGACAGCCGCGCCATACGGGATGGCCGTCAGCAGCCCCACCGAGAACGGATCGGCCACGCCGGTCTGCTTGATCAGCGTCGGCAGCCAGAAGCTCACGCCGTACAGGCCCATCACGAAGGTGAAGTAGATCAGGCTCATCAGCCACATGCGCGGGCTGGCCATGACGCGGGCGATGGGCGGGTCTTCCTTCTCGGCTTCCTCGGCGGCGATGTTGCGGGCGAGCAGGGCTTTCTCGTCCTCGGTCAGCCACTTGGCGTGGGCAATGCGGTCGTCCAGATAGAGCAGGACGAAGATGCCGACGATGATCGACGGAATGCCCTCGATCAGGAACATCCATTGCCAGCCAGCCAGGCCGTAGGTGCCGGCAAAGGTCGTCATCGCCCAGCCCGACAGCGGCCCGCCGATCACGCCCGAGAGCGCCACCGCCGTCATGAAGAACGTGGTGGTGCGTCCGCGCCGGTGCGCGGGGTACCAGTAGGTCAGGTACAGGATGATGCCCGGGAAGAAGCCGGCTTCGGCCAAGCCCAGCAGGAAGCGCATCACGTAGAACATGGCTGGCGTGGTCACATACATCATGGCCGCCGAGATGAGGCCCCACGAGATCATGATCCGCGCAATCCACATGCGCGCGCCCACGCGGTGCAGGATCACGTTGCTCGGCACCTCGAAGAGGAAGTAGCCGATGAAGAAGATGCCCGCGCCCAGGCCGTAGATGGTCTCGCTGAACTTGAGGTCGTTCAGCATCTGCAGCTTGGCAAAGCCGACGTTGACGCGGTCGAGATACGCGACCACGTAGCACAGCAGCAGGAACGGAATCAGGTGCCAGCTGACCTTGCGGTACGTGGCTTCTTCGAATGCGCTTGCGGATTGGGGCGGCAGCGTGCTGGTGCTACCCAGCGGTGGGGTGGTGATGGCCATCGGGTCTCCTGTGTTGTTGTGAGTTCAGGCCGAGCGCATCTTGTCACCAACCTCGGCCCGACAAACCGCCACCGCATTCTGCGCTCGACAAAGCGCGTCGCCAAGCGCCCCTTCGGCAGGGATCGCAGTGAAGACTATATGCAGCGCCCGCCATCCACCTCCAGGCACGTGCCGGTGATGAACTCGGCCTCGTCGGAGGCCAGGTACAGGCAGGCATTGGCCACGTCCTGCGGCGTGGAGAGCCGCCCCATCGGGATCGTCGCCAGGAAGCGCGCGCGGT
>CAJXMR010000215.1 GCA_913056305.1 uncultured Ralstonia sp.
GCATGGACCACGGCTCGATGCAGGGCATGGACCACGGCTCGATGCAGGGCATGGACCACGGCTCGATGCAGGGCATGGATCACGGCTCGATGCAAATGCAAGGCGGCTCTCCGCCACCTGATGCACGGGATCCGAATGCATACTCGGGTGGATATCAACTGGGGGTTGGAAAGTACGCGCTGGGCAATACCCGCCAGCTCATGATGGCCGATGAACACAATTTTGGATCGTTCTTGATTGATCGCCTGGAGTGGGTGCGCGGGACTAACTCCAACGCCGCGTCTTACGAGGCCCAAGCGTGGTACGGAAGCACTTACAACAAGGTTGTGCTGAAGGCGGAAGGCGATGTGAAAAAAGGTCGACTCGAGAAGGCGCGCACCGAGTTGCTGTGGGGGCACGCGATCACGACGTTCTGGGACACCCAGCTTGGGATCCGAAACGACGTCGGCTCGGGGCGTCCAGCGCGGAACTGGGCGGCTTTTGGCGTGCAAGGTCTGGCGCCATACTGGTTCAACATCCAGGCCACGGCATACGTTGGTAACAGTGGTCGTACTGCGCTGCGGCTGTCCACGGAGTATGAATTGCTGCTGACCCAGCGCCTCATCCTACAACCGCGCGTGGAGGCGAACCTCTATGGGAAAAATGATCCGGTTCTGGAGATCGGCAGTGGCCTGTCTAGCGCTAGCGTCGGACTGCGTTTGCGTTACGAATTCAGCCGGCAATTCGCGCCTTACATCGGCGTTGAGCGGTACCAGACGTTTGGCAACACGGCCAATATGATCAGGGCTGATGGAGGCCGCAGTGGCGAGACTCGGTTTGTCGCAGGCCTGCGAGTTTGGTACTAGTCGTTTTCTTTTTCACCACCAGTGGAGGTATTGATATGTTGAACCATCGTTACATTGCCAGCATTGTTGTCGCGGCCTCGGCCATTCTCGCCAGCACGGCTGCATTTGCGCATCCCAAGCTGTTGTCTTCCACGCCCGCCGACAAAGCCGAAGTAGCCGCGCCGGCAAAGATCGAGCTCAAGTTCTCGGAGAGTCTCTCGACGCAATTCTCGGGGGCAAATCTGGTGATGACGGAAATGCCCGGCATGTCGGGGCAAGATGCCATGAAGGTTGCTGCAAACGTCTCAGCAGGCGACGACCCCAAGACAATGGTCATCACGCCTGCCAAGCCCTTGATGACCGGGACGTACAAAGTCGAATGGCGCGCAGTTTCATCGGACACTCACCCCATGACGGGGAATATTTCGTTTAAGGTCAAGTAAAACCATGGCAGACGATTGGCTCAATATCGCCTTGCGGTTTGCGCTGTATCTGGATTTGACGATCCTGTTCGGTGTCTCGCTGTTCGGCGTGCAAGCGTTGCGGCCCGATCACCGAGCATCGGCGATTGCGCGTCGATACGTCTGCACCGTTGGAACCACTGCCGCCTTGGGCATCCTCCTGTCGCTGTGGAGCATCGTGGTGATGGCCAAAGCCATGACCGGTGCCACCGAGTATGGCGCCCTAACTAGCCATATCTTCGGCATGATCCTGACCACCACTACGGTCGGACTGGCCTGGATTGCGCGCTTGGTGGCGCTAGTGAGCTGCCTGGTCGTCGTTGCTTGGTTGGCAAAACGCCCGATACCTCATTTTGGGTTGTGTGCCGGCCTGGGCGCCGTGGCGCTCGTCACCGTCACTTGGGCTGGGCACGGGGCGATGCACGATGGTGCGACGGGATATCTTCATCTTGCATCCGATATTGCCCACGTCCTGGCCGCTGGGGCATGGGTCGGCGCATTAGCAGCGTTTGTGCTCCTGGCTTCCATGCGGCACGCGGCCTCAACGGAAGCGGTCGAGATTCTGAGCCATACGTCCAATGGCTTTGCCCGTCTTGGGACGTTGATTGTCGCCACTTTGCTCGCGACAGGGGTGTTCAACTATTGGCTGATCGTAGGCCCGACACTTGACGGACTCTTCTCTTCCCTTTATGGGCGTCTGTTGCTGCTCAAACTCGCCCTGTTTGGAGCGATGCTGGGCTTGGCAGCGGCCAATCGCTATCGATTGAGTCCACAGCTGGAGACGGCATTGGACGTAGGCGACCACTCTGACGCGGTTATAGCGCTGCGCCGAAGCCTTTGCATGGAGGCGGGACTCGCCGTAGTGATTCTCGCTGCGGTCGCTTGGCTTGGTGTGCTGTCGCCGCCGGGAACCTAGGCGATTTTGGCTGCACGAGAATAAGTACTATGACAAGACTATCGGGTATCAAGACTGTCTCAGCAATGAGGCGTTCCGTCATTGCAGGACTGGTGCTTTTGCCTGCCTTGGCTTGGGCACAAAAGACTGCATCCAAGACCCAGATTGAGGTCTGGAAGACACCAGCGTGTGGATGCTGCCGGGATTGGCTTTTGCATTTGCGGAACAACGGTTTCGAAGTGGTTGTACACGACGTCGAAGACACGGTCGAGGCAAGACAAAAAGTCCGCATGCCAGCGCGCTATGCCTCCTGTCACACCGGCCTTGTTCAAGGCTATGCGCTTGATGGCCATGTTCCGGCCCGTGAGATTCGGCGATTGCTGCGGGAGAGTCCATACGCGATTGGACTGGCGGTCCCTAGCATGCCAATTGGCGCGCCAGGTATGGACAGCCCTGCATATGACAATCGACACATGCCTTATAACGTCTTGCTGGTCGGCTTGGATGGCAACGCAACCGTATTCCAGCCGTATAAGTGAATGCGCAAAAAGCGTTTGGCGAAGTGCAGTCGGCTCCTTGCACATGTCGAGGAAATCTCCAGTCGAACCCTTGCGCAGTGAGGTGTTGCCCAATGGGTGGCACGCGTGAGAAACATGTCGGTTGCAGACCTTCCAGTCAACGTGCTGGCGACAATGGCGCTCGTCTTCGTAACATGGATTGCGCTGCTCATAGGCTTCGCCTGGTACTTGCGCAGAAAACGCGGAGCAAAGCATCCGTCAAATACACGTGCCGATGTCAATAGGCGCCGCCAAAACAAGAAATCCCGTTGTCGACGCTAACTACGCGATCATGGAGAAAAACGTCGACGTACCTAAGGACCCGCTTCAAAACTCTTTACGCGAGCGCTGGCGCATTGCGTTTGTCCATCGCAGCGAAGGCCTCGCCAGAAACTGTCGCCGAACTGGCTCGGAAGTTGGCCAGCGGCGTCCTCACAGCCTATCCGGTTCCTATGGCACCAAGCAAGGCGCCTGATTTGCAGAACGGGGCGAAGCTCTATCAAAGCCATTGTGCGTCCTGCCACGGCGTATCCGGTAACGCGGACGGCCCCCTCGCAGCGAAACTCAACCCGCCCCCGATTGCGCTGGCCGACCACGCGCGCGCGCAGGAACGCAGCGTCTTTGCCTTGCAACAGATCATCACGCGCGGCGTGGAGGGAACATCGATGCCGGGCTTTGCCCATCTCTCCGAAGACGACCGATGGGCTCTGGCCTATTTTGCTTCGACGCTGTCTTATTCAGATACTGACCGCCAGGCGGGCGCCAAGCTTTGGACTGCTGAACCGGGGCTGCGCGCGGCGGTTCCCACGCTCGACAAGCTTAGCCAGACCTCGGAGGCGGCACTTGCTAAATTCGTGGGTGCACAGACCTCTCGTGATGGTCTTGCATACCTGCGAAGCTCACCGGACGTACTGGCCGCATCGACCACCGATAGTCTCTCAATCGCCAAGGAAAAGCTGAAGGAAAGTGTCACTGCGCTTGACAAGGGAGACACGCGGGCCGCATCGCAACTGGCTTTGTCCGCATATCTTGATGGGTTCGAACCAGTTGAGCCTGCGTTGGCTGCCAAGAACCAGGCTCTCTTCCTGGACATCGAGAAGACGATGGGACTCTATCGAAATGCCGTCGCGAATGGCCAGGCAGAGCGCGCGCATGACATCGCAGCGCAACTGCAGTCAAGGCTGGACGAGGCGCAGGAAGCGCTCGCAGGCGCCAATGACGCATTCTCGACCTTCCTTGGCGCCTTTACGATCCTGCTTCGTGAAGGGCTTGAAGCGCTGTTGGTAGTCGTAGCCATGCTGGCGTTCCTCAAGAAGGCCAATCGCACTGACGTCCTTCCCTACGTTCACGCGGGTTGGGTCACTGCGCTGGGAGCCGGTGGATTGACGTGGGCGGTAGCTACCTACGTCGTTGATCTGAGCGGCGCTAGTCGCGAAATGACCGAAGGCTTCTCCGCGGTCTTCGCGGCGGTCGTCCTACTCGGCGTCGGCATGTGGATGCACCAGAAGAGTCTGGCGGGACGCTGGCAATCGTACGTGAAGGAAAAGCTGTCGTCGGCATTGAACAGGAAATCGGCGTTTATGCTCTTCCTGCTATCGTTCGTCACGGTCTACCGGGAAGTATTTGAGACCGTGCTCTTCTACGCGGCCCTGTGGTCCGATGGCAACGGTGCCTACATGCTCGCGGGACTCGGTTGCGGTATTGCTGTGCTGGCAGTGATTGCGTTTCTGCTCCTGCGATCGACGGCGCGTTTGCCGATTCGACAATTTTTCGCGTTCAGCTCCGCCTTGGTTGGCGTGCTTGCCGTGGTCCTGATTGGCAAGGGCGTGGCGGCACTGCAGAAAGTTGGCCTGTTGCAAGTGACGCCGCTCTCTATGCCGCGTATCGATGTCTTGGGCGTTTACCCCTCTGTGCAAACCATTGCCGCGCAAGTGGCTATTCTCCTCATCATCGTTGCCAGCGTGACCTATAACTTGCGATCGCAACGTACCGCGAGGGTGTGAGCCCCTGTCAGGCGCGAAGCTTTGTTCGTCGACCATTTCAAAGTCAGCGATTTGGCCCAAATGTGGCGGACTTTTTGCGACTACCTTCCATTCGCGGCAGGATCGATGGACGGCATGGACATGTAGGGCTGCCAAGGATGTCACGCAACTGTCGTGCTGTGCGGGCTGAGAAAAAGCCAACCTTCTGGAACTCGGCGATCGCCAAGCTGGCCAATTGGAATGCCGCCCTCGACCTGTTCCGCGAGGACTACCGGGTGCCGCTGGTGCCCTCGGAGTCTGCGGCCTGCCTGGCGGTGTCAATCGAGCTGACCGCCCCAGCTTTGCTGTTGCTGGGACTGGCGACCCGCGCCGTGGCGATGCGACAAGGCAACGCGCGCTGTCGCTACGGCCCATCATCCGCAAACGTGGCATCGACAAAGGCCCGCAACTGCGTCAGGTCGGTCCTGGCATAGGCCGCCGTGGTCTGCACCGAGGCGTGGCCGAGCAGCGCCTGGGCGGCCGGCAGCGGCACCTGGTGGTCGACCACCAGTGTGCGCGCATAGGCATGGCGCAGCCAGTGCGGGGAGGCCGCGCGCAGTAAGAGCGCCTGCGCCGGCTCGCGCGCCTGCAGACCATCGGCCACGGCCGCAAAGATCGCCTTGACCTCCCGGTACAGGCCTGCCGACTGTAGCGCTTCGCCCTTGTTGCCGTGGATTACAGGCAGCGCCTCGTGCGCCGGCGGCTCGGACGGCAGGCCGCGTGCTTGTCGGTAGGCGCGCAATACCGTCACGCACGGCACCGGCAGCGGAATGGCCCGTGCCTTGCGCCCCTTGCCGCAGACATAGAGCGTCCACCGCCCGGGCGCCTCGGCCTCCAGGCGGGGCAGTGCGATCTCTGTCGACCAGGCCAGTTCCGCCAGGCGCACGCCGGCGTAACGATACAGCGCCCAAATCGCGCGCCGCCGCTGCGCCGCCAGCGTGTTGGTCGTGTTGGCGGCGGCAAACTCCGGCGCCTCAAGCCAGGCATCGCACGCGGCCAGCAGCGCTGGCGGGATCAGCCGCGTCGGCGCGAAGCCGGCCCGGGTGCGGCTGCCGGCGGACAGGCCCGCGGCCGGATTGGCATGCAAGTAGCCGGTGTCGTACCAGTAGCCGTAGAGGCTTGCCACCACCGCCAGCGCGCGCGTGCGGGTCGCTTCTGACAAGGGCGGCGCGGCGTCCTCCCTGCCGGTCTCCCCGTGCTGCAGCGCGTGCCGGTAGCCGAGCAACCGCTGGCGCGTGAGGTCCGAGAGCGGCCCAAGCTCGTGCGCGCCGCACCAGCGCATCAGGCGGCGCAGTTCGGCGCCATAGGCGCGCAACGTGTGGGGCGAGCGCCCGGTTCGGTCGCGCAGGAAGAGCGCCAGCGCCTGTGCATCGTCGGCGGCGCCGAGCGTGTTGGCCGCCGCGTGCGGCTGGGCGAAGCGGCCGGCGCGCGTGAGCCACGCGTGGTCAGCAGGGCCGTAAGCGGCCAGCCACGGGTTCGCCGCGACAGCTCCCCTCGCTTCCGCGGCGGTCGGCACCGTTGCTTCGCTCGCTAAGGCGGCGGTGGACCGGATGCGGCGCCGGTGCGTGTGCAGCAGCCGCGCGAGGACCGTCTCCGGGCGGGGCGCCAGATCCGCCGTCACCGTGCGCAGGCGCCCGCGCTCCCAGTATTCGACTGCCCCATCGTGCGCCAGCAGCAGCTTGAGCACGGTCGGCTGCGCGGCCTTGGCGTCGGCCAGCGAGCCATAGCGGCGCTTGACGCGCGCCAGCGTCCAGTGCGCGTAGACCGGGTGCCCGAGTGCCTCCGCCAGGTAGGCGAGGGCCGCCGCGACGGTGGCCGGCAGTGGGCGCGGCGGCACCGCGCCCGTATCGATCCAGTCGGCCGGCTTCATGACTGGGCGGTCCGCTTGGCGGCCGCCTTGCCCGTCGATCTGGGCACGCGCGTCTTGGCCGCTGGTGGCGCCGCGGCCAGGGTCGCACGCAGCAGCTCGTCGAGCTGGGCGCGCTGGCTGGCGGTGACGGCCTTGAGTGCGCTCGCCTCGCCCGCGGCGGTCTGGCGCGCGGCCCGCTCGCTGGCCAGGTCGGCGTCGAGTCGTGCGCGCTCGTCTTCCAGCGCGGCGATGCGCCGCTCGGCGAATTTGAGTTGGGAGGCCAGTTGCGCGCGCTCGGCCCGCACCGCGTCGCGCTGGTGCGCGGTTTCCTGCAGGAGCTGCTTCGACAGCGCCTCGTAGCGCGCCTGGGTGGTGGCGATCGCCTCGGTGTGGGTGCGCTCGCCCGCCGTGGCGCGCTCCTGGGCGGTCGCCAGCGCCGCCTCGAGCTCGCCCCGGCGTGCGGCTTGCTCATCGGCGCGCGCGCACGCCGCCGCCTGGGCGGCGCACGCTACGGCCAGCGCGGTGTCGCGCGCGGCGAGCTGGCCGCGCACCTCGCTCAGTTCGGCCCGCAGCAGCTCGACCCGCAGTTCGGCCTCGGCGCGGGCGGCCTCGGCGGTGTCGGCTGTGGCTTGCGCCTCGCGCTTCAGGCGCACCACGTCGTCGAGCTGCACCGCGACCGCGGCCTGCCACAGCGCGCGCATCGCTTCGGCGATCTCGACCGGAATCTCGGGCAGGGCGAGGTCGGCCAGGCCCGAGCGCACCACCTCGGCCTCGATCGCGTTGAGCGTACGCGACAGCGTTGCAGGGTCACCGCCGCCCAGGCGGTCACGCAGCTTGCGCACCGACACCACGCGGCGAAAGCGTGCGGCCGTGGGCGGCGCCGCGTCGCCGGCCTCGGTGAGCATGGCCAGCACGGTGGCGCGGATCTGGTCGGGGGTGGCGGCGAGGCGGGGCATGGCAGTTTCCGGAGGCGCATTTCAGCCTATCTTACGCACATACCTAACGTTAGAAAAGCCATTTATGTGTTGCTTGGGAAAACCAAAGACGGATAAATCTAGTTATCTTGCGGAAACGGGGTAGAACAAGCAGTCGTGTCATCAACCGCCATCTCGATCACGGCAGATCAA
>CAJXMR010000216.1 GCA_913056305.1 uncultured Ralstonia sp.
GGCCTGGAGTTCTCGCGCGAGCGCAGCAGCAACGACACCTACAACGTCGCCGCCGGCAGCAACCGCTGCCCGAACGGCACCGGCGCGGCGGGCGGCTACAACTGCACGAGCCTGTTCAGCCCGAACCCGAACGACCCGTTGGCCGGCAGCATCGCGCGCGCCAACAACCCGGCCGAGACGACGGTGCGCACGCAGTCGGCCTACGTGTTCGACACCATCGAGCTGTCGCCGCGCTGGCAGATCAACGGCGGCCTGCGCTACGACCGCTACTCGGCGTCGGCCACCACCTCGGCAGACGCCAAGGGCGTGCGCACCTCGTTCTCGCGTGACGACAACCTGCTGAACTACCAGTTCGGCCTGGTCTTCAAGCCCGCGCAGAACGGCAGCATCTACGTGGCGTACGGCACGTCGTCCACGCCGTCGGGTTCGATGGCGGGCCAGGGGCAGGACCCGAACGGGCTCACGCCGGACCGCTCCGGCAACAACGGCAACGTGCTCGCGCCGGAGAAGAACCGCGCCTACGAACTCGGCACCAAGTGGAACGTGCTCGACAACAAGCTGGCGCTCACCGCCGCCATCTTCCGCATCGAGACCACCAACGCGCGCATCATCCTGCCCGGCGGCTTTGCCGCCATGGCCGGCGACAAGCGCGTCGACGGCTTCGAGCTCGGCTGGTCGGGCGCCCTCACCAACCAGTGGCAGGTGTTCGGCGGATACACGTATTTGAAGAGCGAGCTGCGCAACAACGGCGGCGCGGGTGCGGCGTTCGGCATGACCAACGGCCAGGAATTCCCCAACACGCCCAAGAACAGCTTCAGCCTGTGGACGACCTACCAGCCCACGCCGAAGTGGACGCTGGGCGGCGGCGCGTACTACGTGTCGAAGGTGTGGGGCAGCCAGGCCACCAACAAGTGGGTGCCGGCGTACTGGCGCTTCGATGCGATGGCCGCCTACCGCATCGACAAGCACACCAGCCTGCAACTGAACGTGCAAAACCTGTTCAATAAGACCTACTTCAACCAGGCCTACACGTCGCACTATGCGTCGATCGCGCCGGGGCGCGCGGCGATCCTGACGCTGGGCATCCGGTACTGATGTCCATGCACGCTGCAACTGCCGCGCCTGATGCGGCGGTGGTCGACGCGATCCATGCCGTGCTGACCGGCCCGGCCGACCGCGCGGCGCGCTGGTTGGCCGGCGCCGCCCAGCGCGGGCATACCGAAGCGCAAGCCATCCTCGGCCAGTGGCTGCTGGATGGCCGGGGCGTCGAGCGAGACCCGATCGAAGCCCTCTTCTGGTTCAAGACCGCCGCGCTGTCCGGTCACGCCATGGCCGCCAACATGCTCGGCCGCTGCTACGAGCACGGCTGGGGCGCGCCGGCCTGCGACAAGACCGCCACGCACTGGTACGCCCGCGCAGCGGAAGCCGGGCTCGACTGGGGCCAGTACAACTACGCCACCAGCCTGCAGCTCGGACGCGGTGTGCCGCAGGACCGCGCCCAGGCCTTCGCGCTATTCCAAACCGCCGCTGCGCAGGGGCACGCCAAGTCGGTCAACGTACTCGGCGGCTTCTACGAGGATGGCTGGGAAGTGGACGCCGACCCGGCGATGGCCTTGCGCTGCTACCTGCGCGCGGCCGAGGGCGGCGACTTCCGTGGCCAGTTCAACGCGGCGCGCCTGCTTGCGCTCGCTGGCCGCGCCGACGACGCCCGCACGTGGATGCAGGCCGTACCCCGCACCGCCACCCCCGCCTTCCTCGCAAAGGCCCACGACTTTCTCGCTGGCCATCCCGATGCGCGCCTGCGCACGCTGGCCGGCCTGCTCGAAACCGATCTCCCATGCTGCTGAAGATTCCCGCCGTCCTGACCCGCGACCAGGTCGCGCACTGCCGCACCGTCATCGACGCCGCCGAGTGGGTGGACGGCAAGGTCACTGCCGGCGCCCAGTCAGGGCAGGTGAAGCACAACATGCAGTTGCCGGAAGGCTCGCCCGCCGCGCGCGAGGTCGGGACCTTCATCCAGGATGCCTTGGCCGCCAACACGCTGTTCTTCTCCGCCGCGCTGCCGCTCAAGGTGTTCCCGCCGCTGTTCAACCGCTACGCCGGCGGCCAGACCTTCGGCAACCACGTCGACAACGCCGTGCGGCATCTGCGCGGCACCGACTTCCGCATCCGCAGCGACCTGTCGTGCACGCTGTTCCTGACCGCGCCCGAAGATTACGACGGCGGCGAACTCGTCATCGACGACACCTTCGGCGAACACCGAGTCAAGCTCGCGGCCGGCGACATGGTGCTGTACCCGAGTAGCAGCCTGCACCGCGTCACGCCCATCACGCGCGGCGCGCGGGTGTGTTCGTTCTTCTGGCTGCAGAGCATGGTGCGCAGCGATGCGCATCGCACGCTGCTGTTCCAGATGGATTTGGAACTGCAGCGGCTAATGGGGTTGCTGGGGCAGGAAGACCCCTCCGTCATTGCGCTGACGGGGACGTATCACAACCTGTTGCGGGAGTGGGCGGAGGCTTGAGTCTCCCGCCTCAAGCAAAAAACGCCCGCATCTCCGCAAGCAAAGCAGCAGGCGCCTCCTCCGGCACGTAATGCCCACACGGCACCGTGCCACCGCTCACGTCCCCCGCCACGGCCTGCCACAGCGCCAGTGGCTGGAAGCACCGCTGGATCACGCCATGCTCGCCCCACAGCACACGCAGCGGCGCCGTGATGCGCCGGCCTGCTGTGCGATCCGTGCGATCGTGCTCCAGGTCGATGGTGGCCGCCGCGCGGTAGTCCTCGCACATTGCATGCACGCAGGCCGGCTCGCGCATGGCGGCGGCGTAGGCGGCCATCGCCTCGGGCGCGAACGGCTCCAACCCCGCGTGCCGCAACCCCATCAGCTTGCCGATGTAGAAATCCGGCGTGGCATTGATGAGCGTCTCGGGAAACGGCGACGGCTGGATCAGGAAGAACCAGTGCCAATACGCCGAGGCGAAGGCCATGTCGGTCTGCTCGTACATCGCCAGCGTGGGGGCGATGTCGAGCAGCATGGCGCGCTCGACGCGCTCGGGGTGGTCGACGCACAGGCGGTGCGCCACGCGCGCGCCGCGATCGTGCGCGCACAACTGGAAGCGCTCGAAGCCCAGCGCGCGCATCACGTCCACCTGGTCCTGCGCCATCGCGCGCTTGCTGTATTCCACGTGCGAGGCGCTGCCGGCCGGCTTGGACGACGCGCCATAGCCGCGCAGGTCCGTGGCGACGACGGTGTAGTCGCGCACCAGCTCGCGCGCCACCTTGTGCCAGATCACGTGGCTTTGCGGATGCCCATGCAGCAACAGCAGCGGCGGGCCGCTGCCGCCGATCACGCCGGCGATCTCGACCCCATTGACCGCCTGGCGGAAGGGCCGGAAGCCGGGGAACAGCGCGCGATCCGCCGCAGCGGTGGCAGCGTCGATGGACAGCGGTGCAGTCATGCGGGTCTCCTGTCGGGCATGGTGAAATGCGAAGCGGGCCTCGCATGCTAGCGCGAAAGCCGCACGCGCACCCGACGCCGCAGTTGACGCTGGAGGTGGCGGGCGCTGCCTATAATCGAACGACGAGTCCGCCCACACCAGGAGACGCCATGCCCGCCGCCAAGCATCTGCCGCCCGTGCTGCAACACCTGACGCTGCCGGTGATCGGCTCGCCGATGTTCATCGTCAGCTATCCGGAACTGGTGCTGGCGCAGTGCAAGGCCGGCATCGTCGGGGCGTTTCCGGCGCTCAATGCGCGCCCGGCCGAGGTGCTGGACGACTGGCTTACGCAGATCAACGCAGACCTCGCCGCCCACCGCGCGGCCCACCCGCACGACGTGGTCGGGCCGCTGGCGGTCAACCAGATCGTGCACCACTCCAACGCGCGGCTGGAGCAGGACGTGGCCACCTGCGTGAAGCACAAGGTGCCGATCTTCATCACCTCGCTGCGCGCGCCGGTCAAGGAGATCCTCGATGCCGTGCACAGCTACGGCGGCATCGTGCTGCACGACGTGATCAACCTGCGCCACGCCGAGAAGGCGCTCGAAGCCGGGGTCGACGGCCTGATCCTGGTGGCCGCCGGGGCGGGCGGGCATGCCGGCACGCTGTCGCCGTTCGCGCTGGTGGGCGAGGTGCGGCGCATCTTCGACGGGCCGATCGCGCTGTCGGGCGCCATCGCCACCGGCGACGCCATCCTCGCCGCGCAGGCCATGGGGGCGGACCTCGCCTACATCGGCACGCGCTTCATCGCTTGCCAGGAAGCGCACGCTGCCGCTACATACAAGGAGGCCATCCTGCGCGCGGCGGCGTCCGACATCGTCTACACCAACCTCTTCACCGGCGTGCACGGCAACTACATCCGCGAGAGCATCGAACTGGCCGGGCTGGACCCCGAGGCGCTGCCCGAGGCGGACAAGACCAAGATGAACTTCGGCGACGGCAGTGCCAAGGCGAAGGCCTGGAAAGACATCTGGGGCGCCGGCCAGGGTGTCGGCCAGATTGCCGACCTGCCGCCCGCGGGCGAGATCGTCGCGCGCATGAAGGCCGAGTACGACGCGGCCAAGCTGCGGCTCGCGCTACACCTGCGTTTGTAACGCACCGCGCCGGCGCAAATCGGCGCAGGTATCCCCCACCGCACAACGCTTGATTTGTGCAGGGGGCGCTCCTACAGTCAAAGGTCTCACAACGATAGCGTGGCGCTTGAGGATGGGCGACCGCGCAACCGTATGCGCACGCATCCTTTGGGGGGATGTTCGACAGGCGTCTGGCTCCCTGTTGGCGCGCACCAACAAGAAGGAGAACACGATGACGCACGGCCATGCGCCCGCGCGCCCGCTCACAAGGCTGGCCGCCCTGGCGCTGAGCATTGCCGCCCTCACCCTGACGGGCTGCGCCACTCAACCTGATGATCCGCCGCCAGTTGTCGCGCAACGCAACCCGCAAGCGCTCGACATGGCGGTCAAGTCTGCCTATGTGTATGCCTTTCCGTTGATGATGACGGATGCGCTGCTGCAGACCTCGGCAGCGCAAACCCCCACCGGCCGCTTCCTGCACCAGCGCGCGCTGGACGACGAGGCGCTGCCCGCCGGCGTGCGCGCACGGGTGGATGTGCTGGCCAGCAGCGCCTTTGTCGATCTGCACAGCGGCCCGATCGTGCTGAGCCTGCCCGATGTCGGCCGTCGCCATCTCTGGGTGGCCTTGCATGACGCCTGGCACGATATCTTCGAATCGCTCGGCAACCGCACCACCGGCGCGCGCGCCGCGCACTACGCCATCACGCCGCCGGGTTGGCAGGGCACGCTGCCGGCCGGCGTCAAGGCGATTCCCGCCCCCACCATGCTGGTGTGGATCGTCGCGCGCACGCAGGTGGCCGGCATGCCCGACGAGTCCGCCGCGCGCCGCGTGCAGGACCGCTACCGCCTCACACCGCTGGAAGACTTCGGCAAACCCGCCGCACGCGACCCCGAGGCCGAGCCCGAGAAGGCCGAAGCCGGCAGCGCTAGCCTGGACGCCGCACGCGAGCGCGTGACGGCGCTCGCGGCGAGTGCCTACTTCACACGCTTCGCCGCGCTGCTCAAGGACAACCCGCCGCACCCGGCCGATTCCACCATGGTGGAGACGTTGCGCACACTTGGCATCATGCCCGGTGCGCCATTCGATGCCGCCGCGCTGGGCTCCGCCAATGCGCAGGTGGTGGAGGCCGCCGTGGCCACCGCGCGCAACAGCCTGTCGATTGCGGTCAAGCAGCCGACGATCGCGCAGAGCGGCTGGTTCATCCCGCGCAGGATCGGCGCGTATGGCCTGGACTACGCGCAGCGCGCCATCGTGGCATGGGCCGGCGGCGGCACCGATCTGCCGCAGGACATGCTGATCGCCACCGCCACGCAAGACGTCAACGGCATGCCGTTCGACAGCACGCATCGTTACGTGCTGCATTTCGATGCGGGCCAGTTGCCGCCGGAGAATGCGGGCTGGGCCGTCGCCGCCGTGCAGCAACCACGCCGCATGGCCTCGCACCCGGACCTGCGCAACATGCTGAGTGAAGCCGACCACCCGCGCCTGAACCGCGACGGCTCGCTCGACATCCTGATCCAGCGCGCGCCGCCCAAGGGCATGCGCAACAACTGGCTGCCGCCGCCGATCGGGCCGTTCCTGCTGCGCATGCAGCTGACGTGGCCCAAGGAGGCCGCGCTGGACGGCTCCTGGCTGCCGCCGATGGTACGGCGGATGGACTAACTAGCGCAGCACGCGAGAACGCGCCATTGCGCGCATCACCGCGTGACGGCCCCCCTCCACGTTCTAGTTTACTGGATTTGTTTTTCCATTAAACTAGACATCATGGATATCAATCAACGTATCGCGCGCCGGGTGCGCGAACTCCGCGACACGCAAGGCTGGTCGCTCGACGCGCTGGCCGAACGCAGCCAGGTCAGCCGCTCGACCATCTCCCTGATCGAGCGCGGCCAGAGCAGCCCCACGGCTACCGTGCTCGACAAGCTCAGCTCTGCGCTGGGCGTCACGCTCGCCTCGTTGTTTGAAGACAGCGCGCCGGCAGCCGAACCCTCGCCGATGGCGCGTGCGGCCGACCAGCCGGTGTGGACCGACCCGGCCTCCAGGTACATCCGCCGCAACCTGTCGCCCGCCGTGCGTTCGCCCATCCAACTGGTGGAGGTCGAGTTTCCGCCGCGACAGCGCGTGGCCTACGACACCGGCGCGCGCGATGCCGAGATCCACCAGCAGGTCTGGGTGATCGAGGGTGCGATGGAGATGACGGTCGGCGACACGCAGTGGCGGCTGGAGACGGGCGACTGCCTGGCGATGCAGCTGGACCGCCCGATCGTCTACCGCAACCCGTCCAACCGGCGCGCGCGCTATCTGGTGGCGCTGTCCATCCTGCCGTTTCCGACTGTGCGGAGGCCTGAATGAGCGACGGCATCAACATCCGGTGCATCGGCCCCAACGAAGCCGCCGCCTGCGCAGAAGCCTTGGCCGACGTGCTAGTCGATTGTGTGGAAGGTGGCGCCTCGGTCAGCTTCATGTGGCCGTTGCCGCGCGACAAGGCGCTCGCATTCTGGCGCGGTGTGGCCGAAGGCGTGGCGCGTGACGAGCGCGCGCTGCTGATTGCCGAGGATGCGGCCGGCGCCATCCTCGGCACCGTGCAGTTGATCCTGGCGCAACCCGAGAACCAGCCGCACCGCGCCGATGTGGCCAAGATGCTGGTCCACCGCCGCGCTCGCCGCCAGGGCATCGCGCAGCGCTTGATGGCGGCCGTGGACGAGGTGGCGCGCGCCGAAGGCAAGACCGTGCTGGTGCTCGACACCGTCACCGGCGGCGACGCGGAGCGGCTGTACGCGCGCGCCGGCTGGCAGCGCGTGGGCGTCGTGCCGAATTACGCGCTGATGCCGGACGGCGCGTTTTGCGGCACGACGTTCTTCACCAAGCAGGTGGAACCGGCGGCTTAGAGATTCAGCGTGCCGCGCCCGATCTCGATCACGCGGCCGCCGACGTGGATGGTGCCATCGGCATCGACCTGCAGCGAGAGATGGCACGGCCGCCCCACCGCCGCGCCCTGCTCGATGCGAAAGGTTGCTGGCAACGCATGCCCGGTTGCGCGCAGCCAGCCACCCAGGTTGGCGCACGCCGAACCGGTGCCCGGATCTTCGTTCAGGCCGCTGCCGTATTCGAAGAAGAAGCGCGCCACGACCGGGTCTGCAC
>CAJXMR010000217.1 GCA_913056305.1 uncultured Ralstonia sp.
GTGTGGGCGAAGGCCAGGCCCAGCGTCGCGTCCAGACCGGAGTAGCGGGTCAGGTAGCCGATGCCGAACATCGCGCAGATGGTTAGCAGCGAATAGCGCGTGAGCTTGATGGTGTTCCAGTACTCCTTGACCATGCGCGGCACCGAGTAGCCCATCAGCAGCCCGCCGATCACGGCCGAGACCAGGATGCCCGTGCCCGCCATCGACAGCACGTTGAAGGTGAACACCGCGCCTTCAGCCGTGACCTTGGCGACCACCGGCGGTCCCTTCAGGACCATCTTGTCCAGGCCCGGGATGGCAAACTTGAACTGCCACAGGCCATCGGCGAAGGCCTTGAATTGCGGCACGCCCCACAGGAACACGAACACGGTCAGGATCACCCACGGCAGCCAGGCCTGGACGCGGCTGATCTTGGCGTCGCCGGCAGTGGTGGCGGCGCGCGCCTCGGCGGCGGCTTCCGGGTCGACGCGCGAATCGTCGTGGCGGTTGCGCAGGGCGGTCGACGTCCAGATGGTCTTGGGATGCCACACCTTGAGGAACAGCGTGAGCGCGCCCATCGACACCAGCGCCGCAATCACGTCCACCAGCCACGGGCCGTGGAAGTTCGACACCAGGAACTGCGGGATGGCAAAGGTCACGCCCGCCACCAGGATCGCCGGCCAGATCTGCAGCATGCCGCGGAATCCCGCAAACGCCCAGATCAGCCAGAACGGCACCAGCACCGAGAAGAATGGCAGCTGGCGGCCGATCATGGCGGACAGGTCGCCCAGCGGCAGCCCGGTCACCGAGGCCAGGCCGATGATCGGTGCACCCAGCGCCCCGTAGGCCACCGGCGCGGTGTTGGCGATCAGCGCGAGGCCTGATGCCGCCAGCGGCGAGAAGCCCAGGCCGATCAGGATCGCGCCCGTCACCGCCACCGGCGTGCCGAAGCCGGCCGCGCCCTCAAAGAATGCGCCGAAGCTGAAGGCCACCAGCAGCAGCTGCAGGCGGCGGTCTTCGGTGATGCCGGAGATGGAGCTCTGCAACACCTTGAATGAGCCGTTCAAGGTGGTGAGCCGGTGCAGGAAGATGATGTTGAGGACGATCCAGCCGATCGGGAACAGGCCGGAAACGATGCCAAGGCCGGCGGCCTTGCCCGCCATCGCCGCCGGCATGCCGAACACGAACGAGGCGATGCCCACCCCGACGATCAGTGCCAGGCCCGCGGCCAGATGGGCCTGCATATGAAAGAAGGCCAGCGAACATAGCAGCACCGCCACCGGTATGCCGGCCGCGATGGTCGACCACGCGGCATTGCCGAGCGGGTCATAGACTTGATTCCACATCTTGATCTCCTCCAGTGTCTTGGGCGTTTTGGCTAGGGTAGGGCACCGTTTGCCAATCGTCGTCTCTTCTTTTGCGCGCGTGGCGGCAATCGCGGATTGTATGAACAAGCGTGCAGCGATCCGGGCAATATTCTGTCACTTTCGTCTTGAAAAGTATTCATCGGCCCGCGCTGCCCGGTGTGGCGCCCTGCCACGAAATGCACCGGGTAAATCCCGGTTGTGGAATCATTGCGCTGCGCCGTTAACCACGGTTGTCCCTAAAACAAGACTCCCGCCCGATCTCGCATGGCCTTTTCGACGGCTTTCCCGCTCCGCCGCGTGCTTTTTCGTCTGACCACCGCCTGGCTGGCGGTGCTGATCTGGCTGCCGCCAGGCGCGCATGCCCAGACCCCGCCCGACACCGATGCGCCGCCCGCCGAAGCCAAGCGGCCGCGCATCGGGCTGGTGCTCTCCGGCGGCGGTGCCCGCGGCTACGCGCATATCGGGGTGCTGAAGATGCTCGAGCGCATGCGCATCCCGGTCGACGCCATTGCCGCCACCAGCATGGGAGCCGTGGTGGGCGGCCTGTACGCCAGCGGGCTGCGCGCGGATGAGCTGGAGCAGAAGCTCTCGCAGGTCAACCTGAGCGACATCGCCTTCGACCGCAACGAGCGCGCCAAGCTGCCGCAATCGCTGCGCGAAGACGATTTCCAATACCCGATCGGCCTGTCGGCCGGTTACGGTGACGGACAGATCAAGCTGCCGGCCGGGCTGGTGCAGGGCAACCGGCTGCTGGGCCTGCTCAAGAACTGGACCGCGCAGTGGCCGGACAACCTCGATTTCGCGCACCTGCCGATCCCGTTCCGTGCCATGGCGACTGATCTGGCCACCGGCCAGGGGGTGATCCTCGACCACGGCTCGCTGCCGCTGGCCATGCGCGCCAGCATGGCGGTGCCCGGCCTGTTTGCGCCCATCGAGGTGAACGGGCGCACGCTGGTCGATGGCGGCCTGGTTAGCAACCTGCCGGTGCAATTGGCGCGCGACATGGGCGTGGACATCGTCATTGCCGTCAACATCGGCTCGGGCCTGCAGCGGCCCGACGAGCTGACCTCGCCGGCGGCGGTGACGCAGCAGATGATCAACATCCTGGTCGACCAGAACGTCAATGCGCAGAAGGCGCTGCTGCGCCGCGCCGACGTGCTGATCGAGCCGCGCCTGACCGATATCTCCCTCACCGATTTCGCCAAGGGGGCGCAGGGCGTGCGCGCGGGTGAGAACGCCGCGCGCGGCGTGGAGGCGAAGCTGGCGGCGTTGTCGCTGTCACCGCAGGCGTATGCGGACTATCGCGCGGGGCACCACCCGCAGGCGGCGTTGGCCAAGGACACCCGCATCGACGCCATCGACGTGACGACGACCGGCCGCATTCCGGTGGTGCGCGTGCGCCAGTTGCTGAACGTGCACGAGGGCGACCCCTACGATGCCGAGCAGCTCAACCGCGATCTCTCCGCGCTGTCGACCTCCGGCGATTTCGAGAGCGTGACGCAGCAACTGGTGGTCGACAACGGCGTGCATACGCTCAAGATCGATGCGCACGAAAAGTCGTGGGGGCCGCAGCTCTTCCTGTTCGGGGTTGGCATGTCGACCAACTTTGAAGGGCGCGGCGCGTTCAACGTCAACCTCGGCCACCGCTTCCCGTGGATCACCCAGAGTGGGCTGGAATGGCGCAACGACATCGTGCTGGGCAGCAACCGCGCGAGCATCCATACGGAATTGCGGCAGCCGCTGTGGCAGTCGCTGGGGTATTACATCGCCCCGTATGCGGAGTATTCGCGCCGGCGCGCCGACTTGTACGATCCCGATAACATTTTGTCGTCCGACAAGGACGTCCCCTACACGGCGTTCAACATCGAAACCGCGCGCGCTGGCATCGACCTGGGTATGCCGCTCGGGCGCAAGGGGGAGTTGCGCGTCGGTTTCAACTATATGCAGATCGTCCGCACGCCGGTCTATAACCAGAACGTCTCCAGCGATCCAAGCGTCGTGGTTCCGGAGTTCGATACGCAGCGCTCCCGCCAGCCGGCCGTGCGCGCCCAGATCACCATCGACCAACTCGACGACCCGCTGTTTCCACGTGCGGGCTATTACCTGTTCGGCAGCGTGGAAGGTGGGCTGGGCTCCTTGGACGAGCGTTTCAACCTTGCGCAGGCGAAGGGCCTGTGGGCGGTCAGCCATGGTCGCCACACGCTGAACGTGGCGCTGGAAGGCGGCGGCCAATTCGGCTTGAACGGCGACAATCGCAACAACGACGGCTTCTTCCTGGGGGGCTTCCAGCACCTGTCGGCCTATGCGCAGGACCAGTTTCTGGGCAACTATCTGCTCTACAGCCGCCTGACGTATCTCTATGACATGCGCGTCACCGATCTGCTGGGGCTGCGCTCGCCCGTGTTCGGCACCAGCCTGGAGGCCGGCAGCGTCTGGCAGGACCGGGAGACCTTTGGTCATGGCGCTTACAAGAAGAGCGCCAGCGTCTTCATCGGTGGCAACAGCCCGATCGGGCCGCTGTATTTTGGCTTTGCGGTGGCGCCGCAGGGCGTGTGGAACGTTTACCTGCAGCTCGGCCGCGTGTTCTGAGGCCGATTCAGGCGACCGTCTTGCGCAGCCGCGTCGAGTAGCGCAGCGTCTCCAGGCTGGCTTCCAGCACCTCGCGCCCGTCGCCGGCCACGTCGAAGAACGGGCTGGCGAAGTAGTGCAGGTCGATCAGCCCGTACAGCACCGCGTTGAGGTAGGCATTGGCGCGGCGCACGTCCAGGTCGGCGGGTAGCTGGCCGCGCTCGACGGCGGCGGCCAGCAGTTGCTCCATCTGCAGCAGCTCGGTGCGGCTGACGCGGTTGTTCCATTCCAGGATGGGCCGGTTGGCCTCGACGTGCTCGCACTTGTAGTAGAGCACCTCCAGCACGGTGCGCAGCCGCCCGGGGCGCTGGATGGCGTCGAAATACCCCAGCACGATGCGCCACAGCGCGCCCAGCGGGTCGTCCCCCGTCTCATCCATGCCCAGCGTCAGGTGCGCGGCTTCCGGCGCAATGGCCAGCGCCCGTTCGCTCATGGCGATGCACACTTCGGCGGTGTTGCCATAGTGCCCATAGACCGCCCCGCGTGAGATGCCGGCCGCCTCCGCAATGTCAGCCATGGTCGTGCCGGCGACGCCCTTGGCGGCGAACACGCGCTCGGCGGCGTCGAGGATGCTGTCGCGGGTTTTCTGCGATTCGATCGGGGTCTTGCGGGCCATGGCGTGCGGGCGGTGCGGTGCTGCGGGTGTGAGGACGGCAGCATTGTAGTGGTGGAACGTAAGGCGTTGATCAGATTGAGGAAATAATTAATCAGTCGTGACGGATTAGCGTGCTAGGATGCCTTCCGCTTCGCTTTCTGGTCTGTCGGGTGCGCACGCGCCCAGCCCCCTTCCCATGATGTTCTCCCCGTTGTCCCGAGGTTCTCATTTGTCCCGATGGCTGGTGTGCGCGTGCGCGCTGGCTGCGTTGCAAGCCTGCGGCAAGCACGCCGACGAGGTCGCCAAGCCGGCTGGTCCGCCAGAGGTCGAATTTGCCGTTGCGCAGCGCTCCGATACGCCGCTTGAGACCGAGCTGCCCGGCCGCCTGGAGCCGTACCGCACGGCGGAAGTGCGCGCGCGGGTGGACGGCATCGTCCTCAAGCGCGCCTATCAAGAGGGCCAGGTCGTGAAGGCCGGCCAGGTGCTGTTCCGCATCGACCCGGCCCCGCTCAAGGCGCAGGTGGACGCCGCGCAAGGGGCGCTGGCCCGTGCGCAGGCGCAGGAAGCCATCGCCCGCGACAAGGCCGCGCGCTACAAGGGTCTGGCCGCCACGCGCGCCGTGAGCGAACTCGAATACGCTGAAGCGCAGGCCGCCGAGCGCCAGGCCGCCGCCGACGTGGTCTCCGCGCGTGCTGCGCTGGAAACCGCACAGCTGCGCCTGGGCTACGCCACGGTCACGGCACCCATCGCCGGCCGCTCGCGGCGCGCGCAGGTGACCGAAGGCGCGCTGGTCAAGGAAGACGCCGCCACGCCGCTCACCACCGTCGAGCAGATCGACCCGATCTACGTCGATTTCTCCCAGCCGGCCGCCGAGGTGCTCGCCCTGCAGCGCGCGCTCAAGAAGGGGCAGGCGTCCGCGCTGTCCGGCGAGGACATCGGCGTGCAGGTGGTCCTGAGCGATGGCGTGGCCTACGACCGCCCGGCACGTCTGCTGTTCTCCGACTTGGCGGTGGACCGTGCTACCGACAACGTCTCGATGCGTGCCGTGCTGCCGAACCCGGACGGCCTGCTGCTTCCCGGCATGTACGTGCGCGTGAAGCTCTCGCACGCCGTGCAGCAGGGCGCGGTGACGATCCCGCGCGGCGCCCTGCAGCGCGATCGCCATGGTGCCTCGGTGTTCGTGGTGAAGGCCGACAACACGCTGGCCGCGCAGCCCGTGGCCGCGCAAACGTTGGCCGGTGACCAATGGCTGGTGACCAGCGGTCTGGCCGGTGGCGAGCGCATCGCCATCCCCGGCATGCAGACGCTGGAAGCCGGCATGGCCGTCAAGCCGGTGCCCGCCACCAGGCGTGCGGAAGCCGAGCCGGCCAAGCCGAACAAGGGCTGACCATGGCACGCTTCTTCATCGACCGCCCGGTCTTTGCCTGGGTGATTGCGCTGGCCATCATCCTGGCCGGCCTGCTTGCGCTGCCGCGCCTGCCGGTGGCGCAGTACCCCACCATCGCGCCGCCCAACGTCAGCATCTCGGCCAACTATCCGGGCGCGTCCGCGCGCACGGTGGAGAGCGCCGTCACCGCCATCATCGAGCGCGAGATGAACGGCGCGCCGGGCCTGCTGTACATGTCGTCGTCGTCCGATGCGGCGGGCAACGTGTCGATCAACCTCGCGTTCAAGCAGGGCACCAGCCCGGACCTGGCGGCGGTGGAGGTGCAGAACCGCCTGAAGACCGTCGAGGAGCGCCTGCCCGAGGTCGTGCGCCGCAACGGCATCCGCATCGAGAAGGCCGCCGAGGATTACATGATGTACCTGTCGCTGACGGCCGACCGTGGCCGCTTCGACGGCATCGACCTGGGCGACCTGGCATCTTCCGACCTGATCCCGCAACTGCGCCGTGTGCCCGGCGTCGGCACGGCACAGCTGTTCGACGCCGAGTACGCCATGCGCATCTGGCCCGACGCCGACAAGCTCACCGCGCTCGGCCTCACCGCCGGTGACCTGAGCGACGCGGTGCGCCGCTACAACGCGCGCATCACGGTGGGCGAGATCGGCAGCGGGGCGGTGCCGGGCAGCGCGCCCATCAACGCCAGCATCACCGGCGACGATGGCCTGACCTCGCCCGAGGCGTTCGGCCAGATTCCGCTGCGTGCGGACGCGCAGGGCCGCATGGTGCTGCTGCGCGACGTGGCGCGCGTGGAGTTGGGCGGCAGCGATTATTTGTACCTCTCGCGCATGAACGGCAAGCCGGCAACCACCATCGGCATCAAGCTGGCGCCGGGCGCCAATGCCGTGGGCGTGGCCAAGCGCGTGCGCGCGGTGCTGGACGAGGCGCAGGCGCACTTCCCGCCAGGCGTGCGCTACGAGGTGGCGTATGACAGTTCGCGCTTTGTCGGCATCGCCATCGAGCAGGTGGTCAAGACGCTGCTCGAAGCCGTGGTGCTGGTGTTCCTGGTGATGATGCTGTTCATGCAGAACCTGCGCGCCACGCTGATCCCCACGCTGGTGGTGCCGATCGCGCTGCTGGGCACGTTTGCCGTGATGCTGCCGATGGGCTTCTCCATCAACGTGCTGACGCTGTTCGGCCTGGTGCTGGCGATCGGCATCCTGGTCGACGATGCCATCGTGGTGGTGGAGAACGTCGAGCGCGTGATGCACGAAGAAGGCCTCTCGCCGCGCGAGGCGACGGCCAAGGCCATGCGCCAGATCAGTGGGGCCATCGTCGGCATCTCGCTGGTGCTGACGGCGGTGTTCGTGCCGATGGCGTTCTTTGGTGGCGCGGTGGGCAACATCTACCGGCAGTTCTCGCTGTCGCTGGCGGTGTCGATGGTGTTTTCGGCGTTCCTGGCGCTGACCTTGACGCCGGCGCTGTGCGCGACCTTGCTCAAGCCGGTGGAGACGGGCCACGGCACCGAGCGCAAGGGCTTCTTCGGCGCGTTCAACCGTGGCTTTGCGCGGCTGACCGCGCGCTACCAGGGCGGCGTGGCCAGGTTGCTGAACCGCACCGGGCGCGGGCTGATTGCCTACGGTGCGGTGATCGGCGTGGTGGTGCTGCTGTTCATGCAACTGCCGACCGCCTTCCTGCC
>CAJXMR010000218.1 GCA_913056305.1 uncultured Ralstonia sp.
AGCTTCCAGACCGTGGCCGCGCCGGTGCTGACCGCGCTGCTGTACCTGCTGATCTTCGGCCACGTGCTGGAAGACCGCGTGAAGGTGTTCGACCAGCTCAGCTACACCGCCTTCCTGGTGCCCGGCCTGGTGATGATGAGCGTGCTGCAGAACGCGTTTGCAAACAGCTCGTCGTCGCTCATCCAATCGAAGATCACCGGCAACCTGGTGTTCATCATGCTGCCGCCGCTATCGCACTGGGAGATGTTCGGCGCCTATGTGACGGCCTCCGTCATCCGCGGCCTGGCCGTGGGCACGGGCGTGCTGCTGGTGACGACGTGGTTCGCGCACCTGCACTTCGCGCAGCCGCTGTGGATCATCGTGTTTGCCGTGCTGGGCGCGGCCGTGCTCGGCACGCTGGGGCTGATCGCCGGCATCTGGGCCGAGAAGTTCGACCAGCTCGCGGCGTTCCAGAATTTCCTGATCGTGCCGGCCACCTTCCTGGCGGGCGTGTTCTATTCGATCCATTCACTGCCGCCATTCTGGCAGGCGGTGTCCCACGCCAACCCGTTCTTCTACATGATCGACGGCTTCCGCTACGGCTTCTTCGGCGTGTCCGATGTGCCGGTGGCGACGAGCCTCGGCGTGATGTTGATCGCGTTGATCGTGGTGGGGGGGATTGCCCTGCAGATGCTGCGCACGGGCTACAAACTGCGCCATTGATGCGTCGACAAAACAACCAACGACGCACCACCCTAACGTTTTGCAGGAGAGGGACGGCATGTTGCCCACACCCGAACAAGTCAAGCAGTACATCGAAACCGGCCTGCCGTGCGAACACCTCGAAGTCGAGGGCGACGGTCAGCACTTCTTCGCCACCATCGTCAGCGCGCAGTTCGAAGGCAAGCGGCTGATCCAGCGTCACCAGCTCGTGTATGCGGCGCTGGGCGACCGCATGCGCGCCGAGATCCACGCGCTGTCCATGAAGACGCTGACCCCGACGGAGTGGAAGTCCTGAGATGGCCGAACTCGATCCCACCCCGGTTGCCGTAGAAACCGATTCCGACCTTGCGCTCGCCGAGCGCCCCCTGCGAACTGACCGACGTGACGTCTCGCTCATGGACAAACTGCTGATCGAAGGCAATGGCCCGCTGTCGGGCGAAATCCGCGTGTCTGGCGCCAAGAACGCCGCGCTGCCCATCCTGTGTGCCGCGCTGCTGACGCCCGAGCCGCTGGTGCTGCACAACGTGCCCAACCTGCAGGACGTGCGCACCATGCTCAAGCTGCTGCGCCAGATGGGCGTGGAGGGCACGCAGAACGGCCACGAGGTCACGCTCGACGCCGCCACCATCCACACACCGGAAGCGTCGTACGACCTGGTGAAGACCATGCGCGCGTCGATCCTGGTGCTGGGCCCGCTGCTGGCGCGCTTCGGTCATGCACGCGTGTCGCTGCCGGGCGGCTGCGGCATCGGCGCACGCCCGGTCGACCAGCACATCAAGGGCCTGCAGCAGATGGGCGCCGAGATCGTCATCGAGCACGGCTACATCGAAGCCAAGCTCGCCGACGGCGCCAAGCGCTTGCGCGGCGCGCGCATCGTCACCGACATGGTGACGGTGACCGGCACCGAGAACCTGCTGATGGCCGCCGCGCTGGCCGACGGCGAGACCGTGCTGGAAAACGCCGCCCGCGAACCGGAAGTGACCGATCTCGCCAACCTGCTCGTGAAGATGGGCGCGCGCATCGAAGGCATCGGTACCGATCGCCTGGTGATTCAGGGTGTCGAGTCGCTCAAGGGCGCCGAGCACACCGTGATTGCCGATCGCATCGAAGCCGGCACCTTCCTGTGCGCCGTGGCCGCGGCCGGCGGCGACGTGACGCTGCGCGGCGTGCCGCCGGGCATCCTCGATGCCGTGCTCGACAAGCTGCGCGAGGCGGGCGTGACGCTCACCACCGGTGACGACTGGATCCGCGTGCAGATGACGGGCCGCCCGAAGGCTGTGAGCTTCCGCACGTCCGAATACCCGGCCTTCCCGACCGACATGCAGGCGCAGTTCATGATGCTCAACGCCATCGCCGAGGGTTCCGCGACGGTGACGGAGACCATCTTCGAAAACCGCTTCATGCACGTGCAGGAACTGAACCGCCTGGGCGCCAACATCGTGATCGACGGCAAGACGGCGATGGTGACCGGCGTCGAGCAACTGTCGGGCGCGACCGTGATGGCAACCGACCTGCGTGCCTCCGCCAGCCTGGTGATCGCCGGCCTGGTGGCGCAGGGCGAGACGCTGGTCGACCGCATCTACCACCTCGACCGCGGCTACGACCGCATCGAAGACAAGCTCTCCGCCGTCGGCGCCAAGATCCGCCGCATCCAGGCGTAAGGTAAGGAACACGCAGGCCATGAACGCATTCCAGTCCGCCTCCAACCAGCTCACGCTGGCGCTGTCGAAGGGGCGCATCTTTGAAGAGACGCTGCCGCTCTTGAAGGCCGCCGGCATCGAGGTGACCGAAGATCCGGAAACCTCGCGCAAGCTGATCCTGCCGACCTCCGACCCGGCGCTGCGCGTGATCATCGTGCGCGCCTCCGACGTGCCGACCTACGTGCAGTACGGCGCCGCGGACTTCGGTGTGGCCGGCCGCGACGTGCTGATGGAGCACGGCATGGCGGGCCTGTATGCGCCCATCGACCTGAACATCGCCCGCTGCCGCATGTCGGTGGCGGTGCCCAAGGGCTTCGACTACGCCAATGCGGTGCGCCAGGGCGCGCGCCTGTCGGTGGCGACGAAGTATCTGAACACCGCGCGCGAGCACTTCGCCAAGAAGGGCGTGCACGTCGACCTGATCAAGCTGTACGGCTCGATGGAGCTGGGCCCGCTGGTGGGCCTGGCCGATGCCATCGTCGACCTGGTCAGCACCGGCGGCACGCTGCGCGCGAACAACCTCGTCGAGGTGGAGGAGATCGTGCAGATCTCGTCCCGGCTGGTCGTCAACCAGGCTGCGCTGAAGCTGAAGCGCGAGCGGCTGGCGCCGATCCTCGACGCTTTTGAACGCGCCTCCCGCCAGGATGCGCGCGTTGGGGAACCCGCATGAGCCTGACCATCCGTAAGCTGGATTCGGCCAACGCCGGATTCGCGGCGCAACTGCGCCAGGTGCTCGCCTTCGAGGCTAGCGAAGACGAAGCCATCGACCGCGCCGCCGCGCAGATCCTGGCCGACGTAAAGGCACGCGGCGACGCCGCTGTGCTGGAAGCCACGCACCGCTTCGACCGCATCGAAGCCGACAGCGTGGCCGCGCTGGAACTGTCGCCGACCGTGCTGCAGGCCGCGCTGGATGGCCTGGAGCCCAAGCGCCGCGCCGCGCTGGAAGCCGCCGCCGCTCGCGTACGCGCCTACCACGAGAAGCAGAAGATCGAGTGCGGCACGCATAGCTGGGAATACGCGGAAGCCGACGGCACCGTGCTCGGCCAGAAGGTGACGCCGCTCGATCGCGTCGGCATCTACGTGCCGGGCGGCAAGGCCGCGTACCCGTCGTCGGTGCTGATGAATGCGATTCCGGCGCGCGTGGCGGGCGTCAAGGAAATCATCATGGTGGTGCCCACGCCGGGTGGCGTGCGCAACGAGCTGGTGCTGGCCGCGGCCTGCATCGCCGGGGTGGACCGCGTGTTCACCATCGGCGGCGCGCAGGCCGTGGGCGCATTGGCCTATGGCACCGAGACCGTGCCGCCGGTCGACAAGATCGTCGGCCCGGGCAACGCCTATGTGGCTGCCGCCAAGCGTCGCGTGTTCGGCACGGTCGGTATCGACATGATCGCCGGGCCGTCCGAAATCCTCGTCATCTGCGACGGCACCACCGACCCGGACTGGGTGGCGATGGACCTGTTCTCGCAGGCCGAGCACGACGAGCTGGCCCAGTCGATCCTGCTGTGCCCGAGCGCCGACTTCATCGCGCAGGTGGAGGCCAGCATCAACAGCCAGCTTGGCGACATGCCGCGCCGGAACGTGATTGCCGAATCGCTGTCGGGCCGTGGCGCGCTGGTCAAGGTGCGCGACATGGAAGAGGCGTGCGAGATCGCCAACGACATCGCACCCGAGCACCTGGAGATTTCCGCCGAGCACCCGCGTCAGTGGGCCGAGCGCATCCGCCACGCCGGCGCGATCTTCCTTGGCAAGTACACCAGCGAATCGCTGGGCGACTACTGCGCCGGCCCGAACCACGTGCTGCCGACCTCGCGCACGGCGCGCTTCTCGTCGCCGCTGGGCGTGTACGACTTCATCAAGCGCTCCAGCCTGATCGAGGTGAGCGAAGCCGGCGCGCAGATGCTGGGCGAGATCGCCGCCGAGCTGGCCTACGGCGAAGGCCTGCAGGCGCACGCTCGCAGCGCCGAGTACCGCCTGCAACGCACCGAATCCGAATAACACCGTCAGCTACGCCATGACTGCCACCGCGCCAGCCCAACCCTCCCTGGAAGACCTGCTCGCCCGCATCGTGCGCGACGACGTTCGCGCCATGGGCGCGTACCACGTGCCCGACGCGACCGGCATGGTCAAGCTGGACGCGATGGAGAACCCGTACCATCTGCCGGCGATGCTGCGCGACGCGCTCGGCAAGCGCCTGGCCGAGGTGGCGCTGAATCGGTACCCGGTGCCGACTGCCGATGCGCTCAAGGCGCAGCTCAAGCGTGTGATGCACGTGCCGGCCGGCGCCGAGGTGCTGCTGGGCAACGGCTCGGACGAGATCATCAGCCTGATCGCCATTGCCGCGGCCAAGCCAGGCGCGACCGTGCTGGCGCCGGTGCCGGGTTTCGTGATGTACGCGATGTCGGCGCAGCTGCTGGGGCTGAAGTTCGTCGGCGTGCCGCTCAAGGCGGACCTGACGCTCGACCGCGAAGCGATGCTGGCCGCCATGGCCGAGCACCAGCCCGCCGTGATCTACCTGGCCTACCCGAACAACCCGACCGGCAACCTGTTCGACGCGGCTGACATGGATGCCATCGTCCGCGCCGCGCGCGGGCCGGTGTGCCAGAGCCTGGTGGTGGTCGACGAGGCCTACCAGCCGTTCGCGCAGCACAGCTGGATGCCGCGTCTGCCCGAGTACGACCACCTGTTGGTGATGCGCACGGTCTCCAAGCTGGGCCTGGCGGGCATCCGCCTGGGCTACGTGGCCGGCCACCCGAAATGGATCGCCGAGCTCGACAAGGTGCGCCCGCCGTACAACGTGAATGTGCTGACCGAGGCCACCGCCGCCTTCGTGCTCGACCATGTGGACGTGCTCGATGCCCAGGCAGCGACCCTGCGCGCCGAGCGCACCAAGCTGATCGACGCGCTGGCAGCCCAACCGGGCGTGACGGTGTTCCCGAGCGCGGCCAATTTCGTGCTCGTGCGCGTGCCTGATGCGGCCGGTCTGTTCGAGCGCTTGCTCAAACGGCGCGTTCTGGTCAAAAACGTCAGTAAAATGCACCCATTGCTGGCCAACTGTCTTCGCGTGACGGTCAGCAACCCCGAAGAAAACGCGCAATTTATCGATGCCTTTGCCGCATCGCTGCAGGACGCCCCATGAGCCGCCGTGCCGAGGTCACTCGCAACACTTCCGAAACGCAGATCCGCGTCGCCCTTGATTTGGACGGCACGGGCAAGCAGACGCTGAACACCGGCGTCCCCTTCCTCGACCATATGCTAGACCAGATCGCCCGCCACGGCATGGTCGACCTGGACGTCTCGGCCACCGGCGACACCCATATCGACGATCACCACACCGTGGAAGACGTCGGCATCACGCTCGGCCAGGCGGTCGCCAAGGCCATCGGCGACAAGAAGGGCATCGTGCGCTACGGCCACAGCTACGTGCCGCTGGACGAAGCCCTGTCGCGCGTGGTGATCGACTTCTCCGGCCGTCCGGGCCTGGAGTTCCATGTGCCGTTCACGCGTGCGCGCGTGGGCAGCTTCGACGTGGACCTGTCCATCGAATTCTTCCGCGGGTTCGTCAACCATGCCGGCGTGACGCTGCATATCGACAACCTGCGCGGCGTCAACGCGCATCACCAGATCGAGACCGTGTTCAAGGCCTTCGGCCGCGCACTGCGCATGGCCGTCGAGATCGATCCGCGTGCCGCCGGCACGATTCCGTCGACCAAGGGCGCACTCTGATCCACCGCGTCGGCTTGGCCGCGCCCATACGACACCTGACTGGCCAGCCGATCCCATGGATCTGACCAAGAGCTTTTTTTCGCTGCTCGCGCTGATCAACCCGATCGGCGCGATCCCGTTCTTCATCAGTTTGACCGAGAGCCAAACTGACGAGGAGAAGCGTCGCACCATCAAGGTCGCCTCGATTTCCGTGGCGGTGGTGATCGGCTTGTCCGCCTTGCTGGGCGAGCAGATCATCAACTTCTTCGGGTTCTCGGTCGGCTCGCTGCAGGTGGGCGGCGGGATCATCATGATCATGATCGCGCTGAACATGCTGAACGCGCAGACCAGCCGCACCAAGGCCACGCCCGAAGAAGAGGACGAGGCCGGCGCCAAGGCCAGCATCGCGGTCGTGCCGCTGGCGATTCCGCTGTTGACGGGCCCGGGCTCGATCAGCACGGTGATCGTCTACGCGGGCAAGACCCGCCACTGGTGGGAGCTGTTTTTCCTGGCTGGCGTGGGCGTGGCGATCGCGCTGGTGGTGTGGATCGTGTTGCGTGCCGCCGAGCCGATCGCCCGCGTGATCGGCCGCACCGGCATCAACGTCGGCACGCGCTTGATGGGCTTGATCCTGGCGGCGCTGGCCGTGGAATTTATCGTTGACGGGCTGAAAACCCTGTTGCCTGTTCTCAAATCATGACTACGATTGCCATTGTTGATTACGGCATGGGCAACCTGCGCTCGGTGGCGCAGGCCCTGCGTGCCGTCGCTCCGGAGGCCGATGTGCGCATCAGTGCGCAAGCCGATGAGATCCGCGCGGCTGACCGCGTGGTGCTGCCGGGGCAGGGCGCCATGCCCGACTGCATGGCCGCGTTCGACCAATCCGGCCTACGCGAAGCCGTGCTCGAAGCGTCCCGCACCAAGCCGATGCTCGGCGTGTGCGTGGGCGAGCAGATGCTGCTGGAGCGCAGCACCGAGGCGCGCGCCGGCCAGGAAACCACCGCCGGCCTGGGCCTGATCGCCGGCGACGTGATCCGATTCGACCTGGACGGCCAGTTGCAGCCGGACGGCTCGCGGTACAAAGTGCCCCAGATGGGCTGGAACCGCGTGCACCAGAGCCGTGCCCACGCGCTGTGGGCTGGCGTGCCGGAGCAGAGCTACTTCTACTTCGTGCACAGCTACTATGCCCGCCCGGCACACCCCGAAGAATCGGTCGGCGAGACCGAATACGGGGTGCGGTTTACCTGCGCCATCGCCCGGGATAATATTTTTGCAACACAGTTTCACCCGGAAAAAAGTGCACAGGCCGGTCTGCAGATCTACCGGAATTTCGTGCACTGGAATCCTTAACGCTGTACTCGCCGCACCTGCGTCGCAATCGAACCCGTTTTTTTTCCTCCCCCCACTCAACTTTGTCGTCACGCTTATGTTGCTCATCCCGGCCATCGACCTGAAGGACGGTCAGTGTGTGCGCCTCAAACAAGGCGATATGGATCAAGCCACCGT
>CAJXMR010000219.1 GCA_913056305.1 uncultured Ralstonia sp.
GCGAGATCAGGTTGCCCTTGTCGTCCCACGCGCCGCGCCCCCAGACCATGCCGTCCTTGATCACGCCGTCGAAGGGAGGCTCGGTCCAGTCGCCCTCGGTGCCAGGCGCGATGGGCACGACGTCCTGGTGCGCCATCAGCATGATGGGCGGCAGCGATGGGTCGGTGCCCTTCCAGGTGTAGAGCAAGGCGAAATCGCCGACTTGCTCGCGCTGCATCACCGCGTGTGCCTTCGGGTAGCGGGCCTGCAGCATGGCTTGCAGCTGGCGGAACTGGTCGGCGTTCAGCTGGGCATCGGTCGCGCTGGACACCGTGCGAGCCCGGACGGCCTCCGCCAGATGCGCTGCAGCCGCCGCGCCATCGACCGCCACCGGCTGCACCGGCGCCACCTCGAGCTGGCGCGAGCCATGCCGCCAGGTGTTGATGGCCACGCAGGCCGCCAGCACCACGAGCACGGCCAACACCGCCAGCAACAGGCGCCCGACTGCACGCCCGGCTATTGCACCACGTCCTTTGAAGGATGCATTCATCGGGGATTCCGCTCCTTGAGAGTGAACAGCCGCACCCGGCCAATCGGAGAAAGGGGCCAGCCTGGGAGCTCCAGTATCGCCGCACTGGCGTGCGGTCGCCACCACCCGGCGGGGCGGGGGCGCCCAGGACCGAGTAACCATCTACGCAAATATTCGTGGGAATCGAGTGGGGCGCCATGCTGGAATGTCCGCATGTTCCTTTCGCGACAGCTCCGCCCATGACATTGACAAGCAAGCTCCTCCTCGCCCTCTCCACCCTCGCCTTCACCGCTGCGACCCACGCCGCGCCGCTTCGCATCGGCGTCACGCCGGGCGCACTGGCCGACTCCGTCGAGGTCGCTGCCGCCGAAGCCCGCAAGCAGGGCCTGGACGTCAAGGTGATCGAATTCACCGACTGGACCACGCCCAACGTGGCGCTCGCCTCGGGCGACCTCGACCTCAACTACTTTCAGCATCAGGCCTTCCTGGACAACGCCATCAAGGAGCGCGGCTATGCCTTCAAGAGCGTTGGCATCGGCGTGCTGGGCAACATCGGGCTGTACTCGACCAAGATCAAGCGCCTGGACCAACTGAAGGACGGTGCCCGCGTGGGCGTGGCCAACGACCCGGTCAACCAGGGGCGTGGCCTGTTGCTGCTGCAGAAGGCGGGGCTGATCAAGCTGCGCGACGGCGTGGGCGCGCGCGGCAGCGTCAACGACGTGGTCGCCAACCCGAAGAAACTCAAGCTCGTGGAGATCGAAGGCCCGCAGCTCGTCCGCGCGCTCGACGATCTGGACCTGGCGCAGGGCTATCCCGCCCACTTCGTCAACGCGGGCAAGGCGGACATCGCCGGTGCGGGACTGCTGTATTCGGGCATCGACGACGAGTACTTCGCCATCCGCTTCGTGGCACGACGCGACAACGCAGGCGACCCGCGCATCGCGCGCTTCATCAAGCTCTACCAGGAGTCGCCTGCCGTGCAGCAGCAGGTACACACGTCGTACGCCAACAACGACAAGCTCTACACCCTGCCCTGGCTGAAACGCTGACGCCATGACCGCCATGACCACGCTCGTCTCCACCCCCGCACACACCTGGCCCGAGGCCGCCGCCCCGCACGCGCGGCAAGCCGAAGCCGCCGTGGCCACGCCCACGGCCGGCACCATCACATTCGAGAGCGTCGGCAAGACGTACCGCGCGGCGGCCGGCGATGTCCACGCCCTGCAGGGCATCGACCTCGCCATCCCTGCAGGCGGCATCTTCGGCATCATCGGGCGCAGCGGCGCCGGCAAATCGAGCCTGCTGCGCACCATCAACGGGCTGGAGCGGCCGAGCAGCGGGCGCGTGCTCGTCGATGGCGTCGATGTCGGCACGCTCGGCACGGGTGCGCTGGTGGCGCTGCGCCGGCGCGTCGGCATGATCTTCCAGCACTTCAACCTGCTCTCGGCCAAGACGGTGTGGGAGAACGTGGCCCTGCCGCTGAAGGTGGCCGGCGTGCCGGCAGCGGAGATCGCCCAACGCGTCGATGCCCTGCTCGCGCTGGTCGGACTGGAAGGCAAGCAGCACGTGACTCCGGGGCGCTTGTCGGGCGGGCAGAAGCAGCGCGTGGGCATCGCCCGCGCGCTGGTGCACCGGCCCGAGATCCTGCTGTGCGACGAGGCCACCTCCGCGCTCGACCCGGAAACCACCGACGCCATCCTCGCCCTGCTGCGCGACATCAACCGCCGCTTCGGCCTGACCATCGTGCTGATCACGCATGAGATGCGCGTAATCCGTGACATCTGCGACAACGTGCTGGTGCTCGAAGCCGGCCGCGTCGCCGAGCAAGGCCCGGTGTGGCGCGTCTTCGGCGACCCGCAGCACGACGCCACGCGCGCCCTGCTGCAGCCGCTGCGCGGCGGCCTGCCCGATGATGTAGCGGCGCGCCTGCAACCCGCGCCGCCCACGCGTGGCGCGTATGAGCAACTGATCGAGTTGAGCTACACCGGCACCGCTGACGTGCCCGAACTCGCGCAGATCGCCGACGCGCTGCGCCACCCGACCCGCCTGCTGCGCGCCGACCTGGACCGCATCCAGGGTCGCACGCAAGGGCGTCTGCTGATCGCCGCAGCGGGCGGCAATCTTCCGCACGAAGCCCTGCGAGCGCTGGCACTGTCCCAATACACCCGGAGCCTAGGCTATGTCCCCGCTCACGATTGAACGCATCTGGCAGGCCCTGCTCGACACGCTGACCATGGTATCGGCCTCCGCCCTCATCGCCGCGCTGGCCGGCATTCCGCTGGCGCTGACGCTGGTGCTGACGGCGCCGGGCGGCACGCTCGAATCGCCGCGCGTGCACCGCGTGCTGGGCGCGCTCGTCAACGGCTTCCGCGCCACGCCCTTCATCATCCTGCTGGTGGCGCTGCTGCCGTTCACGCGGCTGGTGGCCGGCACCTCGATCGGCGTGTGGGCGGCGGTGGTGCCGCTGGCGATCAGCGCCACACCGTTCTTCGCGCGCATTGCCGAGATCAGCCTGCGCGAGGTCGACCGCGGCCTGGTGGAAGCCGCCCAAGCCATGGGCTGCGAGCGTCGCCACATCGTCTGGCACGTGCTGCTGCCCGAGGCGCTGCCGGGCATCATCGGCGGTTTCACGCTCACGGTGGTTTCGCTGATCGGCGCCTCGGCCATGGCGGGTGCGGTGGGCGCGGGCGGCCTGGGCGACATCGCCATCCGCTATGGCTACCAGCGCTTCGATACCACCGTCATGGCGGTGGTCATCGTGCTGCTGATCGGGCTGGTGAGCCTGGTGCAGTGGGTGGGGGATCAATCGGTGCGGCGGTTGAAGGCGCGATGATGGCGTGCTGAGCAACGCACGCAGGCCATTGCGCAACGATGCATCTGCGCAATCCTTCGTTGTTGCCGTTGCGGGTGCGTCCTTAAGATGGACGCAGGGCATCAGCACGAACAGATCGCAGCATTGCGTGCGGAAATCTTCGCGCTCCTCGGCACAGTCGACTGATCGAGGCGCGTTCATCGCATCTGAGCGCCGCGTGCCTCGCTCGGCATGCGCGGGCATCTGTGGCAGATCAGGCAAAACCACATCGACGGCAAGCTTGCCCGCCCGTGCGCAAGCGGCATGACACGCCCCCGGATTCAGCGCGTGGGCGAAGGCCGCATGCTGTATTGCTGTTTCGCGACGAGCCAGTTTTGATAAGCCTTGTAAGAGAATTCAGCCAGCACGCGCGCCGCGCTCCCGCAGGCGATGTTCTTGTCCTGCTCTTGCTTGGCCGCGACGATGAGGTGGTCCACGTAGTCTTGCGCTTGCGTGGTCATCAACGGTTTTAGCCCTTGCAGCTGACTGCTGAACTCGGCCCTCACATAGGGCGGGAACGCAGGGAGCACCTCGGCGGCGATGGCCGCATCCACCGACAGGAACGCTCTCAGCGCATCGCCGCAGTAGGACCGCTTGAAGACTTTCAGCCCTTCAAGAGACCCCAGGTAGGTCTTCGCGCTCTCTGCCAGCTTGCCCTCTGGCGTCTGCGGCGCACCAGAATCCGCAAAGGCCATGGGCATCGCCCCCGTTGCGACCACCAACACGATCAAACCAGCACAACGCCCAAAGGCCAGCGAGCTTGCCATGATCGTCTCCCGTATGGTTTTAAAATCCCGATGCCGGCATTGGGCAAGGATGTTTTTATGCTGGGAAGTAAAGCATTCAGCCTGCACGCTTCCCATTGGTCATATGGCGGATAACGGTTGACGTAACAAACCTGAAACGTTCTGACCCATTTTTTATCCGATTGAGTCAAACCGATGACACCATCCTCCTCTCCAGTCAAGGCTGGAGCGGTTTTCCACGTTTCACCGCCGAACACTCAATGAAGCGGATTTGTTGGCTATATTCGTTGAACCACAAAGGCCTTTGAAAAGGGGCTGCAACGCTCGGGGAGGAAACATCATGCGTACACGTACAAGCCTGTTCAGTCCGTCAACCCCAGAGAAGATGGCGGAAAAGGAACTGCGCGAAATGCGCCTGACCTTGTTCCAGGCCGAACGCCATCTGCTCGAAGTGCAGATGCATGTCGCCTATTACCGTGACATGGTGGCCTTCCTGGAAGACGTCCAGGCAAGCGGGGTGGAGCAAGTTGTGGACAACCGGCGCATGCCGGGCGACGACGCGCTGGGTGCACGCGCTGCGCTCAGGGCCGTGTTCAAAGCGCCCCCAAGCCCGGAGGCCAAGGAGGCTGGCCAAACGGGTTGAGCGCATGAAGCAGGCAGCCCTGAACCTGCGCATGCCCGTCGACGATCGGCGTCCCCCAAAAATGCAAATGCCGCCGGCCCAACGCATGGGCCAGCGGCACTCGTGCCCTACCGATCGGCGTGTCGTCTACCGTCGTGCCAGCGCGCTCACCACGCGCACCAGCGCATCCACCTCCTCGCACGTGTTGTAGAACGCCAGCGACGGCCGCACCGTGGCTTCCACGCCAAAGCGCCGCAGGATCGGCTGCGCGCAATGGTGGCCGGAGCGCACGGCAATGCCCTCGCGATTGAGCGCCGCGCCCACCTCTTCGGTGCGATACCCGGCCAGCGTGAACGACAGCACGCTCGCCTTGTTGGCGGCCGTGCCGATCAGCCGCAGACCTGGGATGCGCGATAGCCCATGCGTGGCGTACACCAGCAGGTCGTGCTCATAGCGCGCGATGTGCTCCAGGCCGACACGCTCGACGTAATCGAGCGCGGCGCCCAGCCCCACCGCATCGGCGATGTTGCCGGTGCCGGCCTCGAAACGCGCGGGCGCGGGCTGGTACAGCGTCTTCTCGAAGGTCACGTCGGCGATCATGTTGCCGCCGCCCTGCCACGGCGGCAGCGTGTCGAGCAGGTCCTGCTTGCCGTACACCACGCCGATGCCCGTGGGCCCAAAGATCTTGTGGCCGGAGAACACGTAGAAGTCCGCATCCAGCGCCTGCACGTTCACGCGCAGGTGCGATACCGCCTGCGCGCCGTCCACCAGCACGCGCGCGCCCGCCGCATGCGCCAGCGCGATGATCTCCTGCACCGGCGTCACCGTCCCCAGCGCGTTCGACACCTGCGTGACCGACACCAGCTTGGTACGGCTGCTGAGCAGCTTGCGGTATTCGTCCAGCAAGATCTGGCCGCTGTCATCCACCGGGATCACGCGGATGCGCGCGCCCACCTGCGCCGCGAGCTGCTGCCACGGCACGATGTTGGCGTGGTGCTCCAGGTGCGAGACGATGATCTCGTCGCCGGCGCCGATGTGCTGGCGGCCGAAGGTCTGCGCGACGAGGTTGATCGCCTCGGTGGCGCCACGCACGAAGATGATCTCGTCCGCCGAGCGCGCGCCGAGAAAGCGCGCCACCTTGTTGCGCGCGCCCTCGTAGGCGTCGGTCGCGCGCGCCGCCAGTTCATGCGCGGCGCGGTGGATGTTGGAGTTCTCGTGCGCATAGAAATGCGCCAGCCGGTCGGTCACGGCCTGCGGCTTGTGTGTGGTCGCGGCGTTGTCCAGCCAGATCAGCGGACGGCCATTCACGCGCTCGGCCAGGATCGGGAAATCGCGCCGCACGGCCTGCACGTCGAACGTACTGGCCCGATGTGGCTGGTGGCTCGTGTCACGCGGCGCTTCCAACGTGGGCGGCGCCAGGAAATAGAACTGCCCTGCCTGCACTGCCCCACCCGGCTGCCGCAACGCATCCGGCCCAGCAGGCGGTGTGCCCGCCGCGCCATCGATCAGCCGCGCCAGCGCATCGGTGCCCGGCAGGTGGAATGACTGCGCGGAGACGCGGTCATCCGGCACCCCGGCTTCCGACGCGGCCACGCCAGCATGCGGCACGGCCGACTGATAGCCGCTCGCCTCCCCCAGGAAGTAGTACCGCGAACTCTGCACGGACACCGGGTGCGCCGGGCCGGGCGCGCCGTGCCCTGAAGCCGCCTGCGGCAACGCAGCCGCGTACTGCGTCGGCACGCCCTGCACGGGCACACGCGGCTCAACGGGCACGGCTTGCGCTGTGGGCAGCGGGCTCAGCTGCGGCGCAGCGCCTGCGGGCGTCAGGTCGATCGCGGCCTCAGGCTCGGCACCCGGCAGCGCCGTGAAGAACGCGTTGGCCAATTGCGCCAGCGCAGCCGGATCAGGCAGACCCGCCGGCAAACCCGCCGGCACTTCCGCCACCGGCAGCGCCAGCCCACTCACGCCGGCCGGGTTACTTGTAGGTGTCGGGATAGTCATGGTACTTGCCGATCTCCACGTCATCGAGCACCGCCAGCGCGTCTTCGGTCAGCACGGCCAGCGAGCAATACAGCGAAATCAGGTAGGACGCGATCGCGTTCCGGTTGATGCCCATGAAGCACACCGACAGGCCCGGGCTCTGCTCGCCCGCCACGCCCGGCTGATACAGCCCGACCACGCCCTGGCGCTTGTCGCCCACGCGCAGCAGCAGGATCTTGGTGCGGCCGTGCTCGTCGATGGGCACCTTGTCCGACGGGATCAGCGGCAGGCCGCGCCAGGTCAGGAACTGCGCGCCGAACAGGCTGACGGTGGGCGGCGGCACCCCGCGCCGCGTGCACTCGCGGCCGAACGCGGCAATCGCCAGCGGGTGCGCCAGGAAGAAGGCCGGCTCCTTCCACACCTTGGTGATCAGCTCGTCCAGGTCGTCCGGTGTGGGCGCGCCGGTGAGCGTGGAGATGCGCTGCGTCGCGTCCACGTTGGCCAGCAGGCCGTAATCTGGGTTGTTGATCAGCTCGCTTTCCTGGCGTTCCTTGATGGTCTCGATGGTCAGGCGCAGCTGCTGCTGGATCTGGTCATGCGGGCTGCTGTACAAGTCGGACACGCGGGTGTGCACGTCCAGCACGGTCGTCACCGCGTTGAGGAAGTACTCGCGCGGCTGGTCTTCGTAGTCGACGAAGGTTTGCGGCAGCTCGGCGCCTTCGTCGCGCTGCGAGCACGCGACCCGCACGTCGCGCGGGTTCTTCACGCGGTTCAGGCGGAAGATGCCGGCCTCCACCGGCTGCCATTGCAGCAGGTGCACCAGCCAGCGCGGGCTGAGGGTGGACAACTGCGGAACGGTCT
>CAJXMR010000220.1 GCA_913056305.1 uncultured Ralstonia sp.
ACAGCTTGGCGCCGAACACGACGGTCAGCAGCAGGCTGACGATCAGCACGCTCACGGCCGACTTGGCCGACGTGGCCTTGTCGATACCGACATGCAGATCGAGGAGCAGGTAGCGGATGCCGGCACAGAAGTGGTGCAGGTACGCCCAGATGAGCGCGAGGACGACAACCTTGGCGAAACCACCGGACAGCAGCGCCGTGAACTTGGCGAAACTGATTTCCGACGTGAGGCTTTGCTCGAGCAAGTACAGCACGAACGGAAGAAGAACGAACATCAATGCACCGCTGGCACGATGCAGGATGGACACCTTGCCGGCCCAGGGCAACCGGTAGCGGGCGATGTCGCCCACGCCGATGTTCCTGAATTCCGGCCTGGCTTTCTTGATGGCTTCTGCCATATCAGACCCCATTGGCTAAACAACTAACAAAACTGCTGTGCGCAAATCGGCGAGATTCTAGCGCGCTTTTGTTGCGCAGCGCACCAATAATTTCCCTCGGCGCGCTCCACTTTTGTGCTTCCTGCCCTCGCCTGCCAGTGGCGTGATGCGTGGGCGATTGTCCTCTTTACACTGTCTTCATGACGCGCAATACGCCGTTGCACGCCCCACAAATCAAGACGCCGCCGGACCAGCATAGAAGCTGGCGCGACGGCGCGTCGTCAACTCAGTTCATTCTGGTAGTAGTGCCGCGTGGTGACATACAGCCCACGGCGCAGCTCCACCGGTTTGTCGCCGAAGGTATGCGACACCCGCTCGACCGATAGCAGCGGCGAACTCGCCTGCACCGACAGCAACTCAGCCGTGGCCGCATCCGCCGCCACCGCGCGGATGCGCTCGGTCGCACGCAGCATACGCACACCGAACTCCGCCTCAAAGAATGCGTACATCGGGCCTTTCCACTCGGTCAGCTTCTCGGCCGTGAGGCCCTTGAAGCTCGCGCCCGGCAGCCAGATGTCTTCGAGCACAGTGGGTTCGCCGGAAAAGAACAGCACGCGGCGGATCTGCACCACGCTGTCGCCCGGCTTGAGGTCCAGCAGGCGCGCGATTTCGGCCGGGGCGCGCATGCGCTTGCACTCCAGCACGCGGCTGCTCGGGTAGTGCTGCTCGCCCTGCTCCGGCATCAGCCGCAGGAAGCGGAACTGCACACCCTCTTCATAATGCGTGGTGACGAACGTACCCTTGCCCTGGCGGCGCGCCACCAGGTTTTCGGCCGCCAGTTCGTCGATAGCCTTGCGCACCGTGCCCTGGCTGACCTTGTAGCGGGCCGCCAACTCCATCTCGCTGGGGATCATCTCGCCCGGCTTCCACTCGCCGGTCTGCAGGCTTTGCAGGATCAGCGTCTTGATCTGTTGGTACAGCGGGCTGAAGGTGGGCGACCCGCCCCCCGCGCCCGGGCTGGCGGGCGACGCACTCGCCTCACCGCTGGAAGGCGGCGGCACGACGGCGGATAGAGGGGTGGAGGTGCTCGACATAACTGGCGATTTCACCACAAAAGCGACAAACGCGTCCAGCCCGTTTATAGAATGTCTTATGTCTTATATAAGACAGAAGATTGATTGACTTCACCTGAGGCCAGGCCTACACTCGCGCCTGTTCAAGACGAGGGGTTCCACACGGCGCGTGGCGGGCAACCCGCCAATACGTAAGGGTGTATCACTTCGTCATGCGGACGCAGTACACTGCGAGGCTCTTGCCGATATCGAGCCCGCCGCCAGGGTGGCGGCATGCCGATCCGGCAATGCCTGCGCCAGCCGCGTCAATGAGCGCCGACATCCACGCCACGGATGCGACCTCGCGCAGTGCGATCCGCTTTTCACTACCGTTTGGAGAGTTCTCATGGCAAAAGCCCCCATGCGCGTCGCGGTGACCGGCGCTGCTGGTCAAATCGGTTACGCACTGCTGTTCCGCATCGCCGCCGGCGAAATGCTGGGCAAGGATCAGCCCGTCATCCTGCAACTGCTGGAAATCCCCGATGAGAAGGCCCAAAAGGCACTCAAGGGCGTGATGATGGAGATCGAAGACTGCGCCTTCCCGCTGCTGGCCGGCATGGAAGCCCACTCCGACCCGATGACCGCCTTCAAGGACGTCGACGTGGCCCTGCTGGTGGGCGCCCGCCCCCGCGGCCCGGGCATGGAGCGTGCAGACCTGCTCTCCGCCAACGCGCAGATCTTCACGGCACAGGGCAAGGCCCTGAACGCCGTTGCCTCGCGCAACGTCAAGGTGCTGGTGGTCGGCAACCCGGCCAACACCAACGCCTACATCGCCATGAAGTCGGCGCCGGACCTGCCGCGCGAGAACTTCACCGCCATGCTGCGCCTGGACCACAACCGTGCCCTGTCGCAGATCGCCGCCAAGACCGGCAAGCCGGTGGCTTCGATCGAGAAGCTGTTCGTGTGGGGCAACCACAGCCCGACCATGTACGCCGACTACCGCTACGCCACCATCGATGGCAAGAGCGTCAAGGACATGATCAACGATCCGGTGTGGAACAACGACGTGTTCCTGCCGACCGTCGGCAAGCGCGGCGCTGCCATCATCGAGGCGCGTGGCCTGTCGTCGGCTGCCTCGGCTGCCAACGCCGCCATCGACCACGTGCGTGACTGGGTGCTGGGCACGAACGGCAAGATCGTCACGATGGGCATCCCGTCGAACGGCGACTACGGCATCCCGAAGGACGTGATGTTCGGTTTCCCGGTCACGACCGCCAACGGCAAGTACGAAGTGGTCCAAGGCTTCGAGATCGACGAGTACAGCCAAGGGAAGATCAAGATCACGCTCGATGAGTTGGAAGGCGAGCGTGCCGGCGTGCAGCACCTGCTGTAACCCGCATGATCTGACGAAGAACCGGAGCGGATCGGCAGCGACCCCTCCGGTTTTTTTACATCCATCACTCAGGCGCCCGAGCAGCAAGCGCCACCTAACCCGATACGACGCAGTGCACCCCACCGAGGTCTTGTTCCAGGACGACGCCGCTCCGGCCCAACTGCCGGTCTGCGACCACTATGCTGGCGCAGAAAAGCTGATGCGCAAGTCGCTCGCCCTGCAACAAGCCCTTGGCCCCGTCTTCGACATCACCTTCGATTGCGAGGACGGCGCCGCCGTCGGCCAGGAGCGCGCGCATGCCGAACTGGCCGCCGCGCTCATCAACAGCGACGACAACTGCTTCAACCGTGTTGGCGTGCGCATCCACGACCCGAACCACGATGCGTGGACGCAGGATGTCGACATCCTGGTCGGCCAGGCCGGCAGCCGCCTCGCCTACGTGACCGTGCCCAAGGTGCGCGACGTGGTGGAAGTCGCCCGCGTGACCGATCGTGTGAATCAGGCGGCGCGCGCCGCCGGCATCGCGCGGCACCTGCCGATCCACGTGCTGATCGAGACGCATGGCGCGCTGGCGCAGGTGTTCGACATCGCCGCGCTGGTGCAGGTGGAATGCCTGAGCTTCGGGCTGATGGATTTCGTGTCGGCGCACAACGGGGCGATTCCGGACGCGGCGATGGGCTCACCGGAGCAGTTCGAGCATCCGCTGATCCGCCGCGCGCTCACCGATATTTCCGCGGCGTGCCATGCGCACGGCAAGGTGCCGTCGCACAACGTCAGCACCGACATCAAGCACCCGGACCGCGCCGGCGCCGATGCCGCGCGCGCCCGCAACGCATTCGGCTACCTGCGCAAGTGGAGCATCCATCCGGACCAGATCGAGCCGATCGTCGCCGCGTTCCGCCCGTCGCATGACGAGGTGACACAGGCGGCCGCCATTCTCGCGGCCGCACAGGACACCTCGTGGGGACCGATCCAGCACGAAGGCCGCCTGCACGACCGAGCCAGCTATCGCTACTGGTGGGCCGTGCTGCAGCGTGCGCACACCACCGGCGTAGCGATGCCGCCGGAGGCCACGTCGCGCTTCTTCGCATGACGGCGCAAACGCATTGAGAGGAGATTCGCCATGACCGCAGCAATGATCACCAGCGCCCAAGCCAGCGCAGGCGCCCGCTTCCGCCAGGCGCTGGTCGATGAATCGCCGCTGCAGGTGGTCGGCACCATCAATGCCAACCACGCCCTGCTGGCCAAGCGCGCCGGCTACCGCGCGATCTACCTGTCGGGCGGCGGCGTGGCAGCGGGCTCGCTGGGCCTGCCGGACCTCGGCATCTCCGGCCTGGACGATGTGCTGACCGATGTGCGCCGCATTACCGACGTGTGCGACGTACCGTTGCTGGTGGACGTCGACACGGGCTTCGGCGCCTCGGCATTCAACGTGGCACGCACCACCAAGTCGCTCATCAAGTTCGGCGCCGCGGCCATGCATATCGAAGACCAGGTCGGCGCCAAGCGCTGCGGCCATCGCCCCAACAAGGAAATCGTCTCCAAGGACGAGATGGTCGACCGCATCAAGGCCGCGGTGGACGCGCGCACCGACGCGAATTTCGTCGTGATGGCGCGCACCGATGCGCTGGCCGTGGAGGGCCTGGACCGCGCCATCGAGCGCGCGGTGGCCTGCGTCGAAGCCGGCGCGGACGCGATCTTTCCCGAAGCGATGACCGACCTGTCGATGTACCGCAAGTTCGTCGATGCGGTGAAGGTGCCGGTGCTGGCCAATATCACCGAATTCGGCCAGACGCCACTGTTTACGCGCGACGAGCTGGGCACGGCGGGCGTGGCGATGATCCTGTATCCACTGTCGGCCTTCCGTGCCATGAACAAGGCCGCCGAGAACGTCTACGCCGCCATCCGCCGCGATGGCACACAGCAGAACGTGGTCGACACCATGCAGACGCGCATGGAACTGTACGACAGCATCGGCTACCACGATTACGAAGCCAAGCTGGACGCGCTGTTCGCGCAGAACCGCGGCTGAGCTGGGCACGGAAGACACCCACTGGCAAACACAAACAAGGAGAACGGCCAAGACGTGAAACGCGAGGCAACCGGCCCCTGCAATGGCCGTGCGGATGGCGGATACCCCCCGTTCGGGCGAGTGTCTGCAATCTATGTAACGGAACATTGGGCACGGCGGGCAAATCGGTCAAAATACCGGCCGGTGTGTGCCTGACCCTGGGATTTCCAGCCCGGGACGGCCGCCTCCCCGATCCAGTCTTACCGAAGGAAACCCTATGAACAAGTTCATCGTGGCCGCTTGCGCCGGCGCTCTCTCGCTGGCCGTATCGCAGTACGCAACCGCCCAAACCACGACGTCGCCCAAGCCGGCCGCCAAGAAGGCCGCCAGCAAGAAGAAGCCGGCCAAAAAGACTGCCGCCAAGGAAGTCGCCAAACCGGAAGGCGTGCAATGGAAGTGCGAACTCGGCAACGAGATGTACATCAAGGGCGACATGACCCGCGACCAGATCATCACCGTGCACTGGAAGGGCAAGAACTATGAGTTGCCGCGTCAGATGACCCGCACTGGCGCCGACCGCTACTTCGACCAGAAGACCGGCTTTGACCTCGTGGTCATCCCGGCCAAGGCCATGCTGTTCGACCGCAACGAAGGCCACCGTCTGGCCGACGAGTGCCAGACCGCGGAGATGGCTGCCGGCGGCTCGGCCCCGACGCAAGGCGGTGCCCTGCGCGCCCCCGCTGGCCTGCCGCTGATGATGCAGGACAACGCTGCCCCGGCACCGGCTGCGGCCCCCGCGTCGGACGCTGCCCAGCCCGCCAAGCAGTAACGCGAGAGGCCCACAGGAAAAGCCCATGTCCGCGCCGGTTGCGAACATCCGCCCGAAACCCGACAAGGTCATCGTCGACATCGTCGACTATGTGACCCAGTTCAAGCTCGACAGCAAGGCCGCCTACGAGACGGCCCGCCATTGCCTGATCGATACCTTGGGCTGCGGGTTGGAGGCGCTGTCGTACCCGGCGTGCACCAAGCTCCTGGGGCCGATCGTGCCGGGAACCGTCGTGCCGAATGGCGCGAAGGTTCCGGGCACGCAATTCCAGCTCGATCCGGTGCAGGCGGCGTTCAGCATCGGCGCCATGATCCGCTGGCTGGATTTCAACGACACCTGGCTGGCTGCCGAATGGGGCCATCCGTCGGACAACCTCGGCGGCATCCTGGCCGTGGCGGACTGGTTGTCCCGCACCAACATCGCCGGCGGCAAGAAGCCGCTCGTGATGAAAGACGTGCTGACCGCGATGATCCAGGCCCACGAGATCCAGGGCTGCATCGCGCTCGAAAACGCATTCAACAAGGTGGGGCTGGACCACGTGGTACTGGTCAAGGTCGCCACCACCGCGGTGGTCGGGCAACTGCTCGGGCTGTCGCGTGACGAGATCATCAACGCCGTGTCGCTGGCGTGGGTCGACGGCCAGGCGCTGCGCACCTACCGCCATGCGCCGAACACGGGCAGCCGCAAATCCTGGGCGGCGGGCGACGCCACCAGCCGCGGCGTGCGCCTGGCGCTGATCGCCAGGACGGGCGAGATGGGCTACCCCTCTGCCCTCACCGCCAAGGGCTGGGGCTTCTACGACGTGTCCTTCAACGGGCAGCCGTTCAAGTTCCAGCGCAAGTACGGCACGTACGTGATGGAGAACGTGCTGTTCAAGATCAGCTTCCCGGCCGAGTTCCACGCGCAAACCGCCGCTGAAGCGGCCATGACACTACACAAAGCGATTGCCAAGGCCGGCAAGACCGTCGACGACATCGAGAGCATCACGATCCGCACGCACGAAGCGGCGCTCCGCATCATCGACAAGCAAGGCCCCCTCGCCAACCCGGCGGACCGCGACCACTGCATCCAGTACATGGTCGCCGTGCCGCTCATCTTCGGCCGCCTGACGGCCGGGGACTACGAAGACACGGTCGCCCGCGACCCGCGCATCGACGCGCTGCGCAAGAAGATCGCGTGCATGGAAGACAAGCAGTTCACCCAGGAATACCACGACCCCGACAAGCGCTCGATCGCCAACGCGATCACCGTCCGGTTCAAGGATGGCCGCGCACTCAAGGAAGTCGTGGTGGAGTACCCGATCGGCCACAAGCGGCGGCGCAAGGAAGGCATGCCGCTGCTGGTCGAGAAGTTCAGGACCAACCTGGCCCGCCGTTTTCCGGCCAGGCAGCAGGACGCGATCCTGGCGGCTTCACTCGAGCAAAAGACCCTCGAGATGATGCCGGTCAACGAGTATGTCGATTTGTACGTGATTTGATGTATCCGCACGGGGCGCCTCGGTGCCCTACGCATCCCTAGCCTGGAGTCATGCCATGCCCCACAACCTGAAAAAAACACTCAAAGAATTCAAGATCAACGGCAGCCAGACCGGCAAGTTCCATTCCCTGCCGCAACTGGGCAAGGAACTGGGCGTGGCAATCGAGCGCCTGCCGGTTTCGATCCGTATCGTGCTGGAATCGGTGCTGCGCAACTGCGACGGCAAGAAGGTGACCGAAGAGCACGTCGCGCAACTGGCCAACTGGAAGCCGAACGCCGAGCGCGTTGACGAGATCCCGTTCGTGGTCGCCCGCGTGGTGCTGCAGGACTTCACCGGCGTGCCGCTGCTGGCTGACCTGGCCGCCATGCGCAACGTGGCCGAGCGCATGGGCAAGAACCCCAAGAAGATCG
>CAJXMR010000221.1 GCA_913056305.1 uncultured Ralstonia sp.
CAGCCGTGGTACCTCGGTCTCGTGAATGCGCGGGGCAACCTGCTGGGCGTGATCGACCTCGGCCTGTTCTGCGGCGAGGCGCCGACGGCGGGTGGCGTGGGCACCAAGATCGTGGTGCTGTCCAAGGACCCGCAGCGCGCCTGCGCGATCGTCGTGCCGCGCGTGGCGGGGCTGCGCAGCATGACCGACCTGCAGGCGGTGGACGCCGAGCCGGATCAGGACAAGCCATGGCAGGGACGTGCCTGGCGCGATGCGCAGGGCACGCTGTGGCGCGAGCTGGACGTGCGCCAACTGCTGGCCGATCCGGCCTTCCTGCAGGTGGGTCGCAGCCGCGCCTGAGCGGGGCAAGACGAAAGGCATGGGCCGCAGGATCGGCCCGCCAACGAAGAACAAGATGCGCGTGCCCGCAACACAAGCGGGCGCGCACAGGGGCAAGACGGCGGCACGTGGCGCGGCAACAGGACGCGCCGCAGATGTGCCACGGGAAGGTGCGGACCTCGCCAGGTTGGACAAGGCGCGGCCGCGGACGGGAAATCCATGCCGCCACTCTCGATAAGGCGGCATCGACAAGACAAGAGGGTCCTATGGGGTTCAAGTGGTTCAACGCAGGTCGCCGTGCCGGAGCAGAGGCTGGGGCGCCGGAGGTTGCAGCGGAGGGCGCCGGGTCGGCCGCCGCGCAGTTGGCGCAGTTGAATGATGCGGCCCACGAGGACGACAATCCCGCTGGCGCACCGTCGCAACTCGGCCGCACCCCGGTCGATGCCGTGGTCGGCTGGATGGAGCGGGTGCCGTTCGCGGCGCAGCAGCGCGTCTTCACGATCGGCCTGGTGGCCGGCCTGCTGGCCCTGCTGGTCTCGATCTACCTTGACAACCGCCAGGCCAACAACGGCTCCGCGCAGATCGAAATCGCTGGTGACACGCTGATGCACTCGCAGCGTCTGGCCAAGGCGGTGCCGGTGGCGCTGCTGGGTAACACCAACGCGTTCGCCCAGCTCAAGGAAAGCCGCACACGCCTGCAGGAAAACCTCGAAGCGCTCAAGAACGGCAGCGCCGATCGCGGCGTGCGTGCCACGGGCGGCGGCGAGGCCGAAGCCCTGCTCGACAAGTCGATGGACGAATGGAAGCGCAGCGAGAAGAGCGCCCAGGCCGTGCTGTCCCAGGAGAAGACCCTGGTGGCGGTGGGTAAGACGCTCTCCGTGTTCAACGCGTCCAACCCGGAACTGCTGGAAGAAGCCGAGCAGATCTCGTCGATGAAGCTGCAGACCAACGCCCCGGCGCGTGAAGTGGCAGCCTCCTCGCAGCTGGTGATGCTGACGCAGCGTCTCGGTAAGAACATGAACGAGTTCCTGGCCGGCGAAGGCGTGAACCCGGAAACGGCGTTCCTGCTGGGCAAGGACACCAACACCTTCCGCGAAACCCTGAACGGCCTGCTCAACGGCTCGGAAGCGCTGCGCCTGTCGGCCGCCACCGACCCGGAAACCAAGGGCTACCTGCAAGAGCTGTCGACCCGCTTCGACAACGTGCAGAAGACCACGCAGATCATCCTGGAAAACCTGCCGGGCCTGATCGCCGCCAAGCGCGCCCAGCAGCAGATCTTCAACGACAACGAAAAGCTGCGTGCCGACCTGTCGGACCTGCAGGCCTCCTATGCAACCAGCGTGCGCAGCCGTCCGCTGACGCTCGGCGCGGTGGTGCTGTCGGCCATCGTGACGGTGATCTGCCTGGCCGGCCTGGCCGCCCTGTACCTACGCGATTCGCGTGTGCGTACGATGGAAGCAGAAGCCCGTCAGCGTGAAGCTGAAGAACGCCGGATGGTGGAAAAGCGCAACAACGACACCACCCAGGCCGCAATTCTGCGTCTGATGAACGAACTGCAAGACATCGCAGACGGTGACTTGACCAAGCAGGCGACGGTGTCGGAAGACATCACCGGCGCCATTGCCGACTCGGTGAACTACACCGTGGAAGAACTGCGCGAGCTGGTCGGCCGGGTGCAGCAGACGGCCGAGCAGGTGACGCAGGCATCGTCGGCGGTGGCAGCCACCTCCGAAGGCCTGGTGGCCGCCTCGGAAGAACAGTCCCGCCAGATTCGCCAGACCGGCCAGTCGGTGGTGGAGATGGCCGACCGCATCACGCAGGTCTCGCGCGGCGCTGCTGAATCCGCCAACGTGGCACGCGCCTCGCTGGCCGCTGCCGAGCAAGGTCAGCAGGCGGTGCAGAACGCGATCACGGGCATGAACGACATCCGTGACCAGATTCAGGAAACCTCGAAGCGGATCAAGCGCCTGGGCGAATCGTCGCAGGAGATCGGTGAAATCGTGGAGCTGATCTCGGACATTACCGAGCAGACCAACGTGCTGGCACTGAACGCCGCCATCCAGGCAGCGTCGGCCGGTGAAGCCGGCCGCGGCTTCTCGGTGGTGGCAGAAGAAGTGCAGCGCCTGGCAGAACGTTCCGCCGAGGCAGCCAAGCAGATCGGTGCGCTGATCCGCACGATTCAGACCGACACCCAGGACGCGGTGCACGCCATGGAGCGCAGCACGGCGGGGGTGGTGGAAGGGGCCAAGCTGTCGGACAACGCCGGTGCCGCACTGGTGGAGATCGGCCGCGTGTCGCGCCAGCTGGCTGAACTGATTGAGAGCATCTCGCAGACGACCTCGCACGAAGCGACGCTGGCTTCCGACGTGGCGCAGAACATCGAACAGATCCTGCACATCACGGAGCAGACGTCGACCGGTACGCGCCAGACTGCGCAGTCGGTGCGCCAGCTCACGCAGCTTGCAGAAGAGCTGCGCGACTCGGTGGCCCGGTTCCGCATCGCTTAAACGGGTCGGTTAGCGCGTCGGCCAGGGCGTCACCACTGGATTTCGGGCGGGAGCGCCAAGCGGCGACCGCCACCTGCTTTTTGGAAGCACACATGCGTCATCAATCTTCCGCCCAGCCCGAATCCGCCTCCTTCGAGGCGGCCGGGGCCGCCCCTGCGGTGCGTGCTGCGTCGACCATGCCGGCGCGCGATCTGTCCGCGCTGGCCTGGGTTGCGCCCAACATGCGTGCCGCGCTGGACGATGCGGTGCGCGAGTTCGGCGAATACGTTGCCGACATCGTGGCCAATCCCGAGGTGATCGGGGCGCGCGACACCACCTCGCTGCGCCTGGCCGGCCAGTACCTGCACCAGGCTGCCGGCGCGCTGCTGATCGTCGGCCTGCGCGGCGTCGATGTGTACAGCCAGGCCGCCAAGCGCCTGCTCGAAGCCGTCGATGCCGGCACGCTCGCCGCCGATGCGCTTACGCTGGATGTCTTCTCGCGCGCCGTGCAGGCGCTGCAGGAATATGTCGCCGACCTGATGGCCGGCATGCCCGAAGAGCCGCTGCGCCTGTTCCAGCCGTATCAAGCCGTACTCGCCCGCCTGGGCGAAGAACGCGTCCACCCCGCCGACCTCTGGGCCGACGAGCTGCGCCACCTGCCGGCGTTGCTGCTGCCCTCGCGCGACCTGCCGGGGCTGGCGCGCCTGCGCCGCAAGTTCGAGCTGGCGCTGCTGACCGCGCTGCGCGCACCGCAAGCCGCTGCTGATGCAGCGGACCCGTCCGCCGCCGCCGCTGCCTACGCGCCGCTGGAACAACTGCTGCACGGCATCCGCGCGCTGGAGCGCGAGCCGCGCCGCACCGGCGACGATCTGCAGCGCGACCTGTGGCTCGTGCTGGCACTGACCTTCGGCGCGCTGCGTGCCGGGCTGGTGCCCGCCGACATGACGGCCAAGCGCCTGGCCGCGCGCGTCAACCTGCTGCTGCGCCAGTATTCGCACAACAACATCCACCTGCCGCAAGGCCTGCTGACCGACGCGCTCTACCTGCTGGCCGGCATGGCCTACAGCAACGCGCCCGCGGCGCCGGTGGGTGATGACACCCTGGGCCCGGATATCGTCGCCTGCGTGCAGGCCTTTGCGATTCCGGCCACGCACGCGCCGGCCGGCGCACTGCATACGCGCCAGTACTACGCGCTGCTGCCCGCCGACGCCACCGACACGCTGCAACGCGTCGGCCGCTCGCTCGAGACACTCAGCCAGCAGCCCTCGCCCGCCGCCGATGAACTCGACGCCGCGCTGCAGACGCTCACGCTGCACGCCGACACGCTCGGCCAGCCGGCGCTGTCCGCGCTGGCCAATCGCCTGAGCGAAACCCCCGACGCCCCCGATGCCCCCGCGCACGACGTGGCGCCGACGCTGCTGTTCCTCTCGCGCATGCTGGCGCGCCCATGGGCCCTGCATGGCGAATCCGGCGACCTGCGCAGTGCGTGGTTTGCCGCCCGCTGCAACGAGCTGTCGGAGCATGCACGCGCCACCCAAGCCGGCGAGGCGGTGCCCGCCCCGGCCTGGTTGTCATGCCTGGCCGAAGAAACCACGCGCCGCCGCGCGCTTGGCGAGCAGGTGCGCGCACTGCAAACAAAACTGGCCTCCGCCGAGACCCACCTCGACGCCTTCGAGCGCGAGGGCGCGGTCAGCGGCGGCCTGGCCGAAGCCAGCCGCCTGTTCGGCGAGATGCAAGGCACATTCGCTGCGCTGGATGCCCACGAAGCCGTGCACGCCACCGAATCGGCACAGTCGACCGTCGCCGCGCTGGAATCGATCGGCGCGGGCGCCGCGGCCGACCGTGAACGCTATCTCTCCGCATTGGCCGCCAACGCCAGCGGGCTGCAGGGTTTCCTCGATGCGCTGTCCGCCGGCACCGAACTCTCCGGCGCGCAGATCGACCAGATCGTGATCGAGGGCAAGCTGACGCCCACCGCCCGCGAATCGGCCTGGCGTGAATTCGCCTTCGATGCCGAAACCGGCATGCTGGCGCGCCGCGAGCCGCAGGCGGACGAGACCGACGCCGCAGAGGCCGCGCAGGCCGATGCCCCCGGTGCCTCGCCGCTGCAAAGCGTGCTGGACCGCCTGCTGGCCAAGCAGCCGGTCGACCCGGCCGACCCGCTCGCCGCCGAGCTGCGCACCGCGCTGCAGGAAGCGCGCGATGCCGCCGCCATCGACGACGATCCGGCACGCCGCCGCCGCCTGGAAGAGGCGTTGGCCCAGTTCGACGCATGGCAGGTCGGCAGCGCGGGCGCGCTCGAACGCATGCAGGCCGCGCTGGCCGCACCGGTGGCGGCGCCGTCGCCGGCCGCTGCACCCGCAGCGACCGCCGCCGCACGCGATACGCAATCGGTCGATGCCGAACTGCTCGACATCTTCCTGTCCGAAGCCGACGAAGTGCTCGCCGGCGTGCGCACCGACCTGCAGGCGCTGCATGCTGCCGCGCAGATCGGCTCGGGTGGTGTCGCGGTCGGCTCCGATCTGGACCTGCTCACGCAGCTGCGCCGCGCCTTCCACACGCTCAAGGGCTCGGGCCGCATGGTCGGCCTCACGCGCTTCGGCGAGGCCGCCTGGGCCATTGAACAGGTGATGAACGTCTGGCTGGCCGAGAGCCGCGTGCCGACGCCGGACCTGGCCGCGCTGCTCTCGCGCGCCGAGGCCGAGCTGTCGGCATGGGCCGCCGTCATTGCGCAATCGCCGTCGGCGGATCATCCGATCGAACCGCTGGTGGCCGCCGCCGAGCGCGTGCGCCACGGTGGCCCGTTCGTGTGGCTGGAGGCGGTGCCCGAAGCACAAGCACCGGTAGTCGCCGAGTCGGTCGCGCAGGCTGTCGCCGCGGAGCCGGCCAATGACGCATCCTCCCTGGTCTGGGAGGACGAGCCGGTGGCTGCCGAGCCCCAAGCTCCGAATGTCGAGTTCCAGACGCCGAGCGCCGAGTCCGAGGCTCCGAGCGTCGAGCTCGAAACGCTGAGCGCCGAGTTCGAGACCCCGAGCGTGGCGTTCCAGACTCCGGCCGCCGAGTCCGAAACTCCAATCGCCGAGTCCGAAACTTCGACGGTCGAGTTCGAAACTCCGATCGCCGAGTCCGTGACTCCTGGCGTCGAGTCCGAAACCCCGATCGCCGAGTTCGAAACGCCAAGCGTCGAGTCCGAAGCACCGCACGCCGACACTGACGCTCCGGCGCATGACGCCGAGGCCGACGCCAAGGTCATCCCGTTCCCGTTCGCGCAGACCGGTACGCCCGAGGAGCTGCCGCACGACGATGGCGTCAAGGCCATTGGCCCGGTGCGCATCAGCGTGGCGCTGTACAACGTCTACCTGCAGGAAGCCGACGACCTGATCCGCCGCCTGGGCGTGGACTTCTCGGAGTGGCGCCACGAGGGCCGCGCGCAGCCGAGCGAGCTGGCGCTGCGCGCCGCGCACACGCTGCAAGGCAGCTCCGCCGCCGTCGAGCTGGAGCCGGTGCGCCAGGTGGCCGATGCGCTGGAACAGGTGCTGCTGAACCTGCACGGCCGTCCGGTCGCGATGCACCCGGGCGACTTCCGCCTGCTGGACCAATCGGTCGAGCGCATGCGCGGCATGCTGCACCAGTTTGCCGCCAGCGTGTGGCCGGATGCGGACGAGCCCCTCTGCCGCGGCCTGGCCGAATTGTGCGAGCGCGTGCTGGTGCGTCCGCGCCTGCCGCTGGATGCCGCGCCGCAAGCCCTTGAGGAGGCGACGGGTGTCGAGCAGACCACCGCCGCCCAGGACGACGCGCCGGCCTACGCCGTGCCGCAGGACCTGGCCACGCTTGCGCCGGCCTACGAGCCGCCCGTGGCCGAGCCCGCCGTCGCCGAGCTGGTGCGCCAGGCCCCGGCCGATGCGCTGGACCCGGCACTGCTGGAAATCTTCCTGGAAGAGGCGCACGTCGCCCTGCCCGAACTCGGCCAGCACCTGCGCGCATGGGAAGCCGCGCCGCAGGATCGCACTGCTTCCGGCCTGCTGCTGCGTAACCTGCACACCGTCAAGGGCAGTGCGCGCATGGCCGGTGCGATGACGCTGGGCCAGGCCGCGCACGAAATGGAAAGCGCGATCGAAACCGGCCTGCGCCACAACCGCGTGGACGACACGCTGTTCCGCAAGCTCTACGTCTGGTTTGACCGCATCCAGGCCCACGTCGATGCGCTGGGCGCCGGCAAATCGCTGCCGCTGGACGCCGGTCTGGCTGACGCCGCCGAAGCGCCGCAGGCGGCCGCAGAAGCCGAGGCACCGGCCGGCACGTCGATGCTGCCGGCCGTGGCCGCCGCCACCAGTGTCGATCTGAGCGCCGCGCGCAGCGCCGCCGTCGAAGCGCAGGAAGCCGCCGAACGCCAGCGCGCCATGGTGCGTGTGCAGGCGCGCGCGCTCGATGCGCTCATCAACGACGCCGGTGAGGTGGGTGCCGCGCGGGCGCGTCTCGAATCGGAAGTCGATGCGCTCAAGACCTACCTGTCGGAACTGAACGACAACGTTGCGCGCTTGCGCTCGCAGGTGCGCGAGATCGAAATCCAGGCCGAAACGCAGATGGAGTCGCGCATTGCCGATGCGCAAGCCCATAGCGAAGCGTTCGACCCGCTGGAGTTCGACCGCTTCACGCGCCTGCAGGAACTCACGCGGATGATGGCCGAGTCCGTCAACGACGTGGCGACGGTGCAGCAGAACTTGTTCCGCGGTTTCGA
>CAJXMR010000222.1 GCA_913056305.1 uncultured Ralstonia sp.
ATCGCCCGCGCCTCGTCGCCCGACCACACGCCGCCGCCCAGGCCGTAGATGCTGTCGTTGGCGATGCGGATGGCCTCGTCCTCGTTGTCGTAGCAGATCACGGTGAGCACGGGGCCGAAGATCTCCTCGCGCGCCACGGTGTCGGTGGTCTTGACGTTGCCGAGCACGGTGGGCTTGACGAAGTAGCCGGTGGACAGACCTTCCGGTGTATCGGCGCCACCGGTGATGAGTTCCGCACCCTCCTCCAGGCCCTTGCGGATGTAGCCGAGCACGCGATCGCGCTGCACGGCCGAGATCAGCGGGCCCAGGCGCGTGGTTTCCTGCGCCGGATCGCCCGGCACGTAGGCGGCAGCAAACTGTGCGGCCAGCGCCTTCACCTCTTCATACTTGGCGCGCGGCACCAGCATGCGGGTGTGCGCCGAGCAGGTCTGGCCGGAGTTCAGGAAGCAGGCCGACAGCGTGCCCTTGACCGCCGCCGACAGGTCCGCGTCGTCCAAAACCACCGAGGCCGATTTGCCGCCCAGCTCCAGCGCCACGCGCTTGACAGTCTGCGAAGCCAGCTCTGCCACACGCTTGCCGGCGCGCGTCGAGCCCGTGAACGACACCATGTCGACGTCCGGATGGCTCGCCAGCACCTCGCCCACCACCGGGCCATAGCCCGTGACGAGGTTGAACACGCCCGGCGGCAGACCAGCTTCTTCAATCACCTCGGCCAGCACGAAGGCATTGAGCGGCGCCACTTCCGAGGGCTTGAGCACCACGGTGCAGCCGGCAGCCAACGCGGGCGCAACCTTCAGCGTGATCTGGTTAAGCGGGTAATTCCACGGCGTGATGGCGCCCACCACGCCCACCGGCTCGCGCACCACCAGCGAGTTGCCGACCTGCTCTTCAAACGCAAACTTACCGAGCAGCTTGGCGAAGTTGCCCCAGTTGAACACCGGGCCGCCCACCTGGATGGCGCGCGCCAGCTTGATCGGCATGCCGACCTCACCGGCAATCAGTTGGGCCAGTTCTTCGCTGCGGGCCTTGAGGCCGTCGGCGATCGTCTGGATGTATTCAGCGCGCTTGGCCACCGGCGTGGCGGACCAACCGTCGAACGCCGCACGGGCGGCCGCCACGGCGGCTTCGGCGTCGGCGGCGCTGCCTTCGGGGATGGTCCCCATCACGGCCTCGGTGGCCGAATGAATGACCTCGATGACGCCCTTGCCCTGCGGCGCCACCCACTTGCCGTTGATGAACAGTTTGTCGCGTTGTTGCATCGTTGCTTGTCTCGCTCTGGTGGAATTGCGCGGGTGCGCATTGTGAACTCCGGGTCAGGACTGAGATCGCCAGTCCGCCCGGACGGTTATGATCGCCCTATTGTAGAGCTTGTAGAGCGCGCACCGCAGACGCGCCAGCCGAGGGAGACATCATGACGACCACCGTCTATCAGAAGACCGACAAGGGCCAGGAAGAGATTCGCACGCGGGCACACCGGCTCGACCAACGGCACCGCGCCTTGCTGCTGATGGTCAATGGCGAGAAGACCTGCGACGAGATCCTCGTGCAGCTGCAGCCGCTGGGTTTCGACCAGAGCGTGTTTGGCGCGCTGGAGCAAGACGGCTACATCCGGCTGCACAGTGCCGAGTCGGTCGCGCACGCGAAAAGTGTCTCTTTGTCCACTTCCGCTGCGGCGGCGGCCTCTACCCCCACGCCAAACTCTGCGCCTGCAGCAGCCGGTGGAGGCGGCGTCGAAGGCTACCAGCGCCTCTACCGCTTCTACACCGAAACCATCAGCCGCTACCTCGGCCTGCGCGGTTACCTGCTGGAGATGAAGGTGGAAAAGGCGGCCAATGTGGCCGACCTGGTCGCCCTGCGTGACTCGCTCAAGACCTCCCTGGTCAAGACACGCGGTGAACCGGAGACGAGCAACGTGATTGCCCAGCTCGACCTGTTGATCGACGAAGCAACCAATTAATCACTTCATACACACGCGGCAGGCAGGCTGGGTGTCGTCTTGGCAAAACGCCTATAATGATTGGGCAAATTGCCAACCCCGCGCCACCATGATTGCTGTCACCTTCCGGCCAACGGCCACCCCCGATGCACGGCCCGGCGACTACCTGCCCCGCCTCGGCCAGTTGCTGGACGCCCCTGTGCGCACCGGTGCCGACCTCGCCAATCTCGCGCTCGATCGACTGCAGGTGGGCGTGATCGACCGGCTGTCGGCACAAGGGCTGAAATGGGATGAGCTGAGCTTCATCATCGCCCGCCGCACGCTCACACACCGCCGCGAGAAGCACGAGTTGCTGACCGCCGATGAGTCCGACAAAGCCATCCGCCTCGCCAGGCTGGTCGCCCAAGCCGAAACCGTCTTCGGCGAACAAGCCCGCGCCATGCAGTGGCTGCGCAACCCGCAGCGCCGCTTTGATGGCAAGACCGCGCTCGACATGGCCAGCACGGAACACGGCGCCCGACTGGTGGAAGACGCCCTCACGCAGATTGACGAAGGGTACTTTGCCTGATGCAGCTCTGGCGCATCAGCAACTACGCCGACCTGCGCGGCATCGGTGGCCTGCGCGCCCATGGCCGTTGGCATCTGGCAGGGCAGCCCGTGGTCTACCTGGCCGAGCATCCCGCGCTGGCGCTGCTGGAGGTGCTCGTGCACCTGGAGCTGGGCAGCCTCGACGCGCTGCCGCTGTCCTACCAACTGCTGCAGATTGAGGTAGACGATGCCACCACGGTGGCGGAGATCCAACCCGCTGACATGCCGGCCGGCTGGGCGGCCAATCTGGTCTGGACGCAGGCCGTCGGCACGGAATGGCTAGCAGGCGGCACCAGCGCGCTCCTGAGGGTACCCAGTGCCATCCTGCCGGTCGCCAGCAACTACCTGTTCAACCCGCAACACCCCCAGGCCAGCGGCTTGCGCATCACCGAGGTCATGCAGGTCGCCCATGACCCGCGCGTGCTGGCGATGCTGGCCGGCCATGCTGGAGGCGGCTCGACAGCGCAAGGTTGAGCCTGACCGGCGGGCAACAAAAAAGGCGGCACATCCGGCCGCCTTTCTTGTATCCGTGCGCGTCAGTCTCAGACTTCCACGCCCTGGCTCTGCAGGTACTCGTCGTACGTGCCGAGGTAGTCGGTCAGCGTACCGTTCGGGCGGACTTCGATCACGCGCGTGGCCAGGGCGCTGATCAACTCGCGGTCGTGCGACACGAAGATCAGCGTGCCTTCGAACTTGTCCAGCGCGATCTGCAGCGACTCGATCGACTCCATGTCCATGTGGTTGGTCGGCTCGTCCAGCGCCAGCACGTTGTGGCGGCCCAGCATCAGCTTGCCCCAGATCATGCGGCCCTTCTCGCCACCGGAGAGCACCTTGACGTTCTTCTTGATGTCGTCGGCCGAGAACAGCAGGCGGCCCATCGTGCCGCGCAGCGATTGGTCGTCGTCGCCGGCCTGCGTCCACTGGCTCATCCAGTCCATCAGGTCGCGGTCTTCGGGGAACTCTTCGTAGGTGTCCTGCGGCATGTAGCCGACGTTGGCGTGCTCGGCCCACTTGATGGAGCCGCCGTCGATCTCGATGCCGCGCTGCACGCCGCTCTTGACCGAATGGTTGAGCAGCGAGCGCAGCAGCGTGGTCTTGCCCGCGCCGTTCTCGCCGATGATGGCGATCCGCTCGCCGGCGCGCACGGCCATGGTCAGGTTGTCGAAGATCTTGCGGTCGTACGTCTTGCGCGCGTTCTCGGTTTCCACCGCCAGGTTGTGCAGCTTCTTCTCGAACTCGAAGCGCACGAACGGGTTCTGGCGCGACGACGGCTTGATGTCTTCCACCTTGATCTTGTCGATCATCTTCAAACGCGACGTAGCCTGGCGCGCCTTGGACTTGTTGGCCGAGAAGCGGCGCACGAAGTCCTGCAGGTCGGAGATGCGCTCCTTGGCGCGCGCATTGGCGGCCTGCAGGCGTTCGCGCGCCTGCATGGAGGCTTCCATGTAGTCGTCGTAGTTGCCCGGGTAGACCTTGAGCGTGCCGTAGTCCATGTCGGCCATGTGCGTGCAGACCGAGTTCAGGAAGTGGCGATCGTGGGAGATGATGATCATGGTGGAATTGCGCTCGTTGAGCACCGATTCCAGCCAGCGGATCGTGTTGATGTCGAGGTTGTTGGTCGGCTCGTCCAGCAGCAGCACGTCCGGGTTCGAGAACAGCGCCTGCGCCAGCAGCACGCGCAGCTTCCAGCCGGGGGCGACGTTGCTCATCGGGCCCGCATGCTGATCGGTCGGAATGCCGACGCCCATCAGGAGTTCACCGGCGCGGGCTTCGGCGGTGTAGCCGTCGTATTCGGCGTACTTGGCCTCCAGGTCGGCGGCCTTCATGTAGTCGTCGTCGGTGGCTTCCGGGTTGGCGTAGATGGCATCGCGCTCCTGCGCGGCGGCCCACATCTCGGTGTGGCCCATCATCACCACGTCCAGCACGCGCATGTCTTCATAGGCGAACTGGTCTTGGCGCAGCTTGCCCAGGCGCACGCCCGGCTCCAGCATGACGTTGCCGCCCGACGACTCCAGATCGCCGCCCAGGATCTTCATGAAGGTCGACTTGCCGCAGCCGTTGGCGCCGATCAGGCCATAGCGATTGCCCTCGCCAAACTTGACCGAGATGTTCTCGAACAAGGGCTTGGGCCCGAACTGCATGGTGATGTTGGCGGTGGAAAGCACGTGGAAACCTTGATTGGAAAGCGGTGAACTGGCGCCCCTAGGGCAATCGCCCTGCGCCATTTAGGGAACCTGGGATTTTACCATCCGAGCGTGACCCGGATGGATGGGCAACTTACCCGCGCAATGTCGGATAGCCCGACAAGTGCAGCGTAAAGCCCGTGGCATCGACGTCGAGCTCGGCCTGGGCGCCCACCGGCAGCGTCGCCTTGGTCGGGCAATGGCCGAACGGCAGGCCGGTCAGGACCGGAATCGGCAGCCGTGTGGCGAGATACGCGCACATGGGTTCGAAGTCGTAGCCGGCGTCGTACGGCGTGGTGCGGTAACCGGAAAAATCGCCCAGCACCAGCGTTTGTTGACGCTCCAGCACGCCGGCCTGCGCCAACTGCAGCAGCATGCGTTCGACGCGGTACGGGTGCTCGTTGATGTCTTCGACGAAGAGGATGCCGCCGTCGATCTTGGGCAGGTACGGCGTGCCGATCAGGCTGCACAGCATGGCCAGATTGCCGCCCCACAGCGTGCCGGCAATGCGCCCCGGGCGAGCCGTCGCTTGCGGGGCATCCACGCGCAGCGTGTAGGCGGGATTGCTCAACAGCCCCCAGAAGTGCTCGACCATGTAGGCGTCGACCTCGGGCAGTGCGAAATCCGAGCACAGGTGCGGTCCGGCAAAGGTCACGCCGCCGGTCGCGGCCAGATACCCCAGCGAAAACGCCGTGAAGTCGCTATGGCCGACGATGATGGCGTCGGTCGCCAGCGCACGTTGGTGAATCGCGGCGAAGTCGATGCGGTCCAGAAGCCGGGTCAGCCCATAGCCGCCACGGATGGCCATGGCGATTTCCTGGCCGCTGCCGGTGGCGATCTGGTGCAGATCAGCCAGTCGCGCGTCGTCGTCGCCGGCAAAGCGCTGGTGCTGGCGTGTGAGGCATGCCTCGTTCACCAGCTCGCAGCCTTGCGCCCGCAGTGCCGCCGCGCCGCGCACGGCAATCTCGGCGTCGTTGGGATAGCCGGAAGGCGCGATCAGGCGGACGGTAGTCGGCATGCGGATCAGGTCGGGTCGGATTCGGTGGATGCCAAGCGCGCAGCGCGTTGGCTCGCGCGGCGCTCGGCAAAGAAAGCGCGCAGCATGTCGCCGCATTCCTGCGCGAGCACGCTGCCGATGATGGCGGTCTGGTGGTTCAGGCGCGTCTCGGCGAACAGGTCGAGGATGCTGCCGGCGGCGCCGGTCTTGGGGTCGGGCGCGCCGTAGACGACGCGCGCCACGCGGGCGTGCAGCATGGCGCCGGCGCACATCACGCACGGCTCCAGCGTCACGAACACTTCGCAGTCGGGCAGGCGGTAGTTGCCGAGCGTCTCCGCTGCTTGGCGCAGGGCGCGCATCTCGGCGTGGGCTGACGGATCGTGCGTGCCGATCGGCGCGTTGTAGCCGACGCCGACGATCTCGTTGCCGCGTACCACCACCGCGCCCACCGGCACCTCGCCCTGCCCCCATGCGAGCTTGGCCTGCACCAGCGCCTGCTGCATCCAGTAGCCGTCGCGCTCATGGGCGGACAGGCCTGGGGGCGGCATCAGGACGTGGGGCGTGGTCGTCATGCGGGTTGGGGAGAGACGGGGATCAATCCTGCTCGTGCGGGCGCGCGAGCTTCACGTCGGCCCAGCAGTTCGGGGTCTCGTACAGCACCAGCTTGGACAGGCGCAGGTGATGCCCGTACGTATTGCGGAATACCGGCTCAAGGATGTCGAAGGCGATCTGCGCGAGGTTCTCGACGGTGGGCACGTCATCCAGCACGACGGTCTTGTGGCCACCTTCCATGTCGTTCAGGAATTCGACCAGCTTCGCATCGCCGCGATAGACCAGGAAGGCGTGATCCCACAGGTCGACCAGGTGCTTGTTGGCGAGCGTCTTGACGTCGCCGAAGTCGAGGATCATGCCGTCATCGGCGGCCTTGTCGTTGTGCAGCACTTCGCCGGACAGGGTGAGTTCGAGCTGATAGCGGTGGCCGTGCAGGTTGCGGCACTGGCCGGCGTGGCCCGGGATGCGGTGGCCGGCGTCGAATTCGAGCCGGCGCGTGATGGAAACGGTCTTGGTCATGGAGCGAGGGGCGGCAGCAGATGCCGCGAAACAGCTGGGACGACGAGAACAACCGGGACAAAATGCGGCGGGCCCGCCTTAGCGGATGCCCAGCATCTTATGGGTTTGCAGCGACAGGCGCCAGCGCGGACGGCGCTGGCACAGCTCGACGGCGAGCGCCGTATTCTGACGCGCCAGCGGGCCATCCATGGCCTGCAGGAAGAAATGCTGGAAATCCAGCCGTTCGTATGCGTCCAGGTCCTGTCCGTCCTGCGGGATCACGACCTTCAGCTCGTCGCCACGTGTGACGACCAGCTCCGAGCCCATCTTCGGGCTTACGCACACCCAGTCGATGCCCTCGGGCACGGCGATGGTGCCGTTGGTCTCGATGGCGATCTCGAAGCCGCGTGCGTGCAGCGCGTCGATCAGCGGTTGGTCGAGTTGCAGCAGCGGCTCACCACCGGTGCAGATGACGAGGGGCTTGCCGCCCGTGGCATCAGCCGGCCATTCGGCGGCGACGGTCTCGGCCAAGGCGTCGGCAGTCGAGTATTTGCCGCCTTGCGTGCCATCCGTGCCGACGAAGTCGGTGTCACAGAACTGGCAGACGGCGGAGGCGCGATCGGCTTCGCGCCCACTCCAGAGATTGCAGCCGGCAAAGCGGCAGAAGACGGCTGCGCGGCCAGTGTTGGCACCCTCGCCTTGCAGCGTGTAGAAGATTTCCTTGACGGCGTAAGTCATGTCTGAACGGTGGCATTCACAGGA
>CAJXMR010000223.1 GCA_913056305.1 uncultured Ralstonia sp.
ACGCGCGAGGGCTACGTCAACGCGATTCAGGTGTGGCCCTTCACCGATGGCGCGCTGTATCAGGTCTATGCAGCCGTGGGCCGCGTGACCGTGATCGCGCTCCAGCCGGGCGAGGAGCTGGTGACGGTGGCCGCCGGCGACACGGTGCGCTGGATCGTGGGCGACACATCGAGCGGCAGCGGCGATGCGCTGCGCGTGAACGTGATGGTCAAGCCGATCCGCTCAGGGTTGAAGACCAATCTCGTCATCACGACCAGCCGGCGTACCTACCTGCTGGAGCTGACCTCGACGGAAAAGACGTGGATGGCCTCGGTGTCCTGGGAGTATCCCAAGGACAAGATGCTGGCCTTGCAGCGCCAGGGGCAGGCGGCCCGCGCCGCCGCGCCGGTCGATAGCGGGCTGTCGCTGGAGAAGATCCGTTTCCGCTACGCGGTCAGCGGTAGCAATCCGCCGTGGAAGCCGCTGCGCGCCTTCGACGACGGGGAGAAGGTCTATATCCAGTTCCCGGCCGGCGTCGCGCAGGGCGAGCTGCCACCGCTGTTCGTCATCGGCGCGCAGGGCGACGGGCAACTGGTGAATTACCGCTTCCGCTCGCCTTACTACATCGTGGATCGCCTGTTCGGCGCGGCCGAGCTGCGCTTGGGTGGCGACAAGGACGACGTGGTGCGGATCGAGCGCACGGACGGCACGCGGAGGAACTGACCATGAGCCAGGACGACACTCCAGACCTTGCCGCGTCACAGGCGGTCAAGGTCGCGCCCGAGGCGGTGGCGCTGCGCGCCCAGCCACGCCCGGTCACGCGCCTGAACCGGCGCACGCTGGCCATCCTCGTCGGCGGCCTGTCGGTCGCCGTGCTCGGGGCCACGATCTGGTCATTGCAGTCGCATCGGCGCGGCGCGGGCGAGCAGACCGAGCTTTACAACGTGGATCGTGTCTCGAAGTCCGAAGGGCTGGACGGCCTGCCGGCCGACTACTCGAAGCTGCCGCCGAAGGTGCCCGAGCTGGGGCCGCCGCTGCCGGGCGACCTGGGGCCAGCCATCGTGAAGTCGCAGCAGCCGGTGACGCCGACGTATGCACCGCCAGGCCATGATCCAGCGGACGCTTTGCGCAAGGAGGCCGAAGCGGCGGCAGCTTCGACGGTGTTCTTCCGCTCGGGCAAGCAGGGCCAAGGCGCCGCCACGGTGGCGCAGGCCGCGCCGGGGGCGCCTGGCGCTGCAAGCACACTCGCGGCCTTCGACCCGCTCGCTGCCGGGCCGGCCTCGACGGGGGCCCAGCCTGCCGATCCGACCGCGACGCAGAATCGACAAGACCAGAAAGAGGCGTTCCTGAAAGGCAGCTCTACGGAGACCCGCAATTCCGGGAATCTGAAAATGCCGTCCTCGCCGTATCAGGTGATGGCCGGGACGGTGATCGCTGGCGCGCTGGTCACGGGCATCAAGTCCGATCTTCCGGGCGACGTGATCGCTACGGTGACGGAGCCGGTCTACGACACGGCCACGGGCAAGTTCCTGCTGATCCCGCAGGGCTCGCGCATCCTGGGCAAGTACAACAGCCAGGTCAGCTATGGGCAGAGCCGGGTTCAGGTGGTTTGGAATCGCATCATCCTGCCGGACACGTCCTCGCTGACGCTGGACAACCTCGTGGGCACCGATCCGGCCGGCTATTCCGGCCTGGAAGACGGTGTGGACTACCACTGGAGCCGCATCGTCGCCGGTGCTGCGCTGACGACGCTGCTGGGCGTGGGCGCCGAGCTGGCCGCGCCGGAGAACCGGCAGGATGGCAACCGCATCGTGATCGCCGGGCGCGACAGCGCGCAGGACAGCATCAACCAGGTCGGGCAGGAGATGACCCGGCGCAACATGAACATCCAGCCGACGCTGACCGAGCGGCCGGGCCTGCCGGTGCGAATCATCGTCAACCGCGATTTGGTGTTGCGGCCGTACCAGCCGATGTTCTTCCAGCGGGAGGCAATGCAATGAGTACGACCAAGAAGCTGCGGCTCGGGCCGCTGCCCAAGACCGAGAACGTCAAGCTGACCTTCGCGTGCCCGGCCAGCCTGAAAGCCGACCTCGACCGCTACGCCGCGCTGCACGCGCAGGCGTATGGCGAGGCGGTCGATGCTGTGACGCTGATCCCGCACATGCTGGAAGCCTTCATGGCGGGCGACAGGGGATTCAGGAAGGGCACGGCAACACGGAGCGCGCCATCGAAGCCGGCATGATGGCGTCGCACATCATCCAACGGGTATCCATCGAACGCGCAGCCCAGGCTGCGCGTTCTTCATTCTGGATGCCATCAACAGCCTCTTGGGCTATGATGTTCTACAAGCCCGCCGTTCCTCGGCAATCCAGCACGACACCGTGCGATGCGGCTTTCTCTCCCGACGCTCTTATGTGGCTCCTAGCCCACAAGGCTGCGCTCCTGCAACGCAGTACCGAAAAGAGCTAACCTACTGTCCCATATACGGTTTCAAGGCTTGCGTGATTTGCGCGAAAGACTTGACACCGGCCCTTTTTTGTTGCCGGGCCAACCGGCCGGACGCCCCCCCTTCTTGGGCGCCCGGGCAAGCCGCGCTTACCGCGGTGCGGCCAGCGGCTTGATGGTCTGGTTCAGCAGGTTCCAGTACGAGCTGGTGCTGTACGGCACCATCTGCTCGGCGTAATTCCACCAGAAGTAGCCTCCGATGAAACGCGGGTCGGCAATCTTCGTCCCCATCGTGTAGTACGTCTTGAGGATGTTCTGCTGCACCGATGCCGGCGCGTAGATGCTCGACGTGCCGACCTCGCCAAAGCCGACCTTCGCCGCCGGGAAGATGCTTTCCAGCAGCTTGAAGTCGCTGCCCCAGTTCGGGTAGAGGCCCGGGCAATCCTGGTACGGGTAGTAGCTGAACAGTGCGTAGTCCGCACCCTGGCGCACGCGTGCGGGCAGGTAGGTCTGCGCCCAGGTCTGCCACGCATCCATCGGCAGCTGCCAGCAGTTGTTGCCCTTGCCGTCGTCGTTGTAGTACATCGTCACGGCGGTCAGGCCACCGTTGGCCTTCACGATGTCGTAGGCCGCCGCCACCATGTTGCCGATGTCCTGCTCTTCAGACGCAGCCACCGCGTCCGGGCCGTTCGAGTCGACACGCAGCCATTCGCCATTGATCTCGTTGGCGATTTCCCACACGTCCACCACGTTCTTCAACGTGCCAACCAGTTCCTGCGTACGTGACGTGTACGTCTGCAGATCGCTCGGGAAGTAGTACGAGTCCATGACTTCGCCCATCACGTAAGCGACGGCATGGAGCTTGACCAGCGCCGGGTAGTACTGGGCAGCGGTCGTGCCCGGGTCGAACACCACGCGCACCGTCGGCTTGTACGGCAGGTGCGTGAGCGATGCCACGATCGCATTGATGTTGCTGACGTCATCGAGCGTGACGCCGTAGATCGGCGCCTTCGGGCGCGTGGCCTGTGCCGATGCGTTGCTCATACCCAGGCCACCCAGCAGCGCGACGGCTGCCGTCAGGCCCACCATGGCGCGCTGGCTCGTGCGCGCCACACTCTGTGCTGCATTCTTGGTTTCCAACATGCGTGTTCTATTCCCTCGGACGCAACGTGACGCGTCCAGATTTCCGATGGACAAGCGCCGACCTACCTGTGCGGTATATCAATGCGGTGTGACTCGATTGGCACACTGAGCACCGAACGGATGCAGGCGTCGAGGACGCCCCGGTCGGCGAGGAGAATGCGCGATTGGAAGCTCATGCCGGAAACCCGGCTGGCTGTGCGCTTATTCGAAGGACTGGTACAGCTGGCGCGCGCTCACTGCGGCGAGGCGCGGCTTCACACAGATGGAAAGCCCTGCACTTCAGTTGGCCGCCGACTCTGTTCCCCCCGTCAGCGACCAGCGGCGATCTTACCCCATCCAGGTGACACGCCCATGAAAAAAACCGATCGCCAATCGTTGGCGAAAGAAAAAAACCGCGGGCTGTGCGGGCTCGCGGTCTCTTATGTGCCGGGCCGGGCGCTTATGCCCGCGCGGCATTACTTGTGCCGGTAGTTGATGCGACCCTTGGTGAGGTCGTACGGCGACATCTCCAGCTTCACGCGGTCACCCGCCAGGATACGGATGCGGTGCTTCTGCATCTTGCCCGATGCGTACGCCCAGATCTCAACGCCGTTTTCCAGCTGCACGCGAAACCGGTTGTCGGGCAGTGCTTCGGAAACCACGCCCTCAAACTCGATCAGTTCTTCCTTGGCCAAATTCGTTCCTTTGTATGCAGCACACAGCTGCGTCGATGGTTGCAATGGTGTGATGACCGCACCGGAACCGCGCCTCCCACCACGCAGCGGGAAGCGGCAACAACCGTGGCCATCGGCCCGAACAGCGGGCGGCTGGGGTAACCGAGTCGCACGGAAAAGGCGGAGGCGGCACGCGGGGTGCGCGGCGTCTTCTGTGCAAGCGAGGAATTGGGTGGCGGACGCAGATGCGCGCCGCCCGGCTCGACGCGGGGTGAACCCCGGTGCTGGACTCAGCCGCCACCAGCCCTGATGGGCCCGGCGCAAGCTGGATTCGCCCGCCATTCTACCACGGACAAGGGTTAACTCGCTCAGGCGCCGTCGAGGCCGGCCAGCGACATCTCGGGCACGGTACCGTCGATGATGCCCTCGGCAAAACGCAGCGCGGCCGCGCGCGCCTCCCCAATGTTGCTGAACTGCCGATCCCCCGACAGCCGGAACACCTGCGATTGCCCGGGCTCGGGCAACATCCCCTCCCGGCAGATCATGACGGCCGCGTTGTAGCTGCGGTCTTCCCGGGCCTCGGGCCAGCGCGCCTTGCGTTCATGCTGGTAAGCCAACGGATAGATGTCGAAGCCTTTGTATTGGCCCGCCGGCGTGGTGTCCATCGCATGCTCCCCTTCTTTATCGTCGAAGTGCTGTCCGACTATACACCCGCGCGTTTTACCTGGCGATGAAAGCCACGCCAACGTTTGATCTGCCCCACGCGTCGCGGGCAGCCCAACATGTCGATGCCGAGGCAATCGACTGGAAACTCAGGTTGAAACAACTTTCAGGGTGATGCCCCCACTTCAGTAGGGCTTCGAACATCCGGCTGTGTTAGCGTGCCCTGGCGCTCACTCGTCCATGTCGTGTACGTGATGGCGCGCGCAGGTCCGCAGAACATCATCGGGTAACCCACGCTCTCAAGAACAACCATGCGCCTGACCCTGTCCTCTCTCGCTCTGGCCGGTACCACTCTCACGCTCGCAGCCTGTGGCGGCGGCGATGGCGGCGCCACGCTCACCCCGCAAGCCACCGCCACGACCACCAGCAGCACGCTGACGGCAAAAGCGCTCACGTCCAGCGCCCTCGCCCCGAGCGCGGCATGCGGCGCGAACGGCGCGTCACCGTTGGCAGGCGTGCAAACGTGGATGTACCGGCTGCAGGGCATGACCACCGACGCGCAGATCAACGCGCTCGCCGTCCAGCCCTACGACATGTTCGTCATCGAGGCCAACAATACGATCAAGGGCCTGGAGAGCTTCGACACCGCCGGCATGGTGACGCACCTGCATACCAAGCCCGATGGCACGCCGCGCAAGGTGCTGGCCTACATCGACATCGGCCAGGCGGAGAATTTCCGCACCTATTGGACAGCAAGCTGGCAGGCACCGACCACCTCCAGCCCGGGCACGCCCGATTTCATCCTCACGGCCGACCCGGACGGCTGGTCGGGTGACTACGTGGTCGCCTTCTGGGACCCACGCTGGCAGGCACTGTGGCTGGGGCCCAACGGCGCGGTCGCGCAACTCGCGCGCGAAGGCTTCGACGGCGTCTACCTGGATTGGGTGGAAGCGTATGCCGACCCGACCGTTGCGGCGGCGGCCCAGGCGGCAGGCATCGATCCCGCGCAAGCGATGGCCGATTTCATCGCCAAGATCCGCGCAGCGGGCCGGGCGATCAATCCGCAGTTTGCGGTGATCCAGCAGAATGCATCACAACTGATCGACGATGCGGGAGCATCGGTGCTGCTGCCGAACGTCGATGCGATTTCGCAGGAAGACACCTGGTTCGGCGGCACGGCCGGTGCGGCGTGGGATAGCGCGGCGGGTGGCGATATCGCGCAAAACGCCGCCGACACCCAGTGGACGATCCAGCAGTTGCAGAAATACTGCACAGGCAACGTGCCGGTCTTCACGATCGACTACGCGCTGCAGACCGCCAACGCCACCACGGTCTACCCCACCTCGCGCAGCCTGGGCTTCCACCCGCTGGTATCACGCATCGCGCTATCCAACCCGACCACTACGCCGCCCTGGTCGTATTGACAGCGTTCAGCGCACGCGCCGGCGCATCGGCAAACGGCAGGCCAACGTAGTTCTCGGCCAGCACGCGGGCGCCGGCCGGCGAGCTCGTCACATACTCCAGCTCGGCGCGCTGCAGGCGCTGCATGAACGGCGTGTGGTCGTCGAAGTGGTGCAGCATCGACGTCATCCACCACGAGAAATGCTCGGCGCGCCAGATGCGCTGCAGGCAGCGCTCGGCGTAGCCCGCCAGTTGCGTGGCGTCGTTCTGGCGGTAGCGCGCCGTCAGCGCCTGCGCCAGCACGCGCACATCGGCCACGGCCAGGTTCATACCCTTGGCGCCGGTGGGCGGCACGATGTGCGCGGCATCCCCGGCCAGGAACAGGCGCCCGTACTGCATCGTCTCGCAGACGAAGCTGCGCATCGGCGTGACGCTCTTCTGCAGGATCGTGCCCTCCTTCAGGTGCCAGCCGTCGTTGTTCTCCAGGCGCGTGTGGAGCTCGTCCCAGATGCGCGCGTCGGACCATTCGGCCAGGTTCTCGTCCGGCTTGCATTGCAGGTAGAGCCGCGTGATCTTCGGTGAACGCATGCTGAACAGCGCGAAGCCGCGATCGTGGCTGGCATAGATCAGCTCTTCCGCCGCCGGTGCCGCCTCGGCCAGAATGCCGAGCCACGCGAACGGATAGACGCGCTCGAACACCGCCTGCCGCTGCGCGGGAATGGCCGGCCGACAAATACCGTGGAAACCGTCGCAGCCGGCGATGTAGTCGCATTGCAGCGTCTGCGGCACACCGTCGTGGATGAAGCGCACGGACGGCGTGGCCGATTCGATGTCGTGCACCGACACGTCCGACACATCGAACAGCAGCGGCGCGCCCTGCTCCACACGCGCGGCAATCAGGTCCTTCACCACCTCGTGCTGCCCATACACCGTGATGGAACGCCCGCCTGACATCTCCGTCAGGTCAATGCGGTGGCGCTTGCCGCCGAACAACAGGTCGATGCCGTGGTGGATCAACCCTTCGCGGCGCATGCGTTCGCCGACACCCGCTTCGTTGAGCATGTCGACGGTGCCCTGCTCCAGCACGCCAGCGCGGATGCGCTCTTCGACGTACTCGCGGCTCTTGGTTTCGAGGATGACGGCGTCGATGCCGTTGCGGTGCAGAAGCTGCCCGAGCAGCAGGCCCGCCGGGCCCGCGCC
>CAJXMR010000224.1 GCA_913056305.1 uncultured Ralstonia sp.
TGCGAACCTTCCTTTGATTGCCCTCGCCGGAGGAAGTTTTGAACACCATCCCTAGGTACTACTACGTGGAATCTCGTCAGGCGGATCATTCGGCTGAGGGAGGGGTGATTGAAGGAGGGGAGGATTATGAGGTTGCAGATGTCTTCGCTCGTGACAATGGCTCTGATGATTTTGTCGGGAAGTGGATTAAGTCGAATTGCGTGGATATCGTGATTCCGGTTTATAACGGGTTTGATTATTTGGGTCCGTTGTTTGAAAGTTTGAGTAGAAATACTTGCGGCGACTATAGAATCATTGTTGTCGATGATTGCAGTCCTGATGCCCGCGTGTTGCCGTTCCTTAGAGATGTAGGAAAGAAGTTTCGCAATTATGTTCTGGTTGAAAATCGAGCGAACTTGGGGTTTGTGGGGGCGGTAAACCGAGCGGTTGAATCGCTATCGTCCGACATCTTTGTGCTTCTCAATACGGACACGGAAGTTCCTGCGGATTGGCTTCGCCGATTGCTGGCCCCAATGTTGTTGGATCCAAGCGTGGCAAGCGCAACGCCATTTTCCAATTGTGCAACTATCTGTAGCTTCCCGAATTTCGTCCAGGATAACGACCTATATTTAGGGTTGAATACAGACGAGATTGATTCCGGCTTTGCCGGTCTCCCGCTATCGCCCGTGGAGATTCCTACGGGTGTGGGGTTCTGCATGGCCATCAAGAGGCGAGTGGTCCAGGACCTCGGGATGTTCGACATCGCGTATGGGAAGGGGTACGGGGAGGAGAACGACTGGTGTATGCGCGCATCTTCTGCGGGGTATAAACACATTCTGGTTAATAACCTCTTTGTATACCACAAGCATGGCGGCTCGTTTCCTTCTGCTGAGAAGATGGCTTTGATTGAGAGGAATCATAAATTGCTGCTCTCCCGCTATCCAGCATATGATCGGATTGTGCAGGAGCATATCAAGAAGGATCCCGCGAAGATATTTCGGATGTTGGCCAAGATGAGCTTGGCTTGGAAGCAATCGGGTGTTCGTGCCGTTCTTGTTGTGGATCACGACCTGGGAGGCGGAGCAAATCATTATCGCAAAGAGCTTGTTGAGTCTTATGTCGGTAAAGGTGTTCCGGTCATGGTTTTCACGGATAATTCGATCAATAAGAAGATTTCTTTAGGAATTGATTATTTGGATGAAAGAATCGACCTAAGGCTTGATTCTGTCAATGATCTAGATGAGTTGTTTGGGCTGGTGCAGGTCTCGAAGATCTATTACAACAACGCGGTGGCTTCAGCCAGCCCATTGGCGGTCGGCGGCAAGATTTCCGAGCTTGCGAGGAAGTACCGGCTTGAACTTGTTGTGTTGATCCATGATTTTTATCCGGTTTGCCCCTCCTACACGTTGCTGAACAGTGAAGGGAGTTATTGTGAGGTGCCGACGGACCTGGAGTCGTGCGTGAAGTGTTTGCCGAATATTCCGCCGAAGGTGGCATCATTTATGCCACGCAATGCGTCAATATTCGAGTGGCGTGCTGTTTGGGGGGAAGTGTTGGCCACCGCAAGTCTGGTTAAGTGTTTTTCGGAGAATAGCCGAGAGATAATTGCCAAAGCATATCCGGAGATTTTAGGAAATATTGAAGTCGTGCCGCACGTGCTTAGCAAGAAGCCCCGCTTGCCTAAAATTTCTCGAGGGCAAGCGATGCATATCGGAGTGGTTGGGGGAATCAATTATCAAAAGGGCCTGGATGTCGTGCTGGGTATTGTGAAGGCAATCAAGAGCGACAGGTGGCGCAACAATGGAATCAAGATTACCGTGATCGGAGAGGTGGACGCACGCCTGCCGATTGATGGGTTAGCCGTCACCGGTCGTTATGATAAAGATGCGTTGCCGAAAGTCATTGAAGGTTGTGGAGCGAATGTATTCCTGTTTCCGAGCATCTGGCCGGAAACCTTCTCATACGTAGTTGCGGAACTCATGCAAATGGATGTTCGTGTAGCCTGTTTTGATCTTGGCGCGCCGGCAGACCGTGTCCGAACCTATTCGAAGGGATGCATTCTCCCGGACAACGATCCGGATGCGATTCTGGAGAGGCTCGTTCAAATGCACAAGAATATTCATTGAATTCTGATTCGTATTGTGATTTCGGCCGATGTGGGTCGCTTCAAGATGTTGTTGGCTTGGATCATGGATGTGAACGATTTTTCGGTGGGCCCTAGTTCACGGCCCAATCCGATCTAATATGAAGTAGACAAACAATGTTTAGCGCATCACTTATTCTGTCGAGACATCGACTTGGCTTGCTGACTTTCGCCACGACCCTTATGGCTGGCTGCGCAAACGTCGGATCTTGGCTTCCTGCTTCCGGGCCGACCACCGAGCAGGTAGCGGGAGGACAGTCCGACGTCGCAGAGTCCCCCATCAAGGTGCTCGATGTGACCGACGCATTAGCCCGTCAGGTGATGGGTGGTCAAAGGCGTCGCATGTTCTCTGAGATCTTTGGCGCGAGACCTGCCGCAGGCTATACCGTCGGCCCAGGCGATGTTGTCGAGGTATCCATTTGGGAAGCGCCTCCGGCTTCCTTGTTCGGTACCGCAGTGCTGGATCCTCGCGCTGGCATCGGGACTTCTCGCGTCACGACCTTCCCGGAGCAGATGGTGAGTGCTGTGGGCCAGATCAATATACCTTTTGCTGGGTCGATCCCGGTGGCCGGAAAATCGCCTCCGCAGATCGAGGCTGACATCGTGCGCCGGCTGAAAGACAAGGCAAACCAGCCTCAGGTCTTGGTGCGAGTAGTACGCAATACAACGGCGAACGTCACCGTCGTCGGTGAGTTTTCCAATAGCACCCGCATGCCCCTCACTGCCCGAGGTGAACGGTTACTTGATGCGGTTGCAGCGGCAGGTGGGGTCCGTCAACCTGTTGGGAAGATGACGATCCAAATGACGCGGGGTGATCAAGTTCAGGCGCTTCCGCTGGACACGATTATTCAGGACCCTAAGCAGAACATCGTTCTGCAACCGGGTGATGTTGTCACGGCGCTCTATCAACCTCTCAGCTTTACGGCGCTCGGCGCTACGGGTAAGAATGAGGAGATTGCCTTTGAGGCTCAGGGGATTACGCTTGCCCAAGCCTTGGCGCGTACCGGCGGCCTCCAGGACAACCGAGCCGATACGCGAGGTGTGTTTATCTTCCGCTTCGAAGATCCTACGGTATTGGGCAATCTTGCGAATGGTACGGATCGACTTACGCCGGAAGGCAAGCTGCCCGTAATCTATCGCGTGGATATGAAGGATCCGGGCACGTTCTTCGTTGCGCAGAATTTCCCGATTCGCAATAAAGATGTTCTGTATATATCTAACGCTTCCGGTGCTGAGCTGCAGAAGTTCCTGAACATCGTACTATCGATTGCCTATCCGATTCTGAGCGGTTATAGCGTCACCAAATAATGTCCTGGGGCCCGTTGAGGGCCCCTAAGTCGTAAAGGCTGACCCGGTGAGGCGGCTCTACGAATGCGTTGAGACCGATATCCGATAGCAGAGCAGATTGGTGCTGGTTTAGTCTCGACCCCGTAGATTTATTTATAGAGAATTGTGCTGCCTATATTCTTGGATGTCACCCGCCTGCTGGACCGCCTGTCCAAGCGCATGCTGCCGACCGGCGTGGATCGCGTCGGACTCGCCTACATCCAGCATTACGCCCATCGCGCACGTGCGGTATTGAGCGAGCAGGGCTTTTATGTCGTGCTATCGGAGCGCGAATCGGCGCTGGCGTTCGAGCTGTTGCTAAAACAGGACTTCACCCGTTCGAGGGGTGCACGGGCCATTATGATCCGGGCTATCCTGGGCGCCGTGAGGCGCGACTGTATCCCTAATCATGGTGTGCTTTTGCATACTAGTCATTCAGGAATGGAGTTCGGCCGGTATTTCCGCGCGATGGCAAAGAGAAACATCCGGTCGGTATTCATGGTGCACGATCTGATTCCGCTGACGCATGCCGAATACTGCCGCCCCGGCGTACGTGAAACGCATCACGAACGCATGCGTGTCGCGCTCGGCCATGCTGCCGGGATCATCGCCAACTCCCAGGCCACGCTGGATTCCCTGACGGAGCAGGCGCAGCGCGCAGGCTGGCCCTTACCTGGGGCCGTTGTTGCCCGCCTTGCCTCGGGCGTGCCCGATGCGGTAGCGGGGGAGCGCCCGCTTGCCGATCCTTATTTCGTCATGCTGGGCACCATCGAGCCTCGCAAGAATCACTGGTTTGTGCTCCATGTCTGGCGCCGCCTGGTCGAGAACCTGGGAGACCGGGCGCCGACGCTGGTGGTGATCGGTCGGCGCGGATGGGAGTGCGAGAATGCGGTCGACATGCTGGAGCGCTGTGGACCCTTGAAGGGCAAGGTCATCGAAGAAGCCAGCTGCTCGGATGCTCGTCTGCACAACTACCTGCTGCACGCCCAGGCACTGCTGTTCCCATCATTCGTGGAGGGCTATGGCATGCCCCTGGCTGAGGCGCTGGCGCTGCGAGTGCCCGTCATCGCCAGCGATCTGCCGGTTTTCCACGAAATCGCAGGCGATATTCCGGAATATCTTGATCCGCTCGACGGCCCCGGCTGGATGACGCGCATCATGCAGTACGCCGGCGCGGGAAGTCCGCAGCGCACCGCGCAGCTCGCGCGTATCGAAGCGTTTCGCGCGCCGACCTGGCAAGAGCACTTCGAGGTGGTCGACACGTTCATTGAGGAATTGGTGTAAATGGAGAGCCGGGGTACGCTCGCCGCGCCTGTGCCGCAGGCCGCTCTCCACATGCGCAGCATTACCCGCGGTTGGCGCACGCTAGCTTCTTTCATTGGGGCCGGCGGCGAGGGGATCTGGGCGGGTCGACTGGCCGGCCGGGTTGCCCGCCACTTGGCGCGAATGGTCGGGGCCGAGCAGGCTGCACTGCTGCCAGGGCCGATCTGGTCGGAATGCGACGTCGGCATGCCAATGCTGTCCTGGTTTGTGCTGCCACATGCTGACAAGGGTGGTGACCTGATAGCGGGGTCGCTGGCAGCGGTGCTCGCCGATGACGCCCACCTCGGTATGTCGCCCGAGCTTCCCGGCATGATGGCCCGCGTGGTTGATGCTTGTGCGGATTCCGTGCGCGCAGCGGTGCCGGACCGCCCGCCTGAGCTGGCACTGCCGCGCGAGCGGCCGCGTGTGATGCTGGTCGATCAGCCTGGCAGCCGCAAGGATGCTGCTGCGTTCAGGCGAATGGTGTCAGCGGCAGTGGCGGAGCACCCTGCAGCGGAGTTCTATATCTGGCCAGTTAGCAATGGCGCCGCCGGGTGCCTGTCCCGTATGCGTGAACTGCCGGTGCACGCGCGCCGGGTTGCTCCAGGCTTCAGCCTTTTCGCGTCGCTGCGATACATTGATCATCTCTATACGGTAAGCGCACTGGAAGGCATGCAAGCGCTGCTTGCCGGAGTGCCAGTGCGGGTGTTTGGCCGCCCGTACTATGCCGGCTGGGGCCTGACAGCCGATGACTTGCCGATGCCGGAGCGTCAATGCCGGCCGACACTAGCCGCACTGTTTGAGGCAGTCTACTTGCGCCTGGCGCGCTATCTCGATCCGCAGGCCCAAGGTGCCGGCTCGCTGGAACGGGTGCTCGACTGCATCGAGATCCAACGTGCCGTACGTGCCCGCTATGCGGATTGCCAGCAAGTGGCCGGGGTGCGTTTCCAGCGATGGAAGCGGTTTTTCGCCACGCCTTTCCTGACCGCTGGCGGGGGCAAATTGCGCTGGGCGGGCGCGCCGGAAAAGATCGAGCAGGGCGAGCGCGTGGCGCTGTGGGGCGGCAAAAGCACGGAAGGCATCCCCGCCGGCGCACCAATGCTGCGCATGGAAGATGGCTTCTTCCATTCGAACGGTCTGGGCTCCGACATGAACGCACCGTGCAGCCAGGTGCTGGATCGGGAGGGGCTGTATTTTGACGCGCGCGGCCCGAACGAGCTGACGAAAATCCTGAACGGTGCGCAATTCGATGACACGGAACTTGCTCGGGCGGCGGCTCTGCGTGAGCTGATTGCTCGCCTGGGCGTCACAAAGTACAACCTCGGCCGCCGCGCGCCGGGCTGGAAGGCGCCGGCCGGCAAGACGGTCATCCTCGTGGCGGGCCAGGTGGCCGACGATGCGTCGATCCGCTTCGGCACCGGGGCGCTCGGTACGGCCGAAGCGCTGCTCGAAGCGGTGCGCGAGCGCAATCCAGACGGCTTTATCGTCTACAAGCCGCATCCGGATGTGTTGTCCGGCAACCGGCGCGGGCTGGTGCATGCACACGAGTTGGCCGATGTTGTCGATGCCGAGGCCGACCTACTCTCGTTGGTGGATTGCGCCGATGAAGTGCACGTGCTGTCATCGCTCGCCGGATTCGACGCCCTGCTGCGAGGCAAGCGCGTGTTCACCTACGGCTTGCCGTTCTATGCCGGCTGGGGCCTGACACAGGATGCGCTGGAGCAACCGTGGCGGCAGCGCACGCTGACGCTGGACATGCTGGTGGCCGGTGCGTTGCTGCGCTACCCGATCTACTGGGACTGGCGCACCCGGCTGTTCACCACGCCTGAGTCAGTTGTCCGCAAGCTTGGATCGACCGCGGCGCGCCCACTTGAGCGGATTGCCGAAGACTGGCGGCGGCCGCTGCGCAAGGCGTGGCGCTGGAGCCGGAATGCGGTGTGGTATGGAGCTTGGGCCTGGGCGCACCGTCGGCAGGCGCGTCCGAGCTGAATGATGTAGGCGGCACGACACGCGTTGCAATCGGCTGGGTGCATTGATTGAGCGTGCGGAGATCTCAGTGGGAGTTGGTATGAATATTTACCCGGTCATTCTCTGTGGCGGAAGCGGTACCCGTCTCTGGCCGATGTCGCGTGGCGGTTATCCGAAACAGTATCTCAGGCTCACCGGTGAACACACGCTGGTGCAGCAGACGGCGCTGCGCCTGCACGGTATCGGCAATGTGGCCGCGCCGATCGTGATCGCCAACGAGGACCAACGCTTCCTGGTGGCCGAGCAATTGCGCAGCGTCGCCGTGCAACCCTCGGCGATCGTGCTGGAGCCGGTCGGCCGCGACACGGCGCCCGCCGTGGCCGTGGCGGCCTTGCTCGCGCTGCAGGCGACGCCCGACGCGCTGCTGCTGGTGCTGCCGTCGGATCATGTGATCCAGGACGACGTGGTGTTTGGCAAGCTCGCCACGGTTGCTGCGGGTGTCGCCAAGGACAACTTCCTGGTCACCTTCGGCATCGAGCCCACCGAGCCGCATACGGGCTATGGCTATATCCGCGGCGGCGAAGCCCTGACTGCGGTCGACGGCACGTACCGGGTGGAACGCTTTGTGGAGAAGCCGGACGCGACGACCGCTGCGCGCTTGCTGGAAGAGGGCGGGTACTACTGGAACAGCGGCATGTTCATGCTGAAGGCGGCCGCTTACCTGGACG
>CAJXMR010000225.1 GCA_913056305.1 uncultured Ralstonia sp.
GCGTCCGCCCGAAGAAGAGAACAAGCCGCTGGTGTGGCCGTACTGGCCGATCAAGCTGCGCACCTCGTCGTCGCACGACGAAGGCTGCGAGCGCGACTGGTCGGTCGCCACCAAGGTGCTGACCGGTGAGAACGGCCGCGTGACGGGCCTGACCGCTGTGCGCCTGGAGTGGACGGACGGCAAGATGGCCGAGGTTGCCGGCAGCGAGTTCACGCTCAAGGCCGATCTCGTGCTGCTGGCGATGGGCTTCACCAACCCGGTCGGCGGTGTGCTGGAAGCGTTTGGCGTGACCAAGGATGCGCGCAACAACGCGCGAGCCGCCACCGAAGGCGACAACGCCTACGCCACCAACGTGCCCAAGGTGTTTGCCGCCGGCGACGTGCGCCGCGGCCAGTCGCTGGTCGTGTGGGCCATCCGCGAGGGCCGCCAGGCCGCGCGCTCGGTGGACGCGTTCCTCATGGGCCATACGGAACTGCCGCGCTGACCACGCGGCTGACCGCCTGACCCAGGCCCCCAAGGCTCGCCTTGGCGGGCCTTTTTTCTTGATGGGGCATGCCATGGAGGCCAGCGCCACGCCTTCATGGTTTACGTCGACATGGTTTACATGAGTGCAGGGCGGCGGGGCGGCTTTCTAGAATGGGACTCCCCCCCCATCCTCCAGCACCCCGATGCAAGCTGCTGCCCGCAGGTTGCCGACTGACTTCCAGAACCTCGCCCGTCCGGGGCGGCGTCGTGCACTGGCCTGTCTCGGTGCGCTGCCCGTTTTGCTGGCGAGCGCGGCGCGGGCCGAACTGCTGGGCTATCCATCGCATGCGATGCACCTTGTTGTGCCGGCGGCGGAGGGCAGCGTGTTCGACGCGGTGGCGCGTGCGCTCGCTGCGCAACTGGCGGCGCAGCTCGGCATGGGGGCCACTGTCGACGATCGTCCCGCAGCCAACGGCATGGCCGCTGGCGAGCTGGTGGCGCATGCGCCGTCGGACGGCCATACCTGGCTGCTGCACCAGACCACCTTCGTCGTCCAGCCGGCACTGGAGCCCGCACCGTACGATCCCATGCGCGACTTCCAGCCGGTGGCGATGGTGGCCACGCTGCCGCTGTTCCTGGCCGTCGACGCGCGCCTGCCGCTCGCCTCGATCGGCGAACTGGTGGCACAGGCGCGTGCGCAGTCGGCGTCGATCAACTGCGGTTCGGAAGCCATCGGCACGTGGTCGCACCTGGTGGCCGAGCAGTTCGTGCGCGATTACGCTGCGCATGCGCCGCACGTGACGGTCAAGGGCGAGGGCGGCGTGGTCCAGCAGGTGCTGGCCGGGCGCATGACGGCGTGTTTCGCCACGTACCCGAGCCTCGCGGCCGGGGTGGGCGCAGGGCAGTTGCGGCTATTGGGCGTGACCGGCATGGCGCGTTCGCCCTTTGCGCCCGCCGTGCCGACGCTGCGGGAAGCGGGCATGGCGGGGTTCGATCACAGCGCGTGGATCGGGGTGTTCGCGCCGGCACGCACGCCGCGTCCGCTGGCGCTGCGCGTGGCCGCCGAGCTGAAGCGGGCGCTCGCGGCCAGTGACGTGCGCGCCACCATGCAGGCCGGCGGCTACCAGCCCGAGTGGGACGCGGCCGAGTCCTTCGCCGCCGCAATGCGCCGCGATGCCACCCACTGGCAGGCGCTCGTCCGGGAGGCCGATCTGCGGCTCGACCAGCGCGGGTAGCCCGGGCGGTTCGATTTGTGCAATGCAGTATTTCTAGGCGGCTGACGTTAAGCGAAGTGTCGCATTCGCGGCGTTCCAGCCACACAACCCGTCGGTAAGACAAGACGTGACCGGCGGGCCACGCGGGTTTCCCCCTATAATGGCAGGCCGCATCCTATCGGTGCGGTCAGCCAATAGAACAGAACAAGGTGCGGTACCGCACAGGTGCCCGCCAACATGCCCGAGCCCTCAGCCGCCAAGCCTATCGTGTCGTCCCAGTCCTCCACCGCCGTTGTCGAACTCGATCAGGTCGATTTCGCCTACCAGCCGGGCGCGCGACGCATCCTGTCCGGGCTGTGCATGCGCGTGCCCAAGGGCCGCGTGGTCGCCGTCATGGGCGGCTCGGGTTGCGGCAAGACCACCATCCTGCGCCTGATCGGCGGGCAGGTGGCCGCCGCTGCCGGCGCCGTGCGCGTGCACGGCGCGGACATCGGCGCGATGGATAAGCCGGCGCTGTACGCCGCGCGCCGCCAGATGGGCATGCTGTTCCAGTTCGGCGCGCTGTTCACTGACATGAGCGTGTTCGACAACGTGGCCTTCCCGCTGCGCGAGCACACCCAGCTGCCCGAGGCGCTGATTCGCGATCTCGTGCTGATGAAGCTCAACGCCGTCGGCCTGCGCGGTGCGCGCGACCTGATGCCGTCGCAGATCTCCGGCGGCATGGCGCGACGCGTGGCGCTGGCGCGCGCGATCGCGCTGGACCCCTCGCTCATTCTTTACGACGAGCCGTTCGCCGGGCTGGACCCGATCTCGCTGGGGCTGACCGCCTCGCTGATCCGCCGCCTGAACGACGCGCTGGGCGCGACCAGCATCATCGTCTCGCACGATGTGCAGGAGACGTTCCACATTGCTGACTACGTCTACTTCATCGCCAATGGCGGCATCGCCGCCGAGGGCACGCCGGCCGAGCTGACGGCCTCCACCGATCCGTTCGTGCGCCAGTTCGTGCACGGCGAGGCGGATGGCCCCGTGCCGTTCCACTACCCCGGCGAGCCGCTGGCGGAAGACTTCGGTCTGAATGGCGCGAACGGCAGGAACGGCGGGGGGCAGCGATGATCGCCTCCATCGGCCACCTGGTCCGCATGCTGATCAGTCGCCTCGGCTATGCCGCGCGCATGCTGGTCGCCCTCATCGGTGCCTCCGGCGACGCGCTGCGTCGCCCGCGCCTGGTGATCGAGCAGCTGCGCTTCATCGGCAACGATTCGTTCATCATCATCGCCGTCTCGGGGTTGTTCGTCGGCTTTGTGCTCGGCCTGCAGGGCTACTACACGCTCAACCGCTACGGCTCGGAGCAGGCGCTGGGCCTGCTGGTGGCGCTGTCGCTGGTGCGCGAGCTGGGCCCGGTGGTGACGGCGCTGCTGTTTGCCGGCCGCGCCGGCACCTCGCTCACCGCCGAGATCGGCCTGATGAAGGCCGGCGAGCAACTGATCGCCATGGAAATGATGGCCGTCGACCCGCTCGCCCGTGTGCTGGCGCCGCGCTTCTGGGGCGGCTTCATCGCCATGCCGCTGCTGGCGGCCATTTTTAGCGCGGTCGGTATTCTGGGTGGATACTTTGTCGGTGTCGGCCTGATCGGCGTCGATGCCGGCGCGTTCTGGTCGCAGATGCAGGGCGGCGTGGATGTGGTGGACGACGTGCTCAACGGCGTCCTCAAGAGTTTCGTGTTTGGCGTGGCGGTGACCTTCGTCGCGCTGTATCAGGGCTACGAGGCCAAGGCCACGCCGGAAGGCGTGTCGCGCGCGACCACCCGCACCGTGGTGATCGCATCGCTGGCCGTGCTGGCACTGGACTTCGTGATGACGGCGCTGATGTTCAGTTAAGCCGTCGGCAGCCGTTAGCGTTTAACGAGAAAAGATCATGCGTAAGAGCCTCCTCGATTTCTGGGTCGGACTGTTCGTGCTGGTGGGCATCGTCGCGTTGCTGTTCCTGGCGCTCAAGGCGGGCAACATGAGCGCGTTCTCGTTTGCCAAGACCTACCAGGTGAAGGCCGCGTTCGACAATATCGGCGGGCTGAAGGTGCGCGCGCCGGTCAAGAGCGCGGGCGTGGTGGTCGGCCGCGTGTCGCAGATCCTGTTTGACGACAAGACCTACCAGGCCACCGTCGTGATCGACATGGACCAGCGCTACCAGTTTCCGAAGGACAGCTCGGCCAAGATCCTGACCTCGGGCCTGCTGGGCGAGCAGTACGTGGGCCTCGAACCGGGCGGTGATTCAGCCATGCTGGCCGGCGGCAGCAAGATCACCATGACGCAGTCGGCCGTGGTGCTGGAAAACCTGATCAGCCAGTTCCTGTACAGCAAGGCGGCCGATGCCGGCGCTGGCGGCAACGGCGGCGGCAGCGGTGCCGCCAAGCCGGCCGAGGGCAGTGGGAGCAAATAAACCATGAAAACAACAACATCCAATCGAATCCTGCGCGGCCTGGCGCTCGCGGCGTCGGCAAGCGTGGTCTTGCTGGCGGGCTGCGCCACCGGCCCGAACGCCAATCCGGCCGACCCGATCGAGCCGTTCAACCGCGAGGTCTTCCGCATCAACGATGACTTCGACAAGGGCGTGCTCAAGCCGGTCGCGCAAACGTATGTCGATGTGGTGCCGTCGCCGGCGCGCACCGCGGTGTCGAACTTCTTCTCCAACGCAGGTGACGTCTACTCGGCCGTCAACAACCTGCTGCAGTTGAAGGGCACGGCCGCGCTGGAAGACACCATGCGCGTGGCGATCAACACCGTGCTGGGCCTGGGCGGCCTGATCGACATTGCGTCGGACGCCGGCCTGCCCAAGCACAAGGAAGACTTCGGCCAGACCCTGGGCGTGTGGGGCGTGCCGGCCGGTCCGTACGTCGTGTGGCCGCTGCTGGGCCCGAGCACGGTGCGCGATACCGCCGGCTTCCTGGTCGACTGGCAGCTGGATCCGCTCACGTATTGGCACGACAGCACGATCACGTACTCGCTGGCCGCGCTGCGCGTGGTGGATGTGCGCGCCAGCCTGCTGGGCGTGAGCAACGTGTTGGAAGAGGGTGCCGTCGACAAGTACACCTTCATGCGTGATGCCTATCTGCAGCGCCGCCGCTATCTGATCTACGACGGCAACCTGCCGGAAGACAAGGAGGGCGGCAAGTCGCCGGATGGCAAGGACACGGGCGACGCGACGGTGTCGCCGTATCAGCGCTTTACGCCCAACTGGCCGGTGTTCCGCCGCTGATCCGTCACACGTAACCCCGTTGCCTCAACGGTGACAAGACGTAAGCAAGGCAGCCCGGGCGCGAACTCGACGCCGGGCGGCCGGTTCTAACGGCCACCAAGATTGCCGGCAGCACCGGCAAATGAGAGCCGAAGTTCACACTAGAAGGACGTCCCATGCTGAAGAAATTCCTGAACTCCCTGTTTGCCGGCGTTGCGCTGGTGGCCGCCGTGTCCGCCCTGCCGGCTCACGCCGAGGACGCCGACGCGCAAACCACCGTCAAGACCGCCGTGGATGACGTGCTCAACGCCATCAAGAACGACCCGGAGCTGCGCGGCGGCAACATGACCAAGGTCTACCAGCTGGTCGACCAGAAGATCGTGCCGCGCGCCGACTTCAAGCGCACCACGCAAATCTCGATGGGCCGCTTCTGGAGCCAGGCGACGCCAGAGCAGCAGCAACAGATCCAGGACGGCTTCAAGACGCTGCTGATCCGCACCTACGCGGGCGCGCTGGCGAATGTGAAGAACCAGACCGTGTCGTACAAGCCGTTCCGCGCCGCGGCGGATGACACCGACGTGGTGGTGCGCTCGACCGTCAACAACAACGGCGAGCCGGTGGCGCTGGACTACCGCATGGAAAAGACCGCGAACGGCTGGAAGGTCTACGACATCAACATCAGTGGCCTGTGGCTGTCGGAAACCTACAAGAACCAGTTTGCCGAAGTCATCAGCAAGAAGGGCGGCGTGGGTGGCCTGGTGCAGTTCCTGGATGACCGTAACGCGCAGCTGGCAAAGGGTCCGGCAAAGTAAGCCGGCATCCGGTAGAATCGCCACAGCGGTCGCTTTCGGCCGCTGTTTCTTTTTCTGATCCGACCATGTTGACCTTGTCCGGCCCGCTGACCCAACGCGAAGCGCCGCGCGTGCTGCGCGAGGGCGAGGCGCAGCTCGGCCAGGCGCGCCAGGCTGGCAACGGTGCCGTGCAGGTTGATTGCGCCGGGCTGTCGCAGGTCGATTCTTCCGCGCTGGCGGTGCTGCTGTCGTGGCAGCGCACAGCGCAGGCTGCCGGACTGGCCCTTAATATTGCCGGTGCCCCCGAGGCGCTGTGCAACCTGGCCAAGCTGTACGGCGTCGATTCCCTGCTGGCGCTCGCGCCGGCCCCCACCGCATCCCATCACCCGGCGCGACATTGAGGCGGCGTCCGGTGCGGGGCTGTGATCCCCGGCATCGCGATGCCGCGCCCAGGCCAAGCGCCGCGGCCCGGTCCCAAGCCGCTCCGCCGTGCCTTCCGTGCAGTTCCCCTATAATTCTGGGTTTGTCGCTCTGCCGCCACCGCAAGGGGTGTCCGGGCCGTGCCGATCGTGTCGATCGCCGGCCGTGAGATGCGCAGGGTAGTTCACTTTGTCGGCCATGAAAGCCATCGAAATCGCTGACGTCCGCAAGCGCTACAAGTCGTTGCAAGCGCTCAAGGGCGTGAGCCTGTCTGTCGAGCAGGGCGAGTTTTTCGGTCTGCTGGGCCCCAACGGCGCGGGCAAGACCACGCTGATCTCCATCCTCGCCGGCCTGAATCGTGCCGATTCCGGCCAGGTGCGGGTGCTCGGCCACGACGTCGTCTCCGATTACCGCACGGCGCGCCGCAAGCTCGGCGTGGTGCCGCAGGAACTGGTGTTCGATCCGTTCTTTACGGTGCGCGAGACGCTGCGCCTGCAGTCGGGCTATTTCGGCTTGACCAAGAACGACGACTGGATCGACGAGGTCATGGCCAACCTGGACCTGACCAACAAGGCCGACGCCAATATGCGCGCGCTCTCGGGCGGCATGAAGCGCCGCGTGCTGGTGGCGCAGGCGCTGGTGCACCGCCCGCCCGTGATCGTGCTGGACGAGCCGACTGCCGGCGTGGACGTCGAGCTGCGCCAGACGCTGTGGAAGTTCATCGCGCGCCTGAACCGTGAAGGCCACACCGTCGTGCTGACTACGCACTACCTGGAAGAAGCCGAATCGCTGTGCGACCGCATTGCCATGCTCAAGTTTGGCGAGGTGGTGGCGCTGGACCGCACCGCCAACCTGCTGTCGCAATTCGCCGGGCTGCAGCTTGTGCTGAGCTTTGCCAACGGCGCGCTGCCGGCGTCGCTCGAAGGCCTGCGCCTGCCGGGCAACCACGCCGAGCGCGGCGTGCGCCTGCGCCTGTCGGGCTACGGCGAGGTCGAGCAGATCCTCTCCACCTGCCGCCAGGCGGGCTGCGAGATCGACGACATGGAAGTCGCCAAGGCCGACCTGGAAGACGTGTTCGTGCAGATCATGCGCCGCGAGGGCGGCCTCCCGGCCGTGCCGCAGACGCCGGCGATTCCCGATTCGGCGCTGGAGCCCGCCGCATGAGCGCCATTCCCGAGATTCGCCCGGCCCGCTGGATCGGTTTCCGCACGCTGCTGTACAAGGAAGTGCTGCGCTTCTGGAAGGTCAGCTTCCAGACCGTGGCCGCGCCGGTGCTGACCGCGCTGCTGTACCTGCTGATCT
>CAJXMR010000226.1 GCA_913056305.1 uncultured Ralstonia sp.
AGGACTACACCGAGCTGGTCGGCGAGGAAAGCCTGCGCACCGGCGAGTTCAGCCATGCGGTGCAACTGGCGTACCAAAACCTCTCGGCGCGCTTTGACAGCAAGTCGCCCGCACAAGCGCTGGAGGTGCTGGCCGAGGTGCTGCACGGCAAGGTTTCGCCCGCCAATGGCGATGCGGCGGCGGTGGTCGACCTCACCACGCTGACGGAATTCCTGGAGGCGTCGTCGACGCACAAGGTGTCGGAAGCGCACGCGCGTTGGCTGGCTTTCCTGCTGTGGCTGGACGGCAAGGGCTGGTCGGTCACGGCCGAGCGCGACGGCGCCACCGTCAAGCTGCGCCTGATCGATAACCAGACGCAACTCACGCCCGATCAGCTCGCAGCATGGATGGAGCACTTCCAGGAGAACCAGCAAGCGGCCTGAGCGCAGAAGCGGCCGTCACCATCACGCCGACGCTTTACGCGTCGGCGTTGTCGTCTTTGGGCGCTGCATCCGCATCGCGCGCCGGACGATCACGCATGCCGCCCTTCACCATCTCGAAGCGGAACAGACGGCATTCGATATTGCCGTTGTAGAGCGGCGTGCGCTGCGACTCCTTCAGCCGCATGCGACGCGGCATCGAGAGATCCCCGGTAAAGACGAAGGCCTGCCAGCCGGAGAACTCACGCTTGAGCGTGCCCGCGAAGGCCTGGGCGAATTCGTTGGCAGCGGCCTCTTCCTGCGGGTCGACGGGCGGCGGCGGTTCAGGCTGGCGCTGCTCGCGCACGGGGCGGCGGAAGTCGTCGCGCGGGGCGCCCATGGCACCCATCGCTCGACTTGCACGTTCGAAGACGGTGCCATCGCGATCGTCTTGGTGATCCTCGCCCTCGTCTTCCGGCCGCCGGCGGCGCGAGCCCTGCGCGCCGCGCACGGTGATGCGCTCGCCATAGGGCGGGTTCATCAGCAGCACGCCGGGCACGTCGAATGGCGGCTTGCCGAAGCGGGCGTCGACCTGCTTGAGCATCGGCTCGCCGGGCAGGCCAGCACGGCGCCAGTTGGCGGCGGCGTAGGCCAGCATGTCGGTGGAGATGTCGGCGCCCGCCACGACGGGCGGGCGATGGCGCATGGCTGCGCTGGCCGCATCGGCGGCGGCCTCGCGCAGGCGCTTGAAGCGCTTGGCGTCGTGGTCGCGCAACCATTCGCAGGCGAAGGCGCGCTGGCCGCCCGGCGCAATGCCGAGCGCGCGCTGCGCGGCTTCCACCAGGAAGGTGCCGCTGCCGCACATCGGGTCGTAGAACGGCATGCCCTGCGCGCCGGTCCAGCCGGTCAGGCGCAGGATGCCCGCTGCGAGGTTTTCCTTCAGCGGGGCCTCGCCCTTCTCCTCGCGCCAGCCGCGTTTGAACAGCGGCTCGCCGGTGGTGTCGAGGTAGATCGTGCAGTCGGTCTCGGTCAGGTACGCGTAGATGCGCACGTCGGGCGAGACGGTGTCGACGCTGGGCCGCGCGCCCATGCGCTGGCGGAAGCGGTCGCAGACGCCGTCCTTGACCCGCAGGCCGACGAACTTGAGGCTCTGCAGCGGCGATTTGTGCGCGGTCACATCCACGCGGATCATCTCATCCGGCGTGAAGTAGTCTTCCCAGCGCTGCGCGGCGGCGAGGGTGTAGATGTCGTCTTCCGAGCGATAGCCGCGCGCACCCAGGCGCATCAGCACCCGGCTGGCGATGCGGCTATGCAGGTTGACGGCGTAGGCCGCGCCCTGCGTGCCGAAGAAGTGCACGCCGCCGGGCACGGTGCGGCCGACCTCGAACGCGGCCAGCTCATCCACCTCGGGGCGGATGGCGATTTCGGCCAGTTCATCGGCCAGCGCCTGTTCCAGGCCGCGGGGGCACGGTGCGAAGTAAGCAATCGACATCGGAAAACAGAAGAATCAGAAAGGCTTGACCACGACCAGGATCGTGATCGCCAGCAACAGCACCACCGGCAGTTCGTTGAACCAGCGGTAGAAGGTATGCGAGCGCGCGTTTGCGCCCGCCTCGAACTTGCGCAGCAGCACGCCGCAGCCATGGTGATAACCGATCACGACCAGCACCAGCGCCAGCTTGGCATGCATCCAGCCGTTGCCCGGCCCCTTGCCGATGCCGTAGCCGAGATACAGCCACAGCCCCAGCGCGACGGCGGCCACCGCCAGCATGGTGGTGAAGCGGAACAGCTTGCGCGCCATCAGCAGCAGGCGCTGAGTGGCCGCGGGCTCGGTCTCCATCGCCAGGTTGACGAAGATGCGCGGCAGGTAGAACAGCCCCGCGAACCACGACGCGATAAAGACGATGTGAAAGGCCTTGACCCAGAGCATGCGCAATCGCCGATAGAGGGATAGAGGAATGGAAGAAGGATGGAATCAGGTACGGATCTCGCCGTGCCCGAACACGACGTACTTGAGCGAGGTCAGCCCCTCCAGCCCGACCGGGCCGCGTGCATGCAGCTTGTCGTTGGAGATGCCGATCTCGGCGCCCAGGCCGTACTCGAAGCCATCGGCAAAGCGCGTGGACGCGTTGATCATCACGCTGGCCGAATCAACCTCGCGCAGGAAGCGCATGCCGGTCGAGTAGTTCTCGGTGATGATCGAATCGGTGTGCGCCGAGCCGTAGGTGTTGATGTGCTCGATGGCGGCATCGAGGCCGTCGACGGTCCGGATCGACAGGATCGGCGCGAGGTATTCGGTGTGCCAGTCGGCCTCGACGGCGTCCTTGAGGTTGCCGAAGCCGGCGGCCTCCAGCGTGGCGCGCGTCGCCGGGCAGACGCGCAGCTCGACGCCCTTGTCCTGGTAGATCTTGACCAGCGGCGGCAGCGCGCGTGCCGCGATGTCGCGCGACACCAGCAGCGTCTCCATCGTGTTGCACGGCGCATAACGCTGCGTCTTGGCGTTGTCGCACACGCGCACGGCCTTGTCGAGGTCGGCATCGGCGTCGATGTAGACGTGGCAGATGCCGTCCAGGTGCTTGATCATCGGCACGCGCGCTTCTTCCATCAGGCGGGCGATCAGGCTCTTGCCGCCGCGCGGCACGATCACGTCGACGTATTCCGTCATGGTGATGAGCTTGCCGACCGCCGCGCGATCCGTAGTGGCGACCACCTGCACCGCGTTGGCCGGCAAGCCGGCATCGGCCAGGCCTTCCTCGATGAGTGCGGCCAGCGCGCCGTTCGATTCGATCGCCTCGGAGCCGCCGCGCAGGATGGTCGCGTTGCCCGACTTGATGCACAGCGCCGCCGCATCGACCGTCACGTTCGGACGCGACTCATAGATGATGCCGATCACGCCCAGCGGCACGCGCATCTGGCCGACCTGGATGCCGGTCGGGCGGAACTTGACGTTGCTGATCTCGCCGATCAGGTCCGGCAGCGCGGCGATCTGCTCCAGGCCCGCGGCCATGGTCTCGATGGCGCGGTCGGTGAGCGTGAGGCGGTCGATGAAGGCCGCGTCCTGGCCGTTGGCGCGGGCGCGCTCGACGTCGCGGGCGTTGATCTCCTTGAGCTTGGGCGCATCGCGGCGGACGGCGGCGGCGATGTGCAGCAGCGCGCGGTTCTTCTGCGCGGTGCCGGCGCGGGCCATGCCGCGCGAGGAGGCGCGTGCCTGACGGCCGACCAGGGCCATGTATTCGTTCACGTCGAGCTGCTTCATGATGATCGCGGCCGGCGGATGTGCCGGCGATTTCAATGTGAGGACAATTCAGAGCCTTGCGGCCGATGGTATGGATGCGGCGAATTACGCCGGGACCGGCAAGCTGCCCGGCCGCGCCACACGCATCGCCAGTTGCAGCAGCCCATCCCACGGTTCGGTGGGCAGCGAAGGTTCGCGCAGGCCCTTGACCTGGCGGTCCAGCTTGGCCGCCATGGCCAGCGCGCCTTCCAGCTCACGCTGCGACAACCGTTGCGCCGCCTGCGGCACCAGCCGTTCGCGTGCTCCCCAGACCCGCAGGTCGCGCAGCATCGACGCCACCGGCTTGCCTTGGGCTGCGCCCGAGGCGATTTTTGATAATACGCGAATTTCCTCGGTCAACGTCCACAGCACCAGCACCGTGGCCTCGCCCTCGCCACGCAGGCCTTCGAGCATGCGCACCAGGCGCGGCACGTCGCCAGCCAGCATCGCCTCGGACAGCTTGAAAACGTCGTAGCGCGCCACGTTGAGCACCGCATCGTGCACATCGTCGAACGACAGCACGCCGGGCGGATGCAGCAAGCCGAGCTTCTGGATCTCCTGGTGCGCGGCCAGCAGGTTGCCTTCCACACGATCGGCGATGAACTGCAGGGCGCGGCGCCCGGGCTCGCCCGGTTCCACGCGCTGCTGCTGGCGCGCCAGGCGCTCGCCGATCCAGCCGGGCAGCTTGGTGCGGTCGACCGAATCGACCTTGATCGACACGCCCGCACTTTCCAGCGCTGCGAACCACGCGGACTTGGCGGTGGCGAAGTCCAGGCGCGGCAGCGTGATCAGCGTCATGGTGTCCGACGCCGGGCCGGAGGGCGTGCCCGCCGCCAGCGCGCGCAGCGCCTCGCCACCGTCCTTGCCGGGCTTGCCGGACGGGATGCGCAACTCGACGATCTTGCGATCGCCAAACAGCGACATCGACTGCTGCGCCTCGGTCACGCGCGACCACGAGAAGCCGCGCTCGACGCTCATGACTTCGCGTTCAGAAAAACCTTGCGCGCGTGCGGCTTGGCGCAGCGCATCGACGGCTTCCAGCACCAGCAGGTGCTCGTCGCCGTGCACCACGTACAGCGGCGCCAGCCCCTTGGCGGCGGCTTGCTTCAGATGCCCTTCGAGCGCGTCGAGCCGCAGCTGCATAGTGAATCCGGCGGCCGCTTACGACGGCAGCTTGACGGAGCCCAGCCGCCGCACCAGCTGGTTGATGGTATCGCCCTGCATGTCGCGGTAGAGCGCCGCCTCTTCATAGTCCTTGGCCAGCACCTGCGTCTCGTTATACGAGAGATCGCGGAACTGCGTGATCTCCGACGGCGCGATCAGCAGGTTGTCGTGCGCGTCGCGCAGCTGGAAGCGGAAGCGGTAGGTGATACGGTACTCGCGCACCACGCCCTGCGGCGTGAGCGACGAGATGGTCTTGACGCGGTCTTCGGCCAGCACGTCGAGCAAAGCATCGGCGTCTTTCTTGTCGGACACGATCACCGTATCCGAGCCGTTGTCGATCAGCCGGCGCAGCTGCGCGCGCATCAGCGAGTTCTGCGGCAGGCTGATGTACAGACGTTTGAACGCAAAGTCGGTATTGCCGCGCATGTGGAAGCCGCAGGCGGACAGCACCGGCAGCGCAGCCGCCAGGGCAAGGACGGAGCGGCCGAAACTGCGGCGGGACAGACGACGGGACAGCGACATAACCATGCGTTCCTTGAGTGAGGCAGCCGTCAGGCCACCACGTTCACCAGACGGCCGGGCACCACGATGATCTTCTTGGGCGGCTTGCCTTCGGCAAAGCGCTGCACGGCTTCGTCCTTGGCAGCAATCGCCTCGATGGCGGCGCGGTCGGCGTCGGCCGGCACCACAATGCTGCCGCGCACCTTGCCGTTGACCTGCAGCACCAGTTCGATCTCGCTTTGCACCAGCGCGCCCTCGTCGACCTGCGGCCATGCGGCGTCAAGCAGATCGCCGTGGGCACCGGCGTAGCCCAGCGCCTGCCACAGCACGTGCGTGACGTGCGGCACCACCGGGTACAGCACGCGCAGCAGGATGCCGAAGCCTTCGCGACGCGCGTCCGGGCCGGCGTCCTTGGCGCCTTCCAGCGCGTTGAGCATCTTCATCGTCGCCGAGACGACGGTGTTGTACTGCAGGCGCTCATAGTCGTAGTTGGCTTGCTTGAGCACGGTATGCAGCTCGCGGCGCAGCGCACGGTCAGCATCGGTGGCGCCATCGACCACGCCGTTGCCGTGACCGGCGCGGATGGCATCGCCATGCGCCACGCCGAAGTTCCACAGGCGGCGCAGGAAGCGCGAGGCACCCTCCACACCGGCGTCGTTCCACTCGAGCTGCTGCTCGGGCGGCGCGGCAAACATCGTGAACAGGCGCGCGGTATCGGCACCGTACTGGTCGATCAGGGCCTGCGGGTCGATGCCGTTGTTCTTCGACTTCGACATCTTCTCCACGCCGCCGATCACCACCGGCTGGCCGTCGGCCTTGAGCGTGGCGCCCACCGGGCGGCCGCGCTCGTCGGTCTGCACATCCACGTCGGCCGGGTTGATCCACTGCTTCTTGCCCGACGCGTCTTCACGGTAGTACGTCTCGTTGAGCACCATCCCCTGCGTGAGCAGGTTGGTGAACGGCTCGTCAAACTTGACCAGACCCAGGTCACGCATGACCTTGGTCCAGAAGCGCGCGTACAGCAGGTGCAGGATCGCGTGCTCGATGCCGCCGATGTACTGGTCCATCGGCATCCAGTAGTCGTTGCGGGCGTCGACCATGGTGGCGCCGTCCGGGCACGTATAGCGCATGTAGTACCAGCACGAATCGATGAAGGTATCCATCGTGTCGGTCTCGCGGCGCGCGGGCTTGCCGCACGACGGGCACGTGCACTCCAGGAAGCGCGGGTCCTTGGCGAGCGGGTTGCCCGTGCCATCCGGCACGAGGTCTTCGGGCAGGCGCACCGGCAGGTCCTGCTCGGGCACCGGCACCACGCCGCAGCTCTCGCAATGGATCAGCGGGATCGGCGTGCCCCAGTAGCGCTGGCGCGAAATGCCCCAGTCGCGCAGGCGCCAGGTGGTCTTCTTCTCGCCCAGGCCTTGCGCGGCGAGGTCCGCCGCCACCGCGTCGACCGCCTGCTCGTAGTTCAGGCCGTCGTACTTGCCGCTGTGGAAGAGCACGCCATGTTCCTTGTCGCCATACCACTCGGCCCAGGTGGTCGTGTCGTACGGTTGCCCCTTCACGTCGATGACTTGCTTGATCGGCAGACCGTACTTGTTGGCGAAGGCGAAGTCGCGCTCGTCGTGCGACGGCACGCCCATCACGGCGCCGTCGCCGTAGCTCATCAGCACGTAGTTGCCGACCCACACGGGCACGGCCTCGCCCGTGAGCGGGTGCGTGACGGTCAGGCCGGTCGGCATGCCCTTCTTTTCCATGGTCGCCATGTCGGCTTCCATCACGCTGCCGTGCTTGCATTCGTCGATGAACGCAGCCAGCGCCGGGTTGCCCTGCGCGGCATGCGTGGCGATCGGGTGCTCGGCGGCCACGGCGCAGAAGGTCACGCCCATGATGGTGTCGGCGCGCGTGGTGAAGACGTACAGCTTGCCGTCGTTGATGATCTTGCCGTCGTCGCCAGGGATGCTGTGCGGGAACGCAAAGCGCACGCCTTCGCTCTTGCCAATCCAGTTCTGCTGCATCAGCTTGACGCGCTCGGGCCAGCCCAGCGGGTCCAGGT
>CAJXMR010000227.1 GCA_913056305.1 uncultured Ralstonia sp.
CGGTGCCGCACTGGCCGGTCGAGTGGGGCGGCACCGGCTGGTCCCCCATCCAAAAGCACATCTGGGACGAAGAGTGCGCGCGGGTCGGCGCGCCCGGCGTTCTGCCGTTCGGCGTCAGCATGGTCGCGCCCGTCATCATGAAGTACGGCAATGAAGCGCAGAAGCGCTACTTCCTGCCGCGCATCGTTGATTGCACCGATTGGTGGTGCCAGGGCTATTCGGAGCCGGGGTCCGGTTCCGATCTGGCCTCGGTGAAGACGCGTGCCGTGCGCGAAGGCGATCACTACATCGTCAACGGCCAGAAGACGTGGACCACGCTCGGCCAACACGCCGACATGATCTTCTGTCTGGTCCGCACGGATCCGGACGCGAAGAAGCAAGAGGGTATTTCGTTCCTGTTGATCGATATGAAGACGCCAGGAATCACCGTGCGCCCGATCATCATGCTCGACGAAGAGCACGAGGTGAACGAAGTCTTCTTCGACAACGTGAAGGTGCCGGTTCAAAACCTGATCGGTGATGAGAACCGCGGCTGGACGTACGCCAAGTACCTGCTCGGCCACGAGCGCACGGGCATTGCGCGTGTGGGCAATTCCAAGCGCGAACTGGCGTTTCTCAAGCGTGTCGCCCAGCAACACCAGAAGAACGGCAAGCCGCTGCTGCAGGATCCGGTATTCGGTGCCAAGGTAGCCTCGCTGGAAATCGAACTGCTGGCGCTGGAGATGACGGTGCTGCGTGTGGTGTCGAGCGAGAACGCCGGCAAGGGCCCGGGCCCCGAGGCGTCGCTGCTCAAGATCAAGGGCACGCAGATCCAGCAGATGCTGACCGAACTGATGGTCGAGGCCGTGGGCCCCTATGCCCAGCCGTTCGACCCGAGCTACCTGGAAGGCGAAGTGCCGCAGGCGGTGACCGGCGACAACGATGCTGCCCCGCTCGCGCCGTACTACTTCAACTATCGCAAGACCTCGATCTACGGCGGGTCGAACGAGATCCAGCGCAACATCATCAGCCAGATGATCCTGGGCGTCTAACGAGCAACGGATAACGGAGACAACAATGGATTTCTCGTTCACCGACGAACAGAAGCAACTGGCCGATGCGGTGCGCCGCTTCATCGACAAGGACTACGGCTTCGAGGCGCGCAACAAGGTCGTGTACTCGCCGGAAGGCGTGTCGCAAGCCGCATGGGACGGGCTGGCCGAGCTGGGCCTGACCGCGCTGCCGGTGCCGGAAGCGCAGGGCGGCTTCGATGGCCGCGCGATGGACCTGCTGGTGGTGATGCAGCAGCTGGGCCGCGGCCTGGTGGTGGAGCCGTACACGGCGACCGTGCTGGGCACGCAGGCGCTCAAGCTGGCCGGCGGTCAAGATGCGCTGCTGGAGCAAGTGGCTGGCGGTACCGTTAAGCTGGCCATCGCCTTCGGCGAGCCGCAATCGCGCTACGAACTCTTCAACGTGACCACGCGTGCCGCACAACAGGGCAGCGGCTGGACGCTCACCGGCGAGAAGGCCGTGGTCGTGCACGGCGCACAGGCCGACAAGCTGATCGTCTCGGCACGCACGGGTGGCGAGGCACGCGATACAGCCGGCCTGTCGCTGTTCGTGGTCGACCGCGATGCCGCTGGCGTGACGGTCAAGGACTACCGCACCATCGACAACCTGCATGCCGCCGACATCCGCTTCGAGAACGCCCCGGCCACGCTGCTGGGCAAGGCTGGCGACGCATGGGAGACCATCGATGCCGTAGCCGACCTGGGATGCGTGCTGCTGTGCGCCGAGGCCGTCGGCCTGATCGACGCGCTGAACGCCGCCACGCTCGAGTACACGAAGACGCGCCAGCAGTTTGGCGTGCCGATCGCGCGCTTCCAGGCGCTGCAGCACCGCATGGTCGACATGTTCATCCATGCCGAGCAGGCCCGTTCGATCACGTACTTGGCCGCAGCGCACTTTGAAGACGGCGACGTGCAAGCGCGCCGCCGCTACGTGTCGGCCGCCAAGGCACGCGTTGGTCAGGCCGCACGCGATGTCGGCCAGGAAGCGGTGCAGTTGCACGGCGGCATGGGCGTGACGAATGAACTGCCGGCCGCGCACATGTTCAAGCGGCTGACGATGATCAACACGACGCTCGGCGACGTGGATCATCACCTGGCACGCTTCGCGTCGTTGCCGGATTTCCGCAACGCTGCATAAGGCAACCCCTGCGCCCCGCACCCGTGCGGGGCGTTTTCTTTGGCGTGGCCGGATGCACGCATGACGTGCCCCGGCGACAGAGGAGACGACATGGCAGAAGCAACGCTACCGTACGAGTTCTACTTCGACGATTTCGAAGTCGGCCGTACGCTGGAGATGGGCACGTACACCGTCACCGAAGAGGAGATCCTGACCTTCGCCCGTCAGTACGATCCGCAGCCGTTCCACGTCGACGCGGAAGCGGCCAAGCACAGCATCTATGGCGGCATCATCTCCAGCGGCTGGATGACCTGCTCGGTGATGATGCGGCTGATGGTGACGGGCTTCCTCGGCAAGGCAGCCAGCATGGGCTCGCCAGGGGTGGACGAGATCCGCTGGCTCAAGCCGGTGTACCCGGGCGATACGCTGTCGGTGTCGAGCACCTGCATGGAGATCAAGCCGTCGCAGTCCAAGCCGGACCGCGGTGTGGCGGTCAACCGCTGGGAAGCGCGCAACCAGCGTGGCGAGCTGGTTTGCACCGTCACCGGCATGGGCCTTTTTGGGCGACGTCCGGCAGCCTGATCCGCACGCCATCGCACAACAACAAGGAGACAACCGAGATGCGCATCATCGAGTCGCTCGACGAGCTGCGGGGATTGATCGGCCAGGAAGTCGCGGTGAGCGACTGGACCGAGATCACGCAGGAGCAGGTCAACCAGTTTGCCCAGGCGACCGGCGATCACCAGTGGATCCACGTCGACGTGGAGCGCGCCAAGCGTGAATCGCCGTTCGGGGCGCCGGTGGCGCACGGCTTCCTGACGCTGTCGCTGCTGCCGGCGCTGATGCACAACGCGCTCGACATGCCCGACGTGAAGATGGGCGTGAACTACGGGCTGAACAAAGTCCGCTTCACGGCGCCGGTGCCGGTGGGCAGCCGCGTGCGCGCGCGCGTGAGCCTGCTGGAGATGGAAGCGCTGCCGCCGTTGCCCAACGCGCCCACGCTGACGGGCGCGCAGATGACGTGGAACGTGACCATCGAGCGCGAAGGGCAGGAGCGCCCGGTCTGCGTGGCGGAATCGATCTCGCGCCGCTATTCCTGAGCGGTTCTTGATCGTGTCTGAAGGGGCCGGCGCAATGCCGGCCTTTGTTTTTCTTCTTGCGCTTCGCTTGTTTTGTGCTTGTCTGCGCGTGCCCCATGCGTGCGCATGACGCCGGCGAAATGCGCGGATTTGGCGCGCGTTTGGGCCGGTCTCGGCACCGTTTTGGCGCGAATTTCCCATTCCATGAGCGAAACGTGATGGCACGGTAGTTGCACTTTTGGCACCCGGGGGTCGTTCTCGCCACCACATAACCCAAGGAGCCGAAATGAAACGTCGTGAGCTGTTGAAGCTGTCGGCAGTTGCCGCCGCAGCGCTGTTGTCGGTATCGAATTTCGCGTTTGCCCAGGCAAAGGACCCGATCAAGGTCGGTGTGCTGCATTCGCTGTCGGGCACCATGGCCATCTCCGAGACGTCGCTGAAAGACGTGGCGCTGATGACGATCGACGAGATCAACAAGAGTGGTGGTGTGCTCGGCCGCAAGCTGGAGCCGGTGGTGGTGGACCCGGCGTCGAACTGGCCGCTGTTTGCCGAGAAGGCGCGCGGGCTGCTGACGCAGGACAAGGTGGCTGTCACGTTCGGCTGCTGGACCTCGGTGTCGCGCAAGTCGGTGCTGCCGGTGTATGAGGAACTGAACGGCCTGCTGTTCTACCCGGTGCAGTACGAAGGCGAGGAGATGTCGAAGAACGTCTTCTACACCGGCGCCGCGCCCAACCAGCAGGCGATCCCGGCAGTGGAGTACCTGATGAGCAAGGAAGGCGGCGGTGCCAAGCGCTACTTCCTGCTGGGTACCGATTACGTGTACCCGCGCACCACCAACAAGATCCTGCGCGCCTTCCTGCACAGCAAGGGCGTGAAGGACAGCGACATCGAAGAGGTCTACACGCCGTTCGGCCACTCCGATTACCAGACCATCGTCGCCAACATCAAGAAGTTCTCGCAGGGCGGCAAGACGGCCGTGATCTCCACCATCAACGGGGATTCCAACGTGCCGTTCTACAAGGAACTCGGCAACGCTGGCCTGAAGGCCAAGGACGTGCCGGTGGTGGCCTTCTCGGTGGGTGAGGAAGAGCTGCGCGGCATCGACACCAAGCCGCTGGCCGGTCAGCTTGCCGCGTGGAACTACTTCATGTCGGTCAAGAACCCGGTCAACGACGACTTCAAGAAGAAGTGGGCCGCCTGGGTCAAGGCCAACAACCTGCCGGGCGGTGACAAGCGCGTCACCAACGACCCGATGGAAGCCACCTACGTCGGCATCATGATGTGGAAGCAGGCCGTCGAGAAGGCCGGCTCCACCGACGTGGACAAGGTGCGCAAGGCGATGTACGGCCAGCAGTTCAAGGCGCCGTCGGGCTTCACGCTGGTGATGAACAACAACCACCACCTCTCCAAGCCGGTGATGATCGGCGAGGTGAAGGGCGACGGCCAGTTCAACATCGTGTGGAAGACGCCGACCGTGATCCGCGCCAAGCCGTGGAGCCCGTACATCCCGGGCAACGACGGCAAGCCTGACCAAGTGATGTGATCAGGCGGACCTGCCACATGCCTGACGCGCGGCAGGTCCTTTGAACGACGCTGTACGACGTGGCGCCGCACAGCTCAAGTGCGGCGCCACGCATCGGAATGCCATGACCCGCTTGTCCCGTTTCCTCGCCGCACTGCTGTGCGCGCTGTGCCTGGCCGCCGTACCTGTTGCCTCCTCGTGGGCTGCAGGGCAGCCGCTCATCCAGCTTTCCCAGGCTGATCTCAAGCCCCTGGCCGAAGACGACTTCGATGCCAAGGTGAAGACGCTCAACGCGCTCGCTGCCGCCCCTGCGGAGCAGGCCGGTCCGATCCTGCAGGCCCTGCAGAACGATGCGCTGTTCTTTGCGCCCGCCACCGGCATGGTGCGCCAGGACGGCGAGCGCTATCTCGATGCGATCTCCGGCCAGCCCATCACCGTCAAGGCGGACGACCTGCAATCCCTGACCCTGAACAACGCCCTGCGCGCGCAAGTGGACAGCGCGGCGAGCGGCTTCGTGCTGCAGTCGCCCGATCGTGCGGTGCGCGCGCAGGCCATCGACACGTTGCTGGCGCATACGGACACCGCGTCGCGGCCGATCGTCGATGCCGCCCGCAAGCACGAGACCGACGCCGCGCTGCGCGCCAAGCTCGACCTGCTGTGGGCCAACCTCGCGCTCGACGACGGCTCGCATGCGGAGAAGCTCGAAGCGCTCAAACTGCTGGCCAACGACACCGACCCGCAGACGCGCCAGCGCCTGCTGCCGCTGCTGGCCAAGGACAGCGGCGCCGATGATGAACTGCGCGCCGCCGCGCAACAGGCGCTCGACAGCCTGTCGGGGCAGCAGCGCAAGGCCGAGCTGGTCGGCAACCTGTTCGCGGGGCTGAGCCTGGGCTCGGTACTGTTGCTCGCGGCACTGGGGCTGGCGATCACCTACGGCCTGATCGGCGTCATCAACATGGCGCACGGCGAATTCCTGATGATCGGCGCGTATGCCACCTACGTGGTGCAGACGATCTTCCGCAACTACTTCCCCGGTGCGTTCGACTGGTATCTGCCGGCCGCGCTGCCGGCGGCCTTCCTGGCCGCAGCCGTGGTCGGCTTTGTGCTGGAGCGGCTGGTGCTGCGCCACCTGTATGGCCGGCCGCTGGAAACGCTACTCGCCACCTTCGGCGTCAGCCTGCTGCTGATGCAGGCCGTGCGTACGCTCTTCGGCGCGCAGAACGTGGAGGTCGCCAACCCGAGTTGGATGAGCGGTGGCATCGCGCTCTATCCGGGCTTGGTCTTGCCGTACAACCGGCTTGTCATCCTGGTGTTCGCGCTGGCGGTGGTGGCGATTGCGTGGGCGGTGCTCAACCGCACGCGCCTGGGCCTGTTCGTGCGCGCCACCACGCAGAACCGCACCATGGCTGCCTGCGTGGGCGTGCGCACCTGGAAAGTGGACAGCTACGCCTTTGCCTTCGGTGCCGGCATTGCCGGGCTGGGCGGCTGCGCGCTGTCGCAGATCGGCAATGTGGGGCCGGATCTCGGCCAGAGCTACATCATCGATTCGTTCATGGCCGTGGTGCTGGGTGGGGTGGGGCAGTTGGCCGGCACCATCATCGGCGCGTTCGGGCTGGGGCTGATCAACAAGTTCATCGAGCCGTTCTACGGTGCGGTGCTGGCGAAGATCTTCGTGCTGGTGCTGATCGTGCTGTTTATCCAGAAGCGTCCGCAAGGGCTGTTCGCCCTCAAGGGCCGCAGCGCGGAGGCCTGACATGAAGCAACCTCCCACTTCCATGAACAACGCGTTCTCGCTTCACATCCCGGCGCGCATGCCGCTGCTGTCCCGGCGCGCGTGGACGGCGCTGGTGCTGCTGTCGCTCGTCGTGTGCATCGGTGCGCCGGTGTGCGCGCTGCTGGTGCCGGAAGGCAGCCCGCTGCATCTGTCGGCCTATGCGCTCACGCTGGTCGGCAAGATCATGTGCTACGCGCTGGCTGCGCTGGCGCTCGACCTCGTGTGGGGCTACTGCGGCATCCTGAGTCTCGGCCATGGCCTGTTCTTCGCGCTGGGCGGCTATGCGATGGGCATGTACCTGATGCGTTCCATCGGCCGCGAGGGCGTGTACAAGAGCGACCTGCCGGACTTCATGGTCTTCCTCGACTGGAAGGAACTGCCCTGGTTCTGGCACGGCACCGAGCACTTCGCCTGGGCCGCGTTGCTGGTGGTGATGGTGCCCGGTGTGCTGGCATGGCTGTTCGGCTTCTTCGCCTTCCGCTCGCGGGTGAAGGGCGTGTACCTGTCGATCATCACGCAGGCCATGACCTACGCGGCCATGCTGCTGTTCTTCCGCAACGAGACGGGCTTTGGCGGCAACAACGGCTTTACCGACTTCAAGCGCATCCTGGGCTTCCACGTGGCGGCCTTGCCGACGCGCACGGTGCTCTTCGTCGTGACCTTTCTCGCGCTGGTGCTGGCCTTCATTGCCTGCCGCGCCATCGTCACGTCCAAGTTTGGCCGCGTGGTGACGGCCATCCGCGATGCCGAGGCGCGCGTGATGTTCTCCGGCTACAACCCGCTCGGCTACAAGCTGTTCGTGTGGA
>CAJXMR010000228.1 GCA_913056305.1 uncultured Ralstonia sp.
CCAAGCAAGCCGGCCGCAACGACGCCATGCGGCCCATCTGCCCCTTGCCCTCCGGGTTGGCCCGATCGGGGGCCATCTGCTTTGTCGGCGCGTCTTGCAAAGGGAACAACCCTTTGCGGCGACGTCCTTCGCGCATCTGGCCCCCGCTCGGGCCAACGTGCGCACGTTACATATGTGAACAGACCCCATCATGGACACCAATGCAACACCCCCCTCCCCGCCGCTCTGGCTGCTGGCCGAGCTGACCTACCGCTGCCCGCTGCACTGCGCGTTCTGCTACAACCCGGTCGACTTCGCCAGCCATGACGCGGAGCTCGACACCGACACCTGGTGCGACGTGATGACCCAGGCGCGCAAGCTGGGCGCCGCGCAGATCGGCTTCTCCGGCGGCGAACCGCTGCTGCGCGACGACCTGGAAGCGCTGGTCGAACACGCACGGGCGCTGGGCTTCTATACCAACCTGATCACCTCGGGCGTGGGCCTGAACGAGGCGCGCATCGCGCGGCTCAAGACGGCGGGGCTCGACCATATCCAGCTCTCGCTGCAGGACTCCACCCGCGAGCTGAACGACTTCCTCACCAGCACCCGAACCTTCGAGCTCAAGCAGCGCGTCGCGCGCCTGATCAAGGCATACGACTACCCGATGGTGCTCAACTGCGTGCTGCACCGGTACAACCTGCCGCACGTCGGGCAGATCATCGAGATGGCGCTGGAGATGGGCGCCGAATATCTGGAGCTGGCCAACACGCAGTACTACGGCTGGGCCATGCTCAACCGCGCCCAGCTCATGCCGACCGCCGAGCAGTTGCGCGAGGCCGAGGCCACCGTCAACGAATACCGAGCGCGCGTGGGCGACCGCTGCCGCATCCTGTTCGTGGTGCCCGACTACTTCGAGACGCGCCCCAAGGCGTGCATGAACGGCTGGGGTTCGGTGTTCCTCGGCGTGGCGCCGGACGGCACGGCGCTGCCCTGCCACTCCGCGCGTGCGCTGCCCGGGCTGGCCCTGCCCAACGTGCGCGACACCTCGCTGGCGCAGGTCTGGTACGAGAGCGACGCCTTCAACGCCTTCCGTGGCGACGGCTGGATGCGCGAGCCCTGCCGCACCTGCGACGAGCGCGAGCACGACCACGGCGGCTGCCGCTGCCAAGCCTACCTGCTCACCGGTGATGCCGACGCGGCCGACCCGGTGTGCGGGAAGTCAGCCCACCATGGCGTGATCGAGCAGGTCGTCAAGCTGGCCCGCCAGCCGGCGCGCGATGCGGCGGAACAACCGCTGATCTTCCGCAGCCGGGAAAACTCAGTGCGCCTGGGCTGAATCGGCCCAACACGCCCGAGCGCGCAGGGAGCCCCGTGCCCCCTGCGCCGATTCCCGCTCAATCCCAGGAATAGCGCATCCCCACCCACACGCCACGCGGCGCGCCCGGCCCCACGAACTGCTCATTGACCGGATGGGCCGGATCGAACGTATGCCCCGGCCCGTTGAACAGGTTGGCGCCCAGCGCACCGAAGCTGGCATACCGGCGGTTGAACAGGTTCGTCACCGTCGCGAAGACCTGCAGTTGCTTGGTCACTTGGTAGGTTGTGTCCAAATCGACTAGCAGATACCCCGCCAGCTTGCCGTTCGCGTCCGCGTTGTTCTCGTCGCCCTGCGCATAGACGCCGCCGCGCCAGACCAGGTTGGTGCCGATGTTCCATTTGGGTGTGGCGGCATAGTCCAGCCGCAGCTTGCCGGTGTTCTCCGGAATGCCGGTCACGTGGTTGCCGGGCCGGACGGTGATGTTGCCGTTCGCATCGGCACTGGAGTTGCTCGGGCTGCTGCGCGTCCAGGTGGAGCGATAGGTTGCGTTGACATGGCTGTAGCTGAGCATCACGCCCAGCGGCCCAAGCTGCGTGCGGCCGCTCAACTCCAGCCCCTGCCGACGCACCTTGCCGACGTTCTGGAAGAAGCCCTGCGTGCCTTGCGACCCTGCAGCGCTGCTGACGAACTGGATGTCGTTGAACAGCGTCGTGTTGTAGGCCGCCGCGCTCCAGGCGGTGTCCTTGCCGATGCGGCCGCGCGCACCGATCTCGAAGGTCTTGGAGATGACCGGCTTGAGCGCGGGGTCGGCGATGAAGTCGTTCGGCAGCGAGCACGGCGCGGCCGGGTCCGCACAGGCCAGCTCGATGGCAGTGGGCGAGCGCATGCCCTCGTTGTAGGTGGCGTAGGCGGTGAAGCGCGGCGTCGGGTTCCAGTTGATGCCGACGGCCGGGTTGAAGCGCGAGAAGGTGTGGTCACCGTTGAGCAGCGGCTGCGTGCCGCTCTCGTCGCCGATCTGCGCGTGGGCCCAGTTGTAGCGGCCGGCCAGTGTGAGCACCCAGTGCTCGCTGAGCGACAGCGTGTCGTTGAAGTAGAGCCCGAGGTTGGCGTCACGCGTCTTCGCATCGGTCTGCTGCGTGAAGTCGCTGACCCCGATGGTGGCGCGCGACGCGGTGAACACGGCATCCTGCGATGCCCGCGTGTAGTGCGAATTGGCAAAGTCGCCCGCCGCCCCCACCACCAGCTGGTTCTGCATGCCGCCCAGCTTGCCGAGCAGCGTCAGTTGCAGGCTCGCGCCATAGCTGTCGGTGCCCACGTGCGATTGGACGTTGCTCCCCTGCCGCGTGTCGATGGTGCCATCCGCATTGACCGCGCCGAAATCGCCATTGACGTTGCTGCTGGTGTTCGTGTTGCTGAAGTGGCGGTAGTAGACGTTGCCGCTCAGCTGCACATCGTCGTTGAAAGCGTGGTCGCCCGCGAGCGTCAGGTAACCGACGCGGTTCTTGTTCTGGTCAGGAAACGTGTAGCCCTGCTTGGGGTTGTCGAGAAACGAGCGCGGGATCGTCTGCGTGCCCTGCAGCGTGTTGTCGGCACCGCCCACCGATAGCGAGAGCGTGGTGTCCTCGCCGGTGTAGCGCAGCTTGCCGAACGCCTGGCGGATGCGGCTGGCGTTGTGGTCGGCCCAGCCGCCGTCGTTGGCGGCGCTGGCGGTCACGAAGTAGTCGAGGTGCTCGCCAATCAGCCCGCCCTGCCGCACCTGCGCGGTCTTGCGGCCCCATGCGCCACCCGTCACCTCGGCCTCGCCGCCGGGGCTGGTCTTGCCGTTGCGGGTGGAGACAGCAATGGCGCCGCCCAGTGTATTGAGCCCGTAAGTCGGGTTGGAGCCGGGAATGAGCTGGATCGTGTCGATGGCGTCCTGCGCAATCCAGTCCCAGTTGACCACGTTGCCGAACGGCTCGTTCACGCGCACGCCATCGACGAACACCGACAAGCCCTGCGGCGTGCCGAGCAGCGGCGAGGCGATGAAGCCGCGGTAGTTGATGTTGACCTGGTACGGATTGCCTTGCGCATCCGACACGTCGACGCTCGGCAGGTTCTTGTCGAAGTAATCCGTGAGCGTGTTGCGGTGCTGATGTTCAAGATCGCGCGAGCGCACCGTCTGTACGTTGGCGGGCACCTGCGCCAGCGGCGTGCCGAGGCCGAGCAGTGGCGTGGTCCCGACCACGATGGTGGAGGCCAGGGTGATCTCCTTGACGTCGGTGCCAGCCGAGGCAGACGCCGCAGGCTCGGCCTGCGCCCAGGCCACGGCAGACAAGCCCGCCAGCGCACTGCCAAGGGTGAAGGTGGTGATGCGGGCGCGGCGCCGGAACCGGCGTGGCTGCACCTCACGCGGGGCACGCATGATGTCGTCTCCTGCCGGCTTGCCGGCGTGTTTATCTGGCGCGACACCATCGCGGCGTGCTTGCCGCAGCCACCGTGCCCATGCCTATTGAATGGGCAGGCTTGAGCGAGAACCATGCCACGCGCTTCGGCGAAGCGCAGCGCGTGCGATGTGCTGTTGCGGGTGTGGCAGGCGCGCACGCGTTGCTCACCTCAGCTGCTCCAATTCGCAACACCACGCTGTTCGGCGTCCCAGTTTGGAACAGCCTCACGCGTGCATCGCAGGTGGCTGCTGCGCCGGTGACGTCCGCGCAGCCCACTTCCTGCCCAAGATCAATTGCATGCCGTTCCATGGAGCGGGCATTGGCATACCGCTTGCATTGAGTCCGCTCGCAGAGTTTCTGCAACCCACATGAATCGGTGCCACCAGCCAGGACGACGCACCGACACCTCGACAGGAGACAAACATGAAGACACGCTCGGCTTCGGCCATGCGGTTTGCGACGCTCGCCATGGGCGCCGCAACCACGTTGAGTCTGGCATCCGGACTGGTGGCAGCGGCTGCCGACTATCCGGCGGTCACCTATGAGCGGCTCACGTCCGCGCAGTCCGACCCAGGCTGGCTGACCTACTACCGCACCTACAACGGCCAGTCGCACTCGCCGCTCACGCAGATCGACGCGACCAACGTCAAGGGCCTCAAGCAGGCGTGGAGCTTCAAGTTCCCGGCCGAGCTGCAGCAGGGCTTCGAAGCCACGCCCATCGTCAACGGCCGCTTCATGTTCGTCACCACGCCCAAGGACAACGTCTACGCGTTCGACGCCACCACCGGCAAGCTGCTGTGGAAGTTCGAGCCCAAGCTCGGCCCCGAGGCGTTCAAGAACGCCTGCTGCGACGTGGTCAACCGCGGTGTCGCGCTCTACGGCAAGAACGTGTACGTGGCGATGCTCAGCGGCGAGGTAGTCGCGCTCGACGCGCAGACCGGCGCCGTGACCTGGCGCAAGCGCATGTTCGAGCCAGCCACCGGCTATGCGTTCTCGCTCGCGCCGCTGGCGCTGGATGGCGCCATCGTGGTCGGCAGCTCGGGCGGCGAGTATGGCGCGCGCGGCTTCATCGCGGCACTCAACCCGGACGACGGCGCGGTGCTGTGGAAGCGCTTTACCGTGCCCGGCGCCAACGAGAAGCACGGCGACACCTGGCCCAACGGCATGCAGGAGCACGGCGGCGCCCCGGCCTGGCTGACGGGCACCTACGACCCTGCATCGAAGACGCTCTACTGGGGCGTCGGCAACCCCGGCCCGTGGCTGGCTGACCTGCGCCCCGGCGACAACCTCTACTCCGACTCCCTGCTCGCACTCGACGCCAAAACCGGCGACCTCAAGTGGCACTACCAGTACACCCGCCACGACACCTGGGACTACGACGGCGTCAACACCCCCACGCTCGCCAACATCACCTACGAAGGCAAAAGCTACGACGCCATCCTCCATGCCGATCGCAACGGCTTCTTCCACGCTATCGACCGCACCAACGGCAAGCTGATCTACGCCAAGCCGTTCGTGAAGGCCACCTCCGTGACCGGCTACACCGCCGATGGCGCGCCCATCCAGGATGCCGCCAAATACCCGAAGGTCGGCACCACCATCGACACCTGCCCGAGCTTCCTCGGCGGCAAGAACTGGTGGTCGGTCTCGTACGACCCCGAGAAACACCTCGCCATCGTGCCGTCGCTGCACGCGTGCATGAGCCTCTCGGGCAAGTCGGTCAACTACATGGAAGGGCTGCCCTACCTGGGCGAAGGCTTCGAGCTCAAGCCCGAGCCCGGCAGCCAGGGCTACGGCGAGCTGCAGGCCATCGACGTCAACACCGGCCAGAAGGTCTGGAGCCACTGGAGCAAGCTGCCGTGGAACGGCGGCGTCGCCACCACCGCCACGGGCCTGGCCTTCAGCGGCTCGCTCGACGGCCATCTGTACGCCTTTGACGAAGCCACCGGCAAGGTGCTGTGGACCAGCCCGAAGCTGGCCAGCGGCGTGATCGCGCAGCCGTCGGTGTTCGAAGTCGACGGCAAGCAGTACGTCGCCATCCTCACCGGCTACGGCGGCGCCAACCCGATCTGGGGCGGCCCGATGGCCAAGGCGGCGGAGAAGGTCCCCCGTGGCGGCACGCTGTACGTGTTTGCGCTGAATCGCAACTGAACGCGATGTGTTGAAAAGGGGGCGCGGCCGTTGCCAGTGCGACGGCCGCCAACGCCCCCGCCTCTTAGGCAGATGGTCATCATGAAGACTCGAATCCACTCCCTCGCGGCGGCGTCCCTGCTCGCCGCCGGCGCCGCGCTCCTGCCGGCACACGCCCAGGCCGGCGTGCGCATCTGCACCTTCCCCGGCAGCCCCTCGACCACGCTCGACCAGGCCGTCGCGCGCGAAGCGTTCAAGACCGCCGGCATCGCCGCCAGCTTCGACGCCCACGCCATCGGCGATGGCGACGACGACGGCGTCTCGCTCAAGGAACTGCGCCGCACGCTGGAGGGCCGCTGCGACGTCATCGCCGGCTTCCCGCGCTCGGCCATGGCCGATGCCGCCAGCCACAGCACGCTGGTGTTCTCGCGCGGCTACCTCCACTCCGGCTACGTCAGCATCGAAGCGCGCGGCGGCAAGCTGCCGGATGCCGCGAAGGACGTCATTGCCGCGACATTCGCCAGCCCCGCGCAGCTGATCGCGCTGCAGCAGAAGAACACGCGGATCGACCTCGTCAACACGCACCAGCAGACCGTGGATGCCGTGGCCAGCGGGCATGCGCAGCGCGCGATCGTCTGGTATCCGGCGGTGGTGGCCTATCGGCAGGCGCATCCACAGCGGCAGTTTGACGTGGCGAGAACGGCGTCGCCGTATGCCGACTGGGATCTGGTGATCGCCTTCAAGGCGGCGGATGCCGAGCTGCAGGAGCGAATCGACGCGGCGCTCAGCGTCATGTCGGCGGATGGTCGCCTGGCAACGCTCACCCGCAACTGGGCCTTGCCCGAGGGGGCACCCAGCGCGCGCGTGTCGGCACCCGCGTTTGCCTATCTCGATGGCCCGCATGTGGAGGCCGGCCAGATGCGCGATAACGTGCGGCGCACGGGCGGCATGCCGGCCACGGCGGCCATCGTCAAGATCGGGGCGGATGGCGATGCGCCGTCGTTTGACGGTGCGCAGGCCAAGCGTGGCAAGGCGTTGTATTCCAATGCGTGTGCCAAGTGCCATGGGGCGCAACTGCAGGGCGTTACGGCACCGGCACTCAGCGGGCCGTCGTTCGCGCCGGCGGCCAACTCGAAGCTGACCATTGGCGGGATCTTCTCGTACCTGTCGACCAATATGCCGGCGGATCGGCCCGGCAAGCTCAAGGAGCAGGAGTACGCAGACATCATGGCGTTTCTGCTGTATTCGAATGGGTATCGGGCGAATGCCAGCAAGCTGACAGCGGATGCTGCACGGGCTTCGACTACGCCGTTGAATGCGGGGCCAGGGCGTTGAGTTGATTGGCTGATGGGGGATGGGCTTGTCGTCGGTTTTTTTTTGTTGTGGTCCATCCCCTGTTTCATCCCCTGCCGGGGCTGACTCACTTTCTTTGTCTTG
>CAJXMR010000229.1 GCA_913056305.1 uncultured Ralstonia sp.
TGGTGCCGGCTGCAGGACTCGAACCCGCCACCTGATGATTACAAATCAACTGCTCTACCTGATGAGCTAAGCCGGCAAAGAACCGCGATTCTAGCGCAAGCCGGCTTACTTGACGACCTTCAGCGATGGTTTGCCACCAATGCGCGGCACGTTGGGCGGTGTGGGCTCGTCATCAGCGCCACCGTCCGTCTCGACAGCGACAGGCACCGGCGCCGATTCAGAGTCGATCGCGGCCAGCTTGGGCGGCGGGTTGTTCTCGCGCTCCGTGGCCGCCTGCGTGGTCGGCGTGCTGCGCTCGACCGGGAAGGCCATGCCCTGCCCGTTCTCACGCGCATAGACGGCGAGCACGTTCTCGACCGGCACCTCGATCTTGCGCGACACACCCGAGAAGCGCGCGTGGAAGGTGATCCACTCGTTGCCCATGTCGAGCTGGCTGGTCGCGTCAAAGCTCACGTTCAGCACGATCTCGTCGTTCTTGACGAACTCGCGCGGCACGTTGGTGCTGTTGTCGACGAACACGGCGATGTACGGCGTGAAGCCGTTGTCCGTGCACCATTCATAGATGGCCCGGATCAGATAGGGCTTGGTCGAAGTTTCCGGCATGATGAAATGAGTGACCGTTGGGCGCGGCCGCGCGCGGGTTCAACCCAAACGCGACCGGCAACCCGGCGGCGATCAACGGCGCATCACCTTTTCCGACGGGGTCAGCGCTTCAATATACGCCGGGCGGCTGAAGATACGCTCGGCATATTTCATCAGCGGGGCAGCGTTCTTCGAGACTTCGATGCCGTAGTGGTCCAGGCGCCACAGCAGCGGCGCAATCGCCACGTCCAGCATCGAGAACTCTTCGCCGAGCATGTACTTGTTCTTCAGGAAGATCGGGGCGAGCTGCGTGAGGCGGTCGCGGATGGCGGCGCGCGCCTTCTCGTGCGACTTCTCGGCGGCCTTGCCCTTCTCGTTCTCCAGCACGGCCACGTGCGTGAAGAGCTCCTTCTCAAAGTTGAACAGGAACAGACGGGCGCGAGCACGCTGCACCGGGTCAGCCGGCATCAGCTGCGGGTGCGGGAAGCGCTCGTCGATGTACTCGTTGATGATGTTCGACTCGTACAGGATCAGGTCGCGCTCGACCAGGATGGGCACCTGGCCGTACGGGTTCATCACCGCGATGTCTTCCGGCTTGTTGAAGAGATCGACATCGCGAATCTCGAAATCCATGCCCTTTTCGAACAGGACGAGGCGGCAACGCTGCGAGAACGGGCAAGTGGTGCCCGAGTACAAGACCATCATGGTTGTAGTTCCTTGACGCATGGGCCGGGGGCGGCCCGATGACGGTACAACCGCAGCAATAAACCATCGCCACGGCACAAAAAGCGGAAAGGCAAAGGGCTAGGACCAGTTCTGCACCGGCCTAGCCCTTGCCCGGAAAACACGGATTTTACTTGATGTCCTTCCAGTAGGCCGCATTCAGGCGCCAGGCCAGCACGAAGAACACGCCAATGAACAACAATACCCACACGCCCAGGCGCTTGCGCAGGTTGCCAGCGGGCTCGGCCATCCAGTCCAGATAGGTGACCAGATCCGCCACGGCTTGATCGTATTCGACGGAGTTCAGCTTGCCCGGCGTGACCTGCTCGAAGCCGACCAGCTTGTGCTCCATCTCGCCGCCGTGCTCGGACTTGACCGCTTCATACTTCGGCACGCGCTGCCCCTGCAGTTCCCACAGCACGTGCGGCATGCCGACCTTGTCGAACACCAGGTTGTTCCAGCCGGTCGGACGCGTGTCATCGCGGTAGAACGTGCGCAGATAGGTGTAGAGCCAATCGCTGCCGCGCGCGCGAGCGATCACCGACAGGTCCGGCGGCATGGCGCCAAACCACTTCTTGGCGTCCTCGCGGTCCATGGCGATGTGCATCGTATCGCCAACCTTGTCGGCGCTGAACAGCAGGTTCTGCTTGATCTGCTCTTCGGACAGGCCGATGTCGCGCAGGCGGTTGTAGCGCATCGCGCTGGCACCGTGGCAGTTCAGGCAGTAGTTGACGAACAGCTTGGCGCCGCGCTGCAGCGCGGACGTGTCGCTGGATTGGTTGGGGGCCGGATCGAGCGGCACGCCGCCCTCGTTGGCCATCACAGGCGCGGCAAACACGAGGCCGGCCAAGGCGAAAATCGCAAGCAGCTTTTTCATTCTTGTGTCCCTTCTTGTGTCCTTGTGCTCGGCTCGAATCAGTGCGGCGTGAAGGTGACGCGCTCAGGCACCGGCTTGAACGTCCCGATCTGGCTCCAGATCGGCATCGCGAGGAAGAACGCGAAGTACAGGATGGTGCCGATTTGCGAGACGATCGAACCCGCCGGGCTCGGCGGCTGGATGCCCAGGTAACCGAGCACCGCGAAGGCGATCACGAAGAGGATCAGCAGCGTCTTGTGGAAAGCCGGGCGATAGCGGATCGACTTGACCGGCGACTGGTCCAGCCACGGCATGAAGAAGAAGATCACCACCGAGCCGCCCATCACCACTACGCCCCAGAACTTGGCATCGATGAAGGCAAAGCCCAGCGCCAGGATCACGGCCACACCCACCGCCACGCCCTTGACCTTCATGTTCTTGGAGCGCACGAACAGCAGGCCCAGCATGATGGCCAGGAAGCCCCACAGGATCGGCAGGAAGTCCGACGTGGTCGCGCGCAACATCGAGTAGAACGGCGTGAAGTACCACACCGGCGCGATGTGCGGCGGCGTCTTCAGCGAGTCCGCCGGGATGAAGTTGTTGGCTTCCAGGAAGTAGCCGCCCATTTCCGGCGCGAAGAACACGATCGCGCTGAAGATGAACAGGAACACCGCCACGCCCACGATGTCGTGCACCGAGTAGTACGGGTGGAACGGGATGCCGTCGAGCGGAATACCGCGCGCGTCCTTCTTGGCCTTGATCTCAACGCCGTCCGGGTTGTTCGAGCCCACTTCGTGCAGCGCGATGATGTGCGCCACCACCAGGCCCAGCAGCACCAGCGGCACCGCAATCACGTGGAACGAGAAGAAGCGGTTCAGCGTCGCGTCCGACACCACGTAGTCACCGCGGATCCACAGCGACAGGTCCGGGCCGATCAGCGGGATGGCGGAGAACAGGTTCACGATCACCTGCGCGCCCCAGTACGACATCTGGCCCCACGGCAGCAGATAGCCCATGAAGGCTTCGGCCATCAGGCACAGGAAGATCAGGCAACCGAAGATCCACACCAGCTCGCGCGGCTTGCGGTACGAGCCGTACAGCATGCCGCGGAACATGTGCATGTAGACCACGATGAAGAACGCCGAGGCGCCGGTCGAGTGCATGTAGCGCACCAGCCAGCCCCACGGCACCTCGCGCATGATGAACTCCACGCTCGCATAGGCGACCGGGATGCCGGCGGCGTTGAGCGTGCCGTCCGGCTTGTAGTTCATCACCAGGAAGATGCCGGTGAGGATCTGGATCACCAGCACCAGCAGCGCCAGCGAGCCGAAGAAATACCAGAAGTTGAAATTCTTGGGCGCGTAGTACTCCGACAGGTGCGCCTTCCAGAGTTCGGTCATCGGGAAGCGCGCGTCGATCCAGCCCAGCAGCCCGGTTGTCTCCACCTTCTTCTCGGCCATGATCAAGCCTCTCCTTTCTCGTCTTTACCGATCACCAGCTTCGTGTCGGACAGGAACATGTACGGCGGCACGTCCAGGTTCTGCGGCGCGGGCTTGTTCTTGAACACGCGGCCAGCCAGGTCGAACGTGGAGCCGTGGCACGGGCAGACGAAGCCGGGGTCGCCGGCGAGCTGCACATTGGCGCCAGCGGGGAACGGGCCGGACGGCGAGCAGCCGAGGTGGGAGCAGATGCCGACCACGACCAGCAGGTCCTTGTGTTCGGCGCGGGAGCGGGTTTCGTTCTTGCAGTAATCCGGCGTCTTCATGGTGAAGGGGACGTCGGAGTTGGGGTCGGCGACTTCAGCGTCGGCCTTCTTGAGCGAAGCCAGCATGTCGGGGGTGCGCTTGAGCAGCCAGACGGGCTTGCCACGCCATTCCACGACCTTCATCTGGCCGGGGGCCAGGTCGCTTACGTCCGCCTCGATGGGCGCGCCGGCCGCACGGGCCTTTTCAGATGGTGCGAATGTGCAAACGAAAGGGGCCGCCACTGCAACCCCTCCCACACCGCCAGCCACGGATGTCGCAATCAGCAGATTGCGGCGACCCTTGTCCACGTTTTGCTGGTCACTCATTCAAGACCCCAGGGTGAGAAATCAAGATAGGTTTCGCGTCAACCTTAAATTATACCGGAGCGTACGTGGCCAATGATAGCCGTCGCCGGCCGCACGCCTTGCAGATATAGTGGCGACGCACATCGGTGCCAAACCTGTGCCCGACGCGGGCTGCAAGCATGCGGCTCGTAACAATTCAGGTCAACCGATCGGCAGCTTGACCGTTTGTCTCGAATCAAACAATCCGGAGAAAACCGATGGCACTGATGCAAGACTTCAAGAAATTCGCGATGCGCGGCAATGTGATCGACCTGGCGGTGGGCGTGATCATTGGCGCCGCGTTCGGCAAGATCGTCGATTCGCTGGTCAACGATCTGATCATGCCGCTGATCGCTCGCATCATCGGTAAGCTCGATTTTTCGAACCTGTTCATTGAATTGGCCGAGGCGCCAGCCGGCGTGCCGCATACGCTGGCCGACCTGAAGAAGGCCGGCGTGCCTGTGTTCGCCTACGGCAACTTCATCACGGTCGCCGTCAACTTCCTGATCCTGGCCTTCATCATCTTCCTGATGGTGCGCGCCATCACGCGCATGACCGAGGCCAACCAGCCGCCCGTCACCGCCCCGGCCACGCCGGAAGACATCGTGCTGCTGCGCGAGATCCGAGACAGCCTGAAATCGAAGGCTTGATGCGGTATATGCGTCACACCGGATTCGGAATGTCGATGAAGGTGTGGCGCAGCCCAAAGTGCTCGGCGAGGTGGTTGCCGAGCGCCCGCACGCCGCCCCGCTCGGTGGCGTGATGGCCGGCCCCGATGTAGGCAACACCAGACTCCCGCGCCAGGTGCGTGGTCTGCTCCGAGGCCTCGCCGCTGAGGTATACGTCAACGCCAACAGCCACCGCCGCGTCGAACCAGCCCTGCGCCCCGCCCGTGCACCAGCCGACTGTGCGCACCGGTCGGTCCGCCCCGCCGATCACCAGCGGCACCCGCCCCAGCCGGGACTCCACCGTTGCAGCAAACGCACCAAGGGTCGTCGCCTCGGGCAACTCGCCAACCCAGCCCAGTTCATCCTCGCCAAAGCGCCCCAGCGGCGTGATCCCAAGCAACGCCCCCAACTGCGCGTTGTTGCCGAGCTCCGGGTGCGCGTCCAGCGGCAGATGGTAGGCGAACAGGTTGATGTCATGCGCCAGCAACTGCTTCAGCCGCGCATGCTTCTGGCCAACCACGCGCGCATCTTCGCCCTTCCAGAAGTAGCCATGATGCACGACGATGGCGTCAGCACGGGCCTCGATCGCCGCTTCAATCAACGCCAGGCTGGCCGTCACACCGGTCACGATGTGTGCAACCGATTCCCGCCCCTGCACCTGCAGACCGTTTGGGCAATAGTCCCGAAAACGGGCCGCCTGCAATAGGTCGTTCAAGTACAATTCAAGTTGTTTTCGATCCATTTCGACTGAAATTCACCCTATGTTGCGCCGCTTTTGGCTGTTTTTCGCACAAGCCGTGACGGTTATCCTCGCGCTCTGGTTTGTGATCGCCACCCTCAAGCCCGATTGGCTGCAACGCGGCAAGATAGCGGTGCAGTCCGGCTCGCCCATCGTCGCGCTCAAGGAAGTCGCGCCGCTCGGCCGCGCGGGCACGTCCAGCAACTCCTACGCGGAAGCCGCCCGGGTGGCCATGCCCGCGGTGGTCAACATCTTCAGCAGCAAGAACGCGCCCAAGCGCGGCACCAACCCGCAGGCCAATACGGACCCGTGGTTCCGCTTCTTCTTCGGTGACCGCGCACCCGAGCAGCGCCAGGAACCGACCGCCAGCCTGGGCTCCGGTGTGATCGTCAGTTCGGAAGGTTACATTCTAACGAACCACCATGTGGTCGACGGCGCGGACGAGATCGAAGTCGCCCTCACCGACGGCCGCAAGGCCAACGCCAAGGTGGTCGGCTCCGATCCGGAAACCGACCTGGCGGTGCTCAAGATCAACCTGACCAACCTGCCCGCGATCACGCTCGGCCGGCTGGAAAATGTGCGCGTGGGCGACGTGGTGCTCGCCATCGGCAACCCGTTCGGCGTCGGCCAGACGGTGACGATGGGCATCGTCTCGGCGCTGGGCCGCAGCCACCTCGGCATCAACACCTTCGAGAACTTCATCCAGACCGATGCGGCCATCAACCCTGGCAACTCGGGCGGTGCGCTGGTGGATGCCGAGGGCAATCTGCTTGGCATCAATACCGCCATCTATTCGCGCTCGGGTGGCTCGCTGGGCATCGGCTTCGCGATTCCGGTGTCGCTGGCAAAGCAGGTGATGGAATCGATCATCTCGACCGGCAGCGTGGTGCGCGGCTGGATCGGCGTCGAACCGCAGGACGTGACGCCGGAAATCGCCGAATCGTTCGGCCTGTCACGCAAGGACGGCGCGCTGATCGCCGCCGTGGTCCAGGGCGGCCCAGCGGACCGTGCGGGCCTGCATCCGGGGGACATTCTCACCAGCGTCAACGGCGAGACGATTCTCGATACGACGGCACTGCTCAACAGCATTGCCCAGCTCAAGCCGGGCGCAGAGGCAAAGGTGACGGTCTCGCGCAAAGGCAAGCCGGTCGACCTGACTGTCATGGTGGGCAAGCGTCCGCCGCCAGCCCGGCGCAACGTTCCGATGCCGGCGCCGGAAGAAGATCTGCAGTAAGCGCGCGGCGAAGCTTTCCACGCCAAAGACAGCGGCCTGCGGGTCGCTGTTTTCTTTTGAGGGCACGGCTCTCCCACCCATGCAGACTGTGCCAACACGCGCCGCGAGTCATATCCATCGCTCACTGCCGCTCACGAGAAAGGGACTGGGAGCAGAAGAAGCCCCACCGCACCCATCAGCGACAAGCCCGAGGCAAGGCCAAGAGGCAACAAGCAACATCGCGCGCATCGCTCGTGAACGCGCCCGCCGGACATGATCGTGCCAAGTCCGCCCCTTGGCCCAAGCTCGCTGGTCCGCTCCCAGCCAGAACTGAACCGCCTCCCTAGCCAGCGCAATCCAAAGCCCAAAGAAAAACGCCGATCCCTTTCGGGA
>CAJXMR010000230.1 GCA_913056305.1 uncultured Ralstonia sp.
CGCCCAGCGATTCGATCTGCTCCTTCACGGCAGGCCGCACGTCGGACGCTTCGATGACGGCGCCCAGGCGTTTGGCCGTGGCGATCGCCTGCAGGCCCGCCACGCCGGCGCCGAGGATCAGCACGCGCGCGGCTTTCACGGTGCCGGCAGCGGTCATCAGCATCGGCATGAAGCGCTGGTAGTGGTTGGCCGCGACCATCACCGCCTTGTACCCGGCGATGTTGGCCTGCGAGGACAGCACGTCCATGCTCTGCGCACGCGTGGTGCGCGGTGCGGCTTCCAGCGCAAAGGCGGTGACGTTGGCCGCGGCCAGGCGCGCGGTGTTCTCATCGTCGAACGGGTTGAGCATGCCGACCAGCACGGCACCCGGCTGCATCTGCGCGAGTTCGCCTTCCTCGGGCGAGCGCACCTTGAGCACGATCTGCGCGCCCAGCGCCTCGGCGGCGGTGCCGATCCTGGCGCCGGCCGCCACATAGGCGTCGTCGGGCTGGGCGGCGGCCACGCCGGCGCCGGATTGCACCGTCACCTGATGGCCTTGCGCCACGTACTTCTTCACCGTCTCCGGGGTCGCGGCAACGCGCGTCTCGTCCGCCCGCGTCTCCTGCGGGATGCCGATGTGCATCGTGTTCTCCTCGTTGTGGTGCGCGCGGGTGAGGTGGGGCGCGCTGGGTCGCTTTTGTTGAACGTTGTGCAGCTTACCCGAAGTTTTTGGCCGACGGACCGGACTTAGAACGCAGCTTAAAAATGAGAATTCGCTGAGTAACGCGCGGAGCAATGCCGCAAAGCACGAAAGTTTAATTGCAACACAGTTGCAATTTCGATACGGTGGACGTCTTTCATCACCTGATTGTTGCCATGCAGCGTAGACGCTATGCGATCCGTCCGCATCTAAAGTGGGGTTTGGTTGGAATGGCTTTGTGCGGTGCGTCAGAGCTGGCCGGTGCAGAGGAGATCCCAACGTTTGCGCTGGAAGAGGCCGTCGTGCGTGGCCAGCTGGGTGAACGTTTGCGTGCACGCCGCTCGACCTCCGCCACGCTCACTGACACGCTGCTCAAGGACGTGCCGCAATCCGTGGGCGTGGTCACGCGCGCGGCGCTGGACGACTTCGGCGCGACACGGTTGGACACCGCGCTCGACTGGGTCAGCGGCATCAGCCGGCAGAACAACCTGGGCGGCATCGCCGACAACTTCGCCATCCGCGGCTTTGCCGGTGACCTGAATACCGGCTCGGACTACCTCGTCAACGGTTTCTCGGCCAATCGCGCCAACAACGTGCCGGTGGACGCCATCAACATCGCGCGCATCGACGTGCTCAAGGGGCCGTCGGCGGCGCTGTACGGGCGCAGCGACCCGGGCGGCATCGTCAACATCGTCACGCGCACACCGCAGTTCAAGCCGTCGCGCGAGATCACGCTGGCGGCGGGCAGCCATGACCAGTACCGGTTGGCGACCGAGCTGACCGGGCCGCTGTCCGAGCGTTTCGCCTACCGGCTGGGCTTGGCGGCGGAGAGTAACCACGGTTTCCGGGATTTTTCGTCGAGCCGGCGCTACGTCATCGCGCCGTCGTTCACGTGGCTGGCGACGGACGATACCGTCGTGACCTATGCGTTTGAAGCGGCGCAATTGAAGGCGCCGTTCGACCGGGGCATCGTCGCCATCAATCAGCGACTGGGAGCGCTGCCCAATTCGCGCTTCCTGGGCGAGCCGGGCGACGGCGATACGACGGTGCGCACGCAGAGCCATCAACTGACCGTCGAGCACCAACTGCGCGATGGCTGGAAGCTGAACGCGGGGCTGTCGTACCGGACGTCGCGGCTGTTCGGCAAGTCGTCGGACGCGGCAAGGCTGCTCGGCGACGGCCGCACGCTGTGGCGCCAGGCGCGCGAGCGTGACTACCACGCCAACGACCTGGCTGGCCGCGTCGACCTGCAGGGCGATGTGCATACCGGTGCGATCAAGCACACGCTGGTGGCCGGCGCCGATTTCTACAACTTCCGCTATGACCCGGTGCTGTATCGCGCCAATCCGAGCGCGGCGGCGCCGTACGCCATCGATCTCTTCGACCCCGTCTACGGCCAGCCGCGCCCGAGCGTGCGGCCGAGCATCAGCACGCGCGAGTTCCAGCGCGGCTTCGGCGCGTTCGTGCAGGACCAGATCGCGCTCACGCCGCAATGGAAGCTGCTGGCCGGCATGCGCATGGACCGCTTCCTGCAGCGCGCCGACAACCGCCTGACCGGCGCGCGCGTTGCCCAGCAGCAGACGGCGTATAGCCCGCGTTTAGGCGTTGTGTACCAGCCGATCGAGACGCTGTCGCTGTACGCCAATACCTCGCGCTCGTTCCGGCCGAACACGGGCGTGGGCGCGCAGGGCAACGCGTTCGCCCCGGAGCGCGGGCGCGGCTACGAGGTGGGCGCCAAGCTGGAGACGGCCGACGGCAAGTTCGGTGGCACGCTGGCGCTGTATTCGATCGACAAGACCAACGTGCTGACGGGCGATCCGCGTGACCCGACCTTCCAGCGTACCGCCGGGGCGGTGCGCAGCCGGGGCGTGGAGCTGGATGTGTCGGGGCAGGTGACGGCCAACGTGAAGGTGCTCGGCACGTACGCATATACCGATGCCTACGTGACGGCCGACACCGTGCTGCCTCCGGGCGCGCCGCTGTCCAACATCCCGCGCCATAGCGCGAGCGTGCTCGGCCTGTACGAGTTCGGCGCCGGATCGTTCGGTCGGGCGGGCATGGGCGGCGGTGTGGTCTACGTGGGGGAGCGCGCCGGCAACAGCGTCGACAACGGCTTCAAGCTGCCCGCCTACGCCACCGTGCGCCTGCTCGGTTACGTGCAGCCGACGCGCGCGCTGCGCCTGACGCTCACGGTCGACAACCTGTTCGACAAGCGCTACTACGCCAGTTCGTACAACGAGTTGTGGGTCGCACCCGGCGCCGAGCGGCAGGTGACGCTGGCGGCCACGTACAAGTTCTGACGATGACGACGCAGTCCTCACGCGCGCCTTCACGTGTTGTCGCCGTGGACCTGCTGCGCGGCTTGGTGATGATGCTGATGGTGGTCGATCACCTGCGCGAATTCTTCTTCCTGCATGCGCAGGTGACGGACCCGGTCGATCTGGCCGTCACGTCACCGGCCCTGGCGCTCACGCGCTTTGCCAGCCATCCGTGCGCGCCGGTCTTTGTCTTCCTGGCGGGCGTGTCGGCCTGGCTGTCGGGGCAGAAGCAGGGCGGGGATCGGCGGGCGATTGCCACGCATCTGCTCAAGCGCGGGCTGTTCCTGGTCGCGCTGGAGGTGACGGTCGTCAACTTTGCGTGGACGTTCACGTTTCCGCCCACGACGCTGTACCTGCAGGTGATCTGGGCGATCGGGCTGGCGATGATCGCGTTGGCCGGGTTGATCTGGTTGCCGCCGGGCGGGCTGCTGGCGGTGTCGCTGGCGATCGTTGCGGGGCATAACCTGCTAACTGGCGTGCACGTCGGGCCTGACTCGCCGTGGCACGCACTGTGGGCGATCCTGCATCAGCGTGATTGGATCGTGCTGGCGGACGGCCTGCGGCTGCGCACGTCGTATCCGGTGCTGGCGTGGATCGGTGTGATCGGGCTCGGGTATGTGTTTGCGCCGGTCTATGCGCGACGCTCGCCCGAGGCGCGGCGGGCGCTGTGCTTGCGGCTCGGCGTGGCCTGCCTGATCGGGTTTGCCGTTCTGCGCACGCTCAACGGCTATGGTGAGCCGACGCCATGGACGGCGTATCCGGACGCACTGACGACTGCGGTGTCGTTCCTCAATCTGACCAAATATCCGCCGTCGCTGGATTTTCTGTTGCTGACGCTCGGTCTGGGCCTGTGCGCGCTGGCGTGGCTGGAGCGCCTACCCTCGCGCGCCGCGACCGTGCTGCAGACGCTGGGCAGCGCACCGATGTTCTTCTACCTGCTGCATCTCTATGCGCTGCACGTCGTCTACCTGCTTGCTTTGCAGGGACTTGGCGCCAACCAGGGCGCGCGCTTTGGCTTCGACGCCGTGTGGCAACTCTGGGCGGCCTGGCTGCCGACCCTCGCGTTGCTCTACTGGCCGACGCGCTGGTTTGCCGCCTTACGGCGCACCCGCCGCTACCCCTGGATGCGCTATTTGTGACGCCCCCGCCATCCCAAGCGGGCGCGGCCCCACGCGGCTACAATAACGCCTTGTTTTTGTTGCCTTTTTGCCATGAGCCAAGCCGTCCGTTGGAAACCCAGCGTTACCGTCGCCGCCGTCATTGAACAGGACGGCCGCTTCCTGCTGGTCGAGGAGCACACCGATGCCGGTCTGCGCCTGAACCAGCCCGCCGGCCACCTCGACCCGGACGAAAGCCTGGTCGACGCCGTCGCGCGCGAGGCGCTGGAAGAGACCGCGCACGGCTTCGTGCCCACGGCATTCCTCGGCTGCTACATGGCGCAGTTCCAGCCGCCGCAGGGCGATCCGGTGACCTACGTGCGCATGGCCTTCACCGGCGAACTGGGCCCGCAGGACCCGCGCCGCACGCTGGACGAGGGCATCGTCCGCACCGTCTGGATGACGGCCGACGAGATCCGTGCCAGCCGTGAGCGCCATCGCAGCCCGCTGCTGCTGGCCTGCGTGGAGGACTACCTCGCTGGCAAGCGCTATCCGCTGGAGGTCATTCACACGCATCCGAGCGTGTACGGCTTGGAGGCAGCGCAATGAGCGGCAAGCGCATCGTCGTCGGCATGTCCGGCGGCGTGGATTCCTCAGTCACGGCGTGGCTGCTTAAGCAGCAGGGCTACGACGTCATCGGCCTGTTCATGAAGAACTGGGAAGACGATGACGACAGCGAATACTGCTCGACCCGGCAGGACTGGATCGACGTGGTGTCGGTGGCCGATCTGATCGGCGTGGACGTGGAGGCGGTCAACTTTGCCGCCGAATACAAGGACCGCGTGTTCGCCGATTTTTTGCGCGAATACTCCGCCGGACGTACGCCCAACCCCGACGTGCTGTGCAACGCCGAGATCAAGTTCAAGGCTTTCCTCGACCACGCGATGGCGCTGGGCGCGGACACCATTGCCACCGGCCACTACGCCCGGGTGCGCGAGGCGGTGGACGGGAGCGGCCGCTTCGAGCTGCTCAAGGCGCACGACCACACCAAGGACCAGAGCTACTTCCTGCACCGGCTGAACCAGGCGCAACTGTCGCGCACGCTGTTCCCGCTGGGCGAGATCCCGAAGACGCGCGTGCGCGAGATCGCCGCCGAGATCGGTTTGCCGAACGCCAAGAAGAAGGATTCCACCGGAATCTGCTTCATCGGCGAGCGGCCGTTTCGCGATTTCCTGAACCGCTACCTGCCGACCAAGCCCGGCCCGATCAAGACGCCGGACGGCAAGACTATCGGCGAGCACATCGGCCTGGCGTTCTACACGCTGGGGCAGCGCAAGGGCATCGGCATCGGCGGCAGCCGCGATGGCAATGGCGATGCATGGTACGTGGCGCGCAAGGACATGGCGGCCAATACGCTGTACGTGGTGCAGGGGCACGATCATCCGTGGCTGCTCGCGCACACCGTGCATGCCGATGACCTGAGCTGGGTCGCAGGCCATGCGCCCGCCGAAGGCACGCACCTGGGGGCCAAGACGCGTTACCGCCAGGCCGATGCGCCGTGCACGGTCGCCCGTGCCGCCGACGGTGCGCTCTCGCTGGCCTTTGCCGAGGCGCAATGGGCCGTGACGCCAGGCCAATCCGCCGTGCTGTACGACGGCGAGGTCTGCCTGGGTGGCGGCATCATTGCTTCTGCCGAAGCGGCCGTGCCCGAGAAAGCCCTCGCCTGAGCGGTTTCCGCAACAGTCCGTTGTGACGGCTGCAGTCGTCACTGGGCTCGCGCATGTGTCGGTTATGCTGGCGCCCTGATTCGTCTCCACACAGGGTTTGTCATGCTGCCACGTCGCTACTGGGCCTTCGCGGGTGTTGCGCTGTTGTTCGTCATCACCGCCGGGTTTGTGGCGGCGGGGCGCCTGCACTGGCTGTGCGCCGTCATCCCGGGCCTGCTGGTGCTGCTGGGCGTCTACGACGTCACGCAAAGCCGCCACTCGGTGCTGCGCAACTACCCGCTGTGGGGTCACTTCCGCTTCCTGTTCGAATTCATCCGCCCGGAAATCCGCCAGTACTTTGTGGAGGACGACACCGACGAGCGGCCGTTCTCGCGCGCCCAGCGCAGCATCGTCTACCAGCGCGCCAAGGGCGAAGTCGATAGCCGCCCGTTCGGCACCGAGCTGGACGTGAAGATCGCCGGGCACGAGTGGATCGGCCATTCGCTGGCGCCCACGCGCATCGCCTCGTCGGATTTCCGCGTGATGGTGGGCGAGGGGCGCGCCAAGCCGTATTCGATGTCGGTGTTCAACATCTCGGCGATGAGCTTCGGGGCGCTGTCGGGCAACGCCATCCGCGCGCTGAACCGCGGTGCGAGGCTGGGCAACTTCATCCACGACACGGGCGAGGGCTCGATCTCGCCGTACCACCGCGAAGAAGGCGGCGACCTGATCTGGGAAGTCGCCTCCGGCTACTTCGGCTGCCGTGACGCCAATGGCCGCTTTGATCCGGACCGCTTTGCCGAACAGGCGCGCAGCCCCCAGGTGAAGATGATCGAGGTAAAGCTGTCTCAGGGCGCCAAGCCGGGGCACGGTGGCGTCCTGCCTGCCGCCAAGGTGACGCCCGAGATTGCCGCCACGCGCGGTATTCAGATCGGCAAGGACTGCATCTCGCCGGCCGCGCATTCGGAATTCAGCACGCCGCTGGGGCTCCTGCAGTTTGTGGATCGGCTGCGTACGCTGTCGGGCGGCAAGCCGACCGGCTTCAAACTGTGCATCGGGCATCCGTGGGAGTTCTTCGGCATCGTCAAGGCAATGCTCGAGTCCGGCATCCTGCCGGACTTCATCGTCGTCGACGGGGCGGAGGGCGGCACGGGTGCGGCGCCGCTGGAATTTACCGACCACGTCGGCACGCCGCTGCAGGAAGGGCTGCTGCTGGTGCACAACACGCTGGTGGGAGCTAACCTGCGCGACAAGATCAAGATTGGCGCGTCAGGCAAGATCGTCACGGCGTTCGACGTGGCTCGCACGCTGGCAATGGGTGCCGACTGGTGCAA
>CAJXMR010000231.1 GCA_913056305.1 uncultured Ralstonia sp.
CGAGATGCCCGCCGATGCGCGCCTGGCCCAGCGCCTGCTGCAGCTCGCGCGCGCCAGCGATGGCCGCACCGTCACCGCCAGTAATGAAGAGCTTGGCCGCATGCTCGCGCGTTCGCGTCAGACCATCTCCAAGTACCTGCAGGCGTGGCAGCGCGCGGGGTGGGTCCGCTGCCACTACCGTGCGGTGGAGATTGTCGATGCGACGGCGCTGCGGGGGCTGGTCGGCGGCGGATAGCCCGCCCCCTGCGACCGAGGGCTCACGCGCAACGGCACGCGCCGCTACAATGGGCCATGCTCGCCCGTGCCGCGCGCACCCGCCGCCACGTTGCGTAGCGCCCCACTGTTTCCATGACGCCCATCCTCACGCCGGATTCGCCCGAAGGCCGGCGCCTGGTCTTGCTGCTCGGCCTCGCGCAAACGGTCTCGTGGGGCACGCTGTACTTCACCTTCACGGTATTTCTGGCGCCGATGCACGACGCGCTCGGCTGGGCGCGACCGTTCCTGGCGGGCGGGTTCTCGCTGGGGCTGCTGGTGTGGGCGCTGTGCTCGTTCGGGGTGGGCCGCGCGCTGGACCGCTGGCCCGCGCGCCGGGTGATGGGCGCGGGCTCGGTGCTGGCGGCGGCAAGCCTGCTGGCGTGGTCGCGCGTCTCGGGTGAGACCGCCTTCCTGCTGCTATGGCTACCGATGGGCATCGCCATGGCGACCACGCTGTACGACCCGGCCTTCGTGGTGCTGCGCCAGACCTTTGGCGATGCCTACCAGCGCCCCATCGTCGGCCTTACGCTGATTGCCGGTTTTTCCAGCACGATCTGCATTCCGCTGGCGCACTTGGGCGTGGAGCACATCGGCTGGCGCCACACGCTGCAGGTATTCGCACTGCTGCACCTGCTGATCTGCCTGCCAGTCCATGCGCGGCTGCGCGTCCGCCCTCCGGCACACGTGCCGGGCCCGGCGGCCGACCCCACGGCGCCGGTGTCGGTGTCGGCCTCGGCGTGGCGCACGGCATTGCGCATGCCGGTGTTCTGGGCCGTGGTGCTGGCCTTCGTCGCCATCAGCCTGATCGCCACCGTGCTGGGGGCGCACCTGATTCCGCTGCTCGCCGAGAAAGGCGTGCCGACCGGCCGCCAGCTGGTGATTGCCGCGCTGATCGGTCCGGCCCAGGTGCTCGGCCGGCTGGCGATGATGCGCTTCCGCTTTGCGCACCCGGTGCGCATCGCTCCGTTCACCTACGCTGTCATGGCCGTGGCGCTGGCGGTGCTCGCGCTGTCGACCGGGCCGCTGTTGCTGGTGTTTGCGGTGGTGTACGGCGCGGCCAACGGCATCAACACCATGCTGCGCGCGATCGCCATGCCCGAGCTGATCTCGCGCGCGCAGTACGCCACGCTCAACGGCCTGATGATGACGCCCGTGCTGCTGGCCCAGGCCGGCGCACCGTGGCTGGGGGCCCTGCTGTGGAAAGCCACCGGCGGCTACGCGGCGGTAGAGTGGGCGATGGTGGCGGCGGCACTGGTGGCCCTGGCCGCCTTCACCTATGGCCTGCGCCAGGCACGCGCAAGCACCGCCATGCCGGGCACCCACCGCTCCGGAGTGACGCAAACATCATAGCGATCGCGTCGCATTCTCTGCAGATCCTTGCTGTTTGGAACCTTTGTTGACGCGATTGTGTCTTGAAACATGAGACGTGCTGTTTCATTCTCATGGGATAGGCGACCGCCGCGCTCCGCCCTGGGCGCGCTTCTTGCGGCACTGCTAACGGAGGACGTGTCGTGTCACAGGCTCAATCGGAAATCCCGCCCGCAACCCACGAACTGCCCTGGACGATCCACGAGATCGCCTACGGCAGCATCGACGTGGCGCGCGTGCGCGAGCACCGTACGTTGTTCTACCTGGTGGCCAGCGCCTCGTTCATTGAAAGCGGCTCCGACCTCTACGCCGGCAACCTCGCCCAGTACTACGCCGACCAGCCCGAAGCCGCCCACTGGCTGATCCACCACTGGGAGCGCGAAGAACTCCAGCACGGCCGCGCACTGCGCCACTATGTCGAGACCGTCTGGCCGGAGTTCGATTGGGAGCGCGGCTATGCCCGCTTCTTCGAGGAATACTCCGTCACCTGCTCGATCGACCAGTTCGAGCCCACGCAGGCGCTGGAAATGGTGGCGCGCTGCGTGGTCGAGATGGGCACCGCCACCTTCTACCGTGCCATCGCCCAGGCTGCCGCAGAGGCCAACGAGCCCGTGCTGCGCGACCTGGCCAGCCGCATCTCGACCGACGAGGTCCGGCATTACAAGCACTTCCTGCGCTTCTTCAACGAATGCAATGCACGCGAGGGCGTGGGCCGGGCGCGCGTGCTCAAGGCGCTGGCCTCACGCCTGCGCGAGATCAAGAACGAAGATTCGATGATTGCCCTGCGCAACGTGCTGCGCATCGAGCGCGGCCAGGAAGACGTGCCCGAGGCCGATGTGCGCGCGCTCAACTCGCGCGTGAGCACGCTGGTGCGCTCGCACCTGCCGATCGACATGGCCGCCAAGATGCTGATGCGACCGCTGCGCCTGCGGCCCGTGATTGAGCGCTCGATCCGTACGCCGCTGGTGGCCCTGGTGCGGCGCGTGGTGCTGCACTGATCCGATCCCCAGCTCGAACACCCCGCATCCGTCGCGAGCGCGCGAAAAGAAAGAGCCGCCTTTCTGGCGGCCCCTTAACTTGCTGCGAGTGCACGAGCCGGAGTCCAGTTCCCGCCGATGCCGGTTTGTACAGGTTTGCCAGAGCGGCGAGACAGATATCACCGGCCTCCAGACCGCTTACCGAATGCAAAGCGCTGCCGCTCCGCTCCGGAAAGGCCAAGGGCGGATGTGGCGCGGAAAGCCGCCTGCCCTGAAGATCCTCGCGCGTCACGGGCATGGTTTTGCGCTGACTTGCGTGGCGCAAACGCGCCGAAACCGCGCATCGGACTACGAAAAGTCCACCTTTCGGGACGCTGACCGGCCGATATAGTGGGTTGACCACCCGCCGGGGCGTGCCCGGCCGGGGTGTCTTCCGAGGTGTGTTCATGAGCTTCCGACTCGATCCGTTCGACCGCTACACGCAACCGATGTCTTCCCCCGCGCTGGACCTTGCGCCGCGCCCGCAGTGGCAAACCCAGGCAACCCCGGCGTCCAGCCAAACCGCCACGCCTGCCGCCAATCCGCCCGCGCAACCGGCCACGCAGCCGCCCAACACGCCGGCAGACCTGCTGAATGCAGGCAGTTCGCTCAAGACTGGCCAGGAGGTGCGCTCGGCCAATGGCCAGTACGCCCTGGCGATGCAGGACGACGGCAATCTTGTGCTGCGCGATCTCGCCAACAACAAGGTGCTGTGGGCGTCCAACACGGCGGGCCGCGGTGCACAGAGCGCCACCATGCAGCCCGACGGCAACCTGGTCGTCGGCAAGGACGGCGGACCGGCGATCTGGTCGACCAACACGGGCGACAAGCCCGGCTCATTCCTGAAGCTGCAGGACGACGGCAACCTGGTCGTCTACACCCCCGACGTGACCGACAAGCCGCTGCCCGACGGCAGCCAGCGCGCACCGGCCGCGAGCTGGAGTTCGAGCACGAATGCGCTTGCCGTGGGCGCCCCGGACAAGACTGGCACGACCGACCCGGCCGGCGGCGCGTTGAAGCTGCCCGATGCGCCCCCCACGGTCGGCCTGTACAAGCCGGGCCTGCCGCCGGTGGGCGAGCAGCAGGTCGACGGCAAGCCCGTGCTCGACGACACGCGCCAGGGCCTGGCCAAGCAGCAGACCGATCTGCTGGACGCGATCAAGACGGAACCCGACCCAGCCAAGAAAGACAAGCTCACGCAGCAGCTTGCCGGCACGCTCTACCAGGAAATGGAATACGCCGGCATGCAGCAGGCCACCCCGGACGCCGACAAGCTGGCCGACTCCGTGCGCGCGCACACGGCCAACGCACAGGACCCGGACTTCAAGGGCGCGCTCGACAAGGCGCTCACCAGCTACAGGACCGACGTGTCGGCCCAGGGACGCACGGCTGACCAGATCGGCCAGATCGACACGGCCGCCGCCGCCGGCGACTGGGCCAAGGTGAAGGACCTGACCCAGCAGCAGCTCGTGGCGGCGGTCGGCCAGGACCAGGGCTCGGCCGCGATGGGCGACCTCTCGGCGCGCGGCGGGGTCTACCTGACCTACGCGGGCGGCGATCCGAAGTTTGTCCAGGCGGTGCAGGCCGGCATCCAGGATGCCCAGAAGCAGGTACTGATCGAGCAGCCGATCAAAGCCGTGCAGGACGCCTACAACAACGGCGCCGACCCGATCAAGGCGATGAAGACGCTTGATGAGATGACCGATCCGCAGACCATGATGCCGGGCCAGGTCGGGCAGATCATGTCGGACCCGCGCATCCAGTCGCTCGTCAAGGACGCGCTGGGCAAGCTCGACTGGAACAACCCGAAGTCCAACGGCGCACTCTATCGCCTGTCAGGCGCCGTGCAGCACGCGATCGAGAGCGACCAGGGGCACCCCGGCATCGGCAAGCAGGCCGCCGACCAGATTGCCGATATGGTGCTCGGGCAGGCCGACAAGATCAACGCCTCGCAGCGGATGCAGGGCGATCCGACCAAGCTGTTCGGCGTGCTCTCGCTGGACACGGCGCATGGCAACGTGGGGCTGGCGCTGGCGATGGCCGCACGCGCCGGTGCAACCAACCGCCCTGACCTGCAGAAACAGGCCGTCGACGCCGTACGCGAGGGGCTGTCGGGCTATGGCCAGGGGGTGAAGGACCTGAACGACAAGACCGTCGCCGACGCCGAATTCCTCGGCGATCCGCTCAAGAACTACGGGGGTCTGAGCTCGCCCGAGAAGCAGCAGGAGTACATCGCCAAGCTGCTCAAGGAAAACCCCGCTGACGCGAAGAAGCTCAACGACGACGGCCTGCAGGAGGTGCAGGAGCAAACCCGCTTCAATGCCATGAAGATGGCGGTGGCGGCCTACTCGCCCGAACTCAACGGCGTGGCCGGCTTCAACCAGGACGGCAAGACCGACGTGCCGGGCACGGGGCTGAAGGTGAAGAGCGTGGTGCAGTCGCTGGGCGACGTGCCGGCATTCCAGAGCGCGCACGATGCCCCCGGCGCCACCACGGACAACACGAAGCCCACCAACACGCTCTGGCTGATGCGCTCGGCGCGCAACATGACCTACCAGACCGCCAGGGCGCTGACGGGCAAGACGGAGTTCAACCCCGTGATCGAGCGCGGCAACAAGGCGCTCAGTTCGGCGCTCTTCATGAGCAACGCGGTGTTCTGCGGCGGTAACTGGACGGATGGGGTCCGCAGCTACAACTTCCTGGAGAACGGCACCTACGCGCTGGAGCACGGCATCGTCGGCACAACGCACGGGTTAACGGCGCTGCTGCCCGAATCCGCTGCCCGGCCGGGGTCGGACCAAACGTTTCTGGCCAAAAAGCTCGATGGCCTGCAAAAGGGCCTCGACGCGTCGGACAGCGCCCGCGCCAAGGTGTTCAAGACCCTGGGCGGCGCGGCCCTGCGCGACACCATGGATGTCGCCTACGTCGGCATCGACCTGGCCAACACTGGGGACGCGATCTTCCACGAGCAGGGGCCGGGGCAACCTGAGCACGCCGTCGGCATGGCGCTCAGCGTCGCCGGTGATGCCGCCTTCCTGACCGATGCCGCCATGAGCACGCTCGCAGGGGCTGGCGTCATCGACGGCGGGGCGACCTTCCTCGGCGTCGGCATGGGCGCGGTGGGCTGGACCGGCGTGGGCGCGGTGCTGATGCTGGCCGGCGCCGGCATCTACACGATCGGCACCGCAGAGAGCCATTCCCACAAGTTCGACGGCACCAACACGCAATGGCTCAAGGCGATGGGCGTGCATGATGACGTGGCCGACCAGCTCGGCAAGCACTCGCTCACGTTCGGCTCGCAAGCGCCTTCGGCCGGCCCCTCGCTCACCGACTACTTCCAGTACGGCAACAAGACCGAAGCGGACATGGTGCAGTGGCTCAACACGCTCACACCGGACCAGGCCGACCACTTCGCGACCGCGCTCAAGGACGCGCACAACCAATGGGGCGACACCTCCACGCAGCAGAAGGTGGCCGACATGAACCAGTACCTGTCGGACAACGGCATCAAGCCGCCGTTTGATCTGCCCGCAAACGTCAAGCCGGACGAGCTGAACCCGCTGACGCCCTACCGCTGGGAGTACAAGTACGCCGTCACGCCGTTCTGAGGCTGGGCCGGCCATGCGCCTGCGGGCGCTCGGCCGGCCTCACTTGCCGCAGTTCAGCTCCACCCGCTGCGGCACCGGTTTGGCCGCATTGCCCGCACCCAGGTCGATGCGCCAGTCGGTGCCGTGGGCACCGCCCACCTCGCGGCCGTCCATCGTGGCGCGGCACCCGCCGGCATTGGCAAAGCGGACAAACGGGCGCGTATAGCCGGTCACGTCCACCGACAGCGTGCGGCCGTCGGCGCTGCGGCGCCAGTTGGACAGGCGACCATTGGCCTCACGCACGTAGGGCAGCGCCTCCGTCTGCCCACCTTGCCCGCCCTCCATCGCAAAACGCGCCGAGCCGCTCGCCAAGTGGATGTACGTGCCGCCTGCCGCCGGCGCATAACCTGCCACGTCGCGCGCATCGGCCAGGCGCGGTGCGCCAGTGCCGGGCCAGCGCACCGTGCGCAGGTCGCCGGTGCCGCGCACCACCCAGGCATCACCATCGCGCGCGACGGCGAAGTTGCGGAAATCCAGCACCTTGCGGATGTAGTCCGACGCGTAGATCGGCATGACCGGCTGCGCGAGTGCCCAGTCATACACCTGCCGCAGGGCATTGAGCGAGGCGAGCTTGGTGCCCGAATACATGTGGTAGTAGATGTTGATCGGCTTGAAGCGATACGGCTTGTCGGTCAGCTCGAAGGTCTCGATCACCCGCGCGAAGCCGTAATACGGGCCATGCCACAGGTTGGTGTAGATGTTCTCGTTCTGGTCGGGCGCGAACACCTGATACAGGCCGTGGCCCTTGTCCACGCCCAGCGGCGCCACGGCGGTCCAGCTCGGGTTGGAGCGCGTGATGTAGGTGT
>CAJXMR010000232.1 GCA_913056305.1 uncultured Ralstonia sp.
AGCTTCGAGGTGCCGTCAGGCAAGCTGACCACGCTGCTGGGCCGCAACGGCGTCGGCAAGACCACGCTGCTCAAGTGCCTGATGGGCGTGGTGCCCACCGCCAGCGGCGCGATCGATTGGGAAGGGCGTGCGATCCAGAAGCTGCCCGCGTACGAGCGCGTCTCGCAAGGGCTCGCCTATGTGCCGCAAGGGCGCGAGATCTTTCCACGCCTGACGGTGGAAGAGAACCTGCTGATTGGGGCTGCCGCCAAGCGCGCGCCATCCAAGGTGCCGGATTCGATCTACGAGCTGTTTCCGGTGCTCAAGGAGATGAAGGGCCGGCGCGGCGGCGACCTGTCCGGCGGCCAGCAGCAGCAACTGGCGATCGGCCGCGCGCTGATGAGCCAGCCGCGCCTGCTGATCCTGGACGAACCCACCGAGGGCATCCAGCCGTCCATCATCCAGGAGATCGGCCGCACGCTGCGCCGGCTGGTGGACGAGTTCGGCATGTCGGTGCTGCTGGTCGAGCAGTACTACGATTTTGCGCGTCGTATTGCCGACCGCTACGTCGTCATGAGCCGCGGCGAGGTCATCGCGCAGGGCGACGGCGCCAACATGGAAGCGGACGGCGTGCGTGATCTGGTGGCCGTCTAGCAAGGGGCGGAGCGAAAAAGGCGGATGCGAAATTTCCGCCATCTCGCTATGATGAAAAACCTTCCTGCTGCCGCGCCGCACCCCTGATGCGTCATCCCGATTTTCCCGTTCCGCCGCAGGCTGCCTCGTTCGCATCCTGGGAGGCTTCGCTGCGCCTGGCATTTGCGCGCCGTGGTGGGCGTACGGTGCTGGCCTCGTGCCGCCACCAGGGGCCGCTGCGCGTGCAGAAGGCGCTGTACCCGGAAGGCGAGGGCGTGTGCCACGTGGTGATGCTGCATCCGCCTGCGGGCATTGCCGGCGGCGACGTGCTCGACATCGACATCGAACTCGGCGCCGATGCGCATGCCGTGCTGACCACGCCTGGCGCCACCAAGTGGTACAAGTCGCTCGGCCGCACGGCCACGCAGCGCGTCGCCATTCGGCTGGACGCGGGCGCGCGGCTGGACTGGCTGCCGCAGGAGAACATCGTCTTCAACCAGGCGTGCCCGATCATCGATCTGACGCTGGATCTCGCGCCCGGTGCCACCGCCATCGGCTGGGATACCACCATGCTCGGCCGCCACGCCGCCGGTGAGTCCTGGGCAGAGGGCAACATCGCGATGCGTACCGACGTGCGCAGCAACGGCCGGCCGCTGTGGATCGAAGCGGCTGCCTTCGATGCGCAATCGCCCATGCTGAATGCGACGACGGGCATGGCGGGCTTCCACGTCGTCGGCACGCTGTGGGCGGTGGGCGAGGGCGCGACTGAAGCCCTGGCCGAAGCGATGGCCGAGCACCTGCCGTACAACGATGACCTCCGTGCCGGCGTGACGTGCCTCACGCAAGACGTGCCCGGTTTGCCGAACGTGCTGCTGCTGCGCATACTCGCGCGCCGCCCTGAAGACGCGCGCACCTTGCTGTCGCAGACATGGCTTGCTCTGCGCGAACCGATTCATGGCGTAGCGGGCCGTCCGCTGCGTCTGTGGGCGACGTGACTATGTATCACCGTCGCCCGATTCCGACCCTCACCCAAGAGAGCCCCTCGTGGAACTGACCCCGCGCGAAAAAGACAAGCTGCTGATCTTCACCGCCGCCCTGCTGGCCGAGCGCCGCAAGGGCCGTGGCCTCAAGCTCAACTATCCGGAAGCCGTCGCACTCATCAGCGCCGCCATCATGGAAGGTGCACGCGATGGCAGGACCGTCGCCGAGCTGATGCATTACGGCACCACCATCCTCACGCGCGACGACGTGATGGACGGCGTGGCCGAGATGATCCCCGACATCCAGGTCGAGGCCACGTTTCCGGACGGCACCAAGCTGGTCACGGTCCACCATCCGATTGTCTGAAGTTCGAACGCCATCCACCAGAACGAGTCCCGCCATGACGCATACCCTGTCACGCACTGTCCGGCCTGCTGTCGCCATCGCCCTTGCCCTGGGCGCTTCCGCCGCGTTCGCGCATCCGGGGCACCCGGGCCATACGGCTGAGGGCAGCTTGCTCGCCGGCTTCCTGCATCCGCTCACGGGCGCTGACCACCTGTTGGCCATGGTGGCCGTGGGCGTGTGGAGCGCGCTGGCCTCGCGTACGGTGCGTGACGCGCTGTGGGCGCCGGTCGCCTTCGTCGCGCTGATGGTGATGGGTGCGCTGCTGGGCGCGGGTGGCATGGCGCTGCCGATGGTCGAGCCGATGATCGCCGCATCGCTGCTGGTGTTCGGCCTGCTGATCGCCGCGCGCGCGCAGATGCCGGCCTGGGCCGGCGCACTGCTGTGCGGCGCGTTCGCGCTGTTCCACGGCTATGCGCACGGCACGGAATTCCCGGCCGGCGCACAAGCGATGTTCCCGACTTTCGTCGGCGGCTTTGCCGTGGCGACGGCGCTGCTGCATACCGCGGGCATCGGCGCCGGCTTCGCGCTCAAGCCGCGCCTGGCGTGGCTGGCGCGCCTGTCGGGCGTGGGCGTGGCGCTGTACGGCGCTGGCCTGCTGGCGGCTGCCATCTGAGGAGCGCTGCGATGATCCCTGGCGAACTCCTGCCGCAAGACGGCGACCTCGAACTCAACGCAGGCCGGCCGACGCTGACGGTGGCGGTGGCCAACACCGGCGACCGCCCGGTGCAAATCGGCTCCCACTACCACTTCTATGAAGTCAACGACGCGCTGCGCTTCGACCGCGAGGCCACGCGCGGTTACCGGTTGAACATCGCCGCCGGCACCGCCGTACGCTTCGAGCCGGGGCAGGAGCGCACGGTCGAGCTCGTGGCGCTGGCTGGTGACCGCGTGGTCTACGGCTTCGCGGGTCGCGTGATGGGAAAACTGCAGGGCAAGCTTTGAACAAGGCAGGGACATGACACTCAAGATCAACCGCCGCGCCTATGCGGAAATGTTCGGCCCCACCACCGGCGACCGCGTCCGCCTGGCCGACACCGACCTCATCGTCGAAGTCGAGCGCGATTTCACCATCTACGGCGAGGAAGTGAAATTCGGCGGCGGCAAGGTCATCCGCGATGGCATGGGCCAGAGCCAGCGCGAATCGAAGGACTGCGCCGACACCGTCATCACCAACGCGCTGATCATCGACCACTGGGGCATCGTCAAGGCGGACATCGGTTTGAAGCACGGCCGCATCTCGGCGATCGGCAAGGCGGGCAACCCGGACATCCAGCCCGGCGTGACCATCGTGATCGGCCCGGGCACCGAGATCATCGCGGGCGAGGGCATGATCGTCACAGCCGGCGGTGTCGACACGCACATCCACTTCATCTGCCCGCAGCAGATCGACGAGGCGCTCAACAGCGGCGTGACGACCATGATCGGCGGTGGCACGGGCCCGGCTACCGGCACCTTCGCCACCACCTGCACGCCGGGGCCGTGGTACATGCAGCGGATGCTGCAGGCGGCGGATGCGTACCCGATGAACATTGGCTTCCTGGGCAAGGGCAACGGTAGCTTGCCGGGCGCGCTGCGCGAGCAGATCGACGCCGGCGCCATTGGCCTGAAGCTGCATGAGGACTGGGGCTCCACGCCGGCTGCCATCGACTGTTGCCTGGGTGTGGCCGACGACACCGACACGCAGGTCGCCATCCATACCGATACGTTGAACGAGTCGGGCTTTGTCGAAGCGACCGTCGCGGCGTTCAAGGGCCGCACGATCCACACGTACCACACCGAAGGCGCGGGCGGCGGCCACGCGCCGGACATCATCCGCGTGTGCGGTGAGTCGAACGTGCTGCCGTCGTCGACGAACCCGACGCGGCCGTTCACCGTCAACACGCTGGACGAACACCTCGACATGCTGATGGTGTGTCACCACCTCGACGCGTCCATCGCCGAGGACATCGCCTTTGCCGAGAGCCGCATCCGCCGCGAAACCATCGCCGCCGAAGACATCCTGCACGACCTTGGCGCGTTCTCGATGCTCTCCAGCGATTCGCAGGCCATGGGCCGCGTCGGCGAGGTGGTGCTGCGCACCTGGCAGACCGCGCACAAGATGAAGGTGCAGCGCGGCAAGCTGGCCGGCGATCCGAACGACGCGCGCGGCGGTCATGACAACTTCCGCGTCAAGCGTTACGTGGCCAAGTACACGATCAACCCCGCGCTCACGCATGGCATTGCGCATGAAGTCGGCTCGATCGAGGTCGGCAAGTGGGCGGACCTGGTGCTGTGGAAGCCTGCGTTCTTTGGTGTGAAGCCGAGCCTGATCCTGAAGGGCGGCATGATTGCCTCGGCGGCGATGGGCGATGCCAATGCGTCGATCCCCACGCCACAGCCTGTCCACTACCGGCCGATGTTTGCCTCGGCGGGCGGGGCGCTGGGGCGCTCTTCGCTGAGCTTCCTGTCGCAGTCGGCGGCGGATGCGGGGGTGGCGGAAAGCTATGGCCTGGCCAAGACCACCGCGGTGGTCAAGGGCACGCGCAGCGTCACCAAGGCGCATATGATCCACAACGACTGGCAACCGAACATCAGCGTCGATCCGGAGACCTACCAGGTGGTGGCCGACGGCATGGTGCTGACGTGCGAGCCGGCCGAGGTGCTGCCGATGGCGCAGCGCTATTTCCTCTTCTGATGATGCTTTCGATCGATAAACACCTTCCCGCGCCGCATGGGCTGGCGCCTGTGCTGGTCAAGCGTGCGCCCAAGCTGGTGCTGCCGTTCCTGGAGCGCAGCCGCAGCCGCCTGCGCGCCACGCTTGACGACGGCCGCGAGGTGGCCGTGGTGCTGCCGCGCGGCACCGTAATGCGCGGCGGCGATGTGCTCGTAGCCGTTGACGGCACGCTGGTGGAAGTGCTGGCCGCGCCCGAGCAGGTGCTGCGCGTGACCAGCGACAACCGTCTCGCCCTGATGCGTGCGGCCTACCATCTCGGCAATCGTCACACGCCGGTGCAGGTCACTGCCGATGCGCTGCAGCTCGAAGCCGATCCGGTGCTCGAAGACATGCTGGTGCGTCTGGGCGTGACCGTCGCGCACGTGGAGGCGCCGTTCGAGCCGGAGGCGGGCGCATACGGCGGTGGCCATCGCCACGGCCATGATGCGACCTTCGAGGAGGACTACGCCGCCGCGCAGGCGCTGTACCAAGAGCATCACGGGCACGATCACGGTCATGCGCATAGCCATGATCACGATCACGCGCATGACCACGACCATGGTCACGTGCACGGCCCAGGCTGCGGCCACGGGCATCACCACCATCACCATGACTAGCATTGCCCAACTGACCGCTTTGCTGCACCTGGCGTCGCCGGCGCTGCCGGTGGGTGCGTTCAGCTATTCGCAGGGGCTGGAGGCGGCGGTGGATGTGCGGCACGTGCAGGACGAGGCATCCGCCGCGCGGTGGATTGCCGAAGGTCTCGATGTGCTGGCCGCGTGCGAGGCACCGCTGTGGCTGCTGCAGTTTGCCGACTGGCAGGACGGCCGCTTCGACGCGGTGGCCGAGCGCGATGCCTGGTTCCTCGCCACGCGCGAGACGCGCGAGCTGCGGCTGGAGACCGCGCAGATGGGCTGGTCGCTCAACCGCCTGATCCAGCAGATGGGGTGGGGCGACGAGGCGTTGCGTGCTGCATTGGCGGCACGCGCGGCGGTCACGTTTCCGACCGCATTTGCCGCAGCCGCTGCCGCGCTGAATGTCGATCCGCACGACGGGGTCACGGCCTACTGCTTCGCCTGGGTGGAGAACCAGATGGCGGCGGCGGTCAAGGCAGTGCCGCTGGGGCAGGCGGCCGGGCAGCGCATCCTGTTTGGCCTGCATGCGCCTGTCGCGCGCTCAGTGGAAGAGGCCACGCGGCGAGCGGCGTGCCATCCGCCTGAACTGTCTACGTTCTCGCCCGGGCTGGGTGTGCTGTCGGCCCGCCACGAGACGCAATACTCACGACTCTTTCGTTCCTGAACATCATGCGTACCAAGAAACTTCCCGCCCTGCGCATCGGCGTGGGCGGCCCCGTTGGCTCCGGCAAAACCACGCTGCTGGAGATGCTCTGCAAGGCCATGCGTGACCGCTATGACCTCGTCGCCATCACCAACGACATCTACACCAAGGAAGACCAGCGCCTGCTGACCATCTCTGGCGCGCTGCCGGCCGAGCGCATCATGGGCGTGGAGACGGGCGGCTGCCCGCACACGGCCATCCGCGAGGATGCGTCGATCAACCTGGAAGCCGTCGACCGCATGCTCGCCAGGTTTCCCGATGCCGATGTCGTCTTCATCGAATCCGGCGGCGACAACCTGGCGGCCACCTTCAGCCCCGAGCTGTCGGACCTGACCATCTACGTGATCGACGTGGCTGGTGGCGAGAAGATCCCGCGCAAGGGCGGGCCGGGCATCACCAAGTCGGATCTGCTGATCATCAACAAGACCGACCTTGCGCCGTACGTGGGTGCCTCGCTGGAGGTGATGGAGAGCGATACGCGCAAGATGCGCGGTGATCGGCCGTTCGTGATGTGCAACCTGAAGGCGCAGGGCGGGCTGGATGAGGTGATCCGCTTTATCGAGCGGCAGGGCATGCTGAGTGCGCCGGCCGCGGCCTGAGGCGTGGGCACTCGCCGTTGTATGGCGGGTCAAAACGGCTGTGGTGCGCGTGATCGGAGGTGTGTGATGGGCTCGCGTCGTTGGCTTGTGTTGGCGGTATCCGTGTGGGGTGCTGTGGCGTGTACACCGGTCATCTCGGGGCCGTCTTACACGATGGATGTGCGGTTGCATGACGGCAAGGCGGTGCGTTGCGCTGTCAATGCGCCGCTAATGCCGCCCAATCCGCCGGGCCCGGTGTTGACGACGCGTGAGCGCAATGAGGCCGAGGTGTTGGCGTTGCAGCCGATGCGGCTGGAGGTGGGGCCGAGGTCGCCGTATCCCACGCCTTATACGGCGCCCGACGTTCAATGTCTCGCTTTGGCTGGCTGATTTTTCCTTAGTGGTCCATCCCTGATGTCATCCCCTGCCGGGGCTGACCTACTTTTCTTTGTCTTGCCAAAGAAAGTAGGCAAAG
>CAJXMR010000233.1 GCA_913056305.1 uncultured Ralstonia sp.
TCCACATCCTTGGAATCTGCGGCACCTTCATGGGCGGCATTGCCCTGATCGCCCGGCAGGCTGGTCACCGCGTCACCGGCTGCGACGCCAACGTCTACCCGCCGATGAGCACCCAGCTCGAAGCCCAGGGCATCGAGCTGATCGAGGGCTTCGACCCCGAACAGCTGTCGATCGGCGCCGATCTGTACGTGATCGGCAATGTGATCTCGCGCGGCAACCCGCTGATGGAAGCCATCCTGGACCGCAACCTGCCGTACGTGTCCGGCCCGCAATGGCTGGGTGACAACGTGCTGCGCCAGAAATGGGTGCTTGCCGTGGCGGGCACGCACGGCAAGACCACGACCACTTCGATGCTCGCCTGGATCCTGCAGGACGCCGGCTACGATCCGGGCTTCCTGGTGGGCGGCGTGCCGCGCAACTTCGGGCTGTCGGCGCGGCTGACGGAATCGGACTTCTTCGTCATCGAGGCCGACGAGTACGACACGGCCTTCTTCGACAAGCGTAGCAAGTTTGTCCATTACCGCCCCCGCACGGCCATTCTGAACAACCTGGAATTCGATCATGCAGATATCTTCCCGGATCTTGCTGCCATCGAGACGCAATTCCATCACCTTGTGCGCACCGTGCCCGGCCAGGGCCGCCTGCTCGTCAACGGGCGCGAGGACAGCATGAAACGCGTACTTGCGCGCGGATGCTGGTCCGAAGTCGAGTTTTTCGGCGCGGAAGACGGTTCGGGCTGGGAAATCGCCAACCTGGGCGATGACGACAGCTTCGACGTGGTCTTCAACGGCCAGACACAGGGCCGGGTACGCTGGGCGCTCCAGGGCGACCACAACCGCATGAACGCGCTGGCCGCCATAGCAGCCGGGCGCCATGTGGGTGTGCCGGCACCCCAAGCCATTGAAAGCCTGGCCCGTTTCGAAAATGTGAAACGCCGCATGGAGGTGCGCGGCACCGTCGACGGCGTCACTGTCTACGACGACTTCGCCCACCACCCGACCGCCATCCGCACAACAATCGATGGCCTGCGCCGCCGCGTTGGCAAGGCGCGCATCTTGGCCGTGTTGGAGCCGCGCTCGAACACCATGAAGCTCGGTGTGATGAAGCAGCAACTTCCCGGCAGCCTCGAGGGCGCCGACCAAGTATTCGCCTACGGTGCCGCCGCCGGCCGCGACGCGCTCGGCTGGGATCTGGCCGGCGCCCTTGCCCCGCTCGGCGAGCGTGCTACCGCATTCTCCGACCTGCCTGCGCTGGTCGAGGCCGTCACTGCCGCTGCGCGCCCGGGCGACCACGTGCTGGTCATGAGCAACGGCGGTTTCGGCGGCGTGCACCAAAAGCTGCTGGATGCGCTGGCAGAGCGTGTCGGCGCCGCCAACTGACGCGAATATGCCGGCATCCATCGTCTATCTGCACGGATTCCGCTCGTCGCCGCGCTCGTTCAAGGCGCAACTGCTGGGCAAGCGGATGGCCTCCGTGGGGCTGGCCAACGCCTATGTGTGCCCGATGCTGCCGGTCTCGCCGCGCGAGGCGATGGCTGAAGTTGACGCCTTGATCGCAGACCTGGGTTCGCGCGACGGCGTGAAACCCGTGCTGATCGGCTCGTCGCTGGGCGGCTATTACGCCACTTGGTTGGCTGAGCGCCATGGCTTGCGCGCCGCGATGCTGAACCCGGCCACGCGCCCGGAGCGCGATCTCGCCAAGTATGTCGGTGAGCAGCCGTTGTGGCACGGCGGCGGCACCATCCGCGTCGAACCACATCATCTGGACGAACTGCGTGCACTGGCGGTGCCCGCCATCACCCAGCCCGAACGCTATTACCTGCTCGCCGCCACCGGCGACGAGGTGCTCGATTACCGTGAAATGCTCGCGCATTTCCCCGGTGCCGCCACCCGCGTGATCGACGGCGGCGACCACGGCATCAGCGATTTCGCCCGCTATATGGACGAAGTGCTCGTCTTCTGCGGCGTTCCTGCCGACTTGCTGGCCGCGCATCCGTTTGAGGGCGAGGCCGCGGGCGCATGACCGAATCCCCGTCGTACCCGCGCAGCCTTTGGCGCAGCGCGTTGCCGCCGGCCGTGGTTTATGACCGGCACTGGGCACGCTGGGCCGTCGGCGCGGATTCGCTCACGGCGCGACTGCGAGCCGCCTCGTCCACTTTCCGCGTCCAGCTGCTCAGCCAGGATCGGGCCATGCCGCTGCGCGATGAGTGGCGCTGCCTTGGCATGGCCGGCCCCGCCGAGACCTTGGCGCGTGAGGTCCTGCTGATCTGCGACGACATCCCGGTCGTCTACGCCCACACCATCGTGCATCCGCGCAGCGTGGCGCTGGACTGGCCGTTCCTGAAGGCGCTGGGGGCGCAGCCGCTGGGGCATTCGCTGTTTGCCGATCCGCGCGTCGCGCGGGGGGATTTTGAGTTCGCGTTGCTCGACGCGCGCCATCCGCTGGTGCGCCGGGCGCACGCGGCGTTGGGCGATGCGCCGGTCTCCGGTACTGAGCGGCTGCCGGCGCGGCGCTCGGTGTTTCGGCGCGGGGTGAGTGCGATGCAGGTGACGGAAGTCTTCCTGCCGGCGTTAGCCGGATTTAGGCCGCCACAGTAAGCGTATTTCGCGGGCAAGGCGGGTGGCCGGTGCGGTATCATCGCCCCCAACTTTTTGTCGCTGCGGCATCGGGTTGTCGACTCCCAGGTGCGCGGCGATTCCACCTCATTCAAGGCGGCGCTAGCTCGTGCGAGTGCCGCAATCCACACACATCCATGCAGTTGCTGTTCGAAGAAGGCGGCGAGATCCGCGCGGGCACCGTCTTGTCCCAACAGGGCGAGGCCTACCAGGTCGAATTGCCGAGCGCCAAGCGCACCAAGGTCAAGTCGCGCGACGTATTGCTGCAGTTCGCCCAGCCCTCGGCCGGTGAACTGTCGCAGGCCGCGCAGGCACTGTCGGTGGACATCGACCTGGAGTTCCTGTGGGAATGCGCGCCGGCCGATGAGTTTGGCTTTGCCGATCTGGCCGGTGAATACTTCGGCGTCGGTGCCAATGCCACGCAGCAGGCTGCGCTGGCCATCGCGTTGCATGGCTCGCCCGTCTATTTCCGCCGCAAGGGCCGGGGCCGCTACCAGCGCGCGCCCGAAGACCAGCTCAAGGCTGCTCTGGCCGGTCTGGAGCGCAAGAAGCAGCAGGCCGCCTTGCAGGCTGAGTACGAGGCCGAGCTGAAGGCGATGCGCTTGCCCGAGGCTTTCCGCGGCAAGACGCTGCAGCTTCTGTTCAAGCCCGATAAGAACAGCCTCGAGTACAAGGCGCTCGACGCCGCCTGCACGGCGCTGGCCATGTCGCCGATGCGGCTGATGGTGGCTGTGGGCGGCATCGCCAACGCACGCGCGCTGCACGAGGCGCGTTTCCTGTCGGAGTGCTTCCCGAAGGGCATCGGCTTCCCGGACGTGACCGTGCCGGAGCCGGCGTTCGAGCTGCCGGCGGCCGACGTGCGCGCGTTCTCGATCGACGACGTGACCACCACGGAAATCGACGACGCCATCTCCGTCACGCCCATCGACGATGCCACGGTGCGCATCGGCATCCACATCGCGGCGCCGGGCTTCGGCATCCAGCGCGGCGATGCGTTGGATGCGGTCGCGCGCCAGCGGCTGTCGACCGTGTACTTCCCGGGCGACAAGATCACCATGCTGCCGGCGTCGATCGTCGATCGCTACACGCTGCAGGAAGGGCGCGCGTGCCCGGCGCTGTCGCTGTACGCGACGGTCGACCGCGCGACGTGGACTGTGACCGCCACCGAGACGCGCTGCGAATCCGTGACGGTCGCGGCCAACCTGCGCCACAACCTGCTCGACGATGTGATCACCGCCGAGGCGCTGGCCGATGGCAGCGGCGATTACCCATTCAAGGCCGAGCTGGCCGTGCTGTGGCCGTTCGCGGGCGCGCTGTATGACGCCCGCCAGCAGGCGCGCATCGCCAGCGGCCTGAAGCCGGAAGGCGCACAGAAGGGCGATTACTCCTTCTATCTGGACCCGATTCCCGAGGCCGAAGGCGGCAAGGATGACGATGGGTGGCGTGTCCGCATCGAGCAGCGCAAGCGCGGCTCGCCACTGGACAAGATCGTCGCCGAGCTGATGATCCTGGCCAACAGCACCTGGGGCCGCATGCTGGCCGACGCCGGCGTGCCCGGCATCTATCGCACGCAAAAGGCGTGGGGCATGCACCGCACGCGCATGCAGACGTATCCGGCACCGCACGAGGGGCTGGGCGTGGCGCAGTACGCGTGGAGCACCTCGCCGCTGCGCCGCTATGTCGACCTGGTCAACCAGTGGCAGATTGCGGCGGTGGCGCAGCACGGCGTGACGGCCAAGCTGATCGCGCCGTTCAAGCCGAAGGACGCCGACCTGCTGGCCGCGGTGGCGGACTTTGAAGGCACCTACGCCGCCTACGCTGACCATCAGTCGACCATGGAGCGCTACTGGTGCCTGCGCTGGCTCAAGCAGGAGCAGCGCACGCGCATGCAGGCCGTGGTGCTCAAGGAAGGCGCGGTGCGCTTTGCCGAGATTCCGCTGGTGACCAAGGTGCCGGAACTGGCGCAGACCGCGCGCGGCACGCACGTGGTGCTCGACATCCTGGACACCGACGAGATCAGCCTGGAAGTGTCGTGCCGCGTGATCGAGATCCTGGCGCCCGCCGCCGATGCCGCAGCGGAAGCCGAGGCGATCGAGGAAGAGCTGGCCGAAGCCGAGGCCGAGGCCGATGCGCCGGCCGAACCACAGCCGGCCGCCGACGGGGAGGAAGCCCGCGCGGAAGCCGCCACCGTTGCCGATCCTGCTGTGGCGCCGCCGCCGCAGGAGGGCGCGGACGGTGGAACGCCCGCCGCCGCCTAACTACAATCGCAGTCTGATCTTTTCTTCGCGTAACGCCCCAGGAACCGACCCCCATGGCCGCCCTCGCAACCCGACCGGACTGGTCCAGCAGCAGCACGCTCACCAAGGCACTGGTGGTGTCGCTTGCCGCGCACGTCTTGCTGCTGTTCGTGCGCGTGGTGGCGCCGGAGGCCTTCGACATCAAGCGCGATGATCCGGGGCTGGACGTGGTGCTGGTCAACGCCAAGTCGTCCACCGCGCCGACCAAGGCAACCGCCGTGGCCCAGGTCAACCTGAACGGCGGCGGCGAATACGACCAGCAGCGCGCCACCACGCCCCTGCCCGCCGAGACCAATGAGCAGACCGGCGACGCCATCAAGCTGACGCAGCGCCGGCTTGAATTCCTCGAGCAAGAGCAGCGCCGCCTGCTCACGCAATCGCACGACCGCGCGCCGCTGGTCCACGACCGCCAGGTCAAGCCCGGCGAGCGCCCGCAGCCGTCGCCCACCAACGGCACCGATGACCGCACCACGCAGGACGAGATCGCCCGCCTGCAGGCCGAAATCGACCGCAACTTCGAGAACTACGCCAAGCGCCCGCGCCGCAACGTGCTGACCGCCGCCAGCGCGCGCCAGGTCGACTACGCCCGCTACTACGACGCCGTGCGCCGCAAGATCGAGGTACGCGGCACCGCCAACTTCCCCAGCCAGAACGGCCGGCCGCTGTACGGCGAACTGATCCTCGTGATCAGCATCAACTATGCGGGGCAGCTCGGTTACAACCAGGACGGGTTCAAGGAGGAGGGCATCTCCGTGGCCAAGAGTTCGGGCAACCCGGCGCTGGACCGCCAGGCCGTGGCCATCGTGCGCTCGTCTGCCCCGTTCGGGGGGTTCCCTGCAGAGATGCGAAAACGTGTCGATATCCAGGATGTGGTCGCCACGTTCAAGTTCACCCGTGCCGGCCTGGAAACCCGCCTGCAAACCCGATGACGTCGTCTGAAGAAGCCATTGTCGCCGCCGCGACGGCCCCGGCTGCCGATCGCTATGGAGTGATCGGCAACCCCATTTCGCACAGTAAATCCCCCGCCATCCACGCCGCGTTTGCGCAGCAGACCGGCGAGTCGATCCGCTACGACCGCATCTTTGCCGAGCTGATCGCCTTCGATGAGACGGTGTTCGAGTTCATCCGCGAGAACGGTCGTGGGCTCAACGTGACGGTGCCGTTCAAGCTCGACGCGTTCCGCCTGGCCACGACGCTCACGCTGCGTGCCGAATCGGCCGGGGCGGTCAACACGCTCAAGTTCGACGGCGACGAGATCCTCGGCGACAACACCGACGGCGTTGGCCTGGTGCGCGACCTGACCCACAACATCGGCAACGATCTGGAAGGCGAGCGCATCCTGGTGCTGGGCGCGGGCGGCGCGGCGCGCGGCGTGATGCTGCCGATCCTGGAGGGCAAGCCGGCGCGCGTGTTCATCGCCAACCGCACGGCGGATACGGCAGTCAACCTGGCACTTCGCTTTGAGGTGGCGGCCAAGCTGCACGGCACCGAGCTGGTCGGCGGCGGATTCAATGACCTGGACGCCACCGACGTGTTCGACGTCGTCATCAACGCCACCGCCAGCAGCCTGCAGGCCCAGGTGCCGCCGATCCCGCCCACGGTGTTCGGCCCCAACGCGCTGGCCTACGACATGATGTATGGCGCACAGCCCACCGTGTTCATGCAGTTTGCCAAGCGCCACAACGCGCGCGCGTGGGACGGCCTGGGCATGCTGGTCGAGCAGGCTGCCGAATCGTTCTTCCTCTGGCGCGGCGTGCGCCCGGACACCGCGCCGGTGCTGCATGCCATGCGCGAAGGGCTGCAAGCCGAAGCCGCTGTCGCCGCGGGCGTCCACCGCTAAGAGCTCGATTGCCCATGATGCGTTGGCTCGGCTATGTGATCGGCTGCTTCATTGCGGGCGTGATCGCGCTCAACCTGTATTTCTTTGCGGCGATCGCCAGCTGGCAGTGGCTCGATCCATCGTCCTCCGCGTTCATGCGTGCCGAGCGCATGCGCCTGTGCGGCGCCAACGTGTTCACCTGCCGCATCGACCACCGCTGGGTCAACTACGATCAGATTTCGCGCAACCTTAAGCGCGCCGTCATCGCCAGCGAAGATGCAGACTTCGTCTCGCACAGCGGCTGGGAAGTCGACGCCATGCTCGACGCGTGGGAGAAGA
>CAJXMR010000234.1 GCA_913056305.1 uncultured Ralstonia sp.
GAAGAGAGCATGCCGCTCAAGGAGCGCGTCGAGCGCTACGAGCGCACGGTGATTGCCGAGACGCTGGCACGCACGGGTGGCTCGGTGCACCAGGCGGCGGATCTGCTGCAGGTCGGGCGGGCGACGCTGTATGACAAGATCAAGCGGTACGGGTTGTAGCGCGTTCAGACGGCACGGCACGCGCCTTACCTGATGGCTGCACCGACAAAGGGGGGATGATGGACGACCAAGGCCTGGACGGCGCACGCGCCGCAAGCGGCCCCGCTGATCCCGTGCGCCGCAAGCTATTGCAGGCGGGGGTTGCCGGCGCTGCGGCATTGGCGTTGCGCCCTGCGCTGTCATGGGCGGTGCCGTCAGCGTCGGGTGTGCTGGTCAACGACGTGACGCGCCTCAACCCGGTCTGGGTCGATCGGCTGCTGACGCCGCACACGACGGACGACGTCCGGCAGGCGCTCACTACCTGGTCCGGTCCGGTCAGCATCGGTGGCGCCCGGTACAGCATGGGCGGTCAGATTGCCGCTGAACATAGCCTGCACCTCGACATGCGGCAGTTCAACCGCGTGCTGCGTTACGAACCCGAAGCCAAGGTCGTGCGTGTGCAGACCGGCATGCGCTGGCGTGATCTGCAATCGGTGATCGATCCCGACGATCTGTCGGTGAAGATCATGCAGAGCTATGCCAACTTCACGATCGGCGGCGCACTGTCGGTCAACGCACATGGACGCTATGTCGGCGCCGGTCCGCTCATCAATTCGGTGCGCGCCATCCAGTTGGCGCTCGCCGACGGTACGCTGGTGGAGGCGTCGCGTGCAGACCATGCGGACCTGTTCCATGCCGCCATCGGTGGCTATGGCGCCGTTGGCGTCATCACCGAGGTGGAGCTGGATCTGACGCCCAACGTTGTCATGGAGCGCCATGTGCTGCGCATCCCCGCCGAGCGCTATCAGGCGTTTTTCCGTGACCGGGTGCGAGCAGACCCGCGGGTCATCATGCACAACGCTGATCTGGCGCCGCCACACTTCGATCAGGCCACGGCCGTGACCTGGCGTCAGACCGACAAGCCGCTGACCGTCCACGATCGGCTGGTGCCGCCGGGGCAGTCGTACGCGTTCGACCAGGCCGTGATGTGGGGCATTGCCAAGCTTCCCGGCGGCGCAACGGTGCGCAAGGACGTGGTTGATCCGTTGCGCTACCTCAGCCATCCGGTGGTGCGGCGCAACTATGAAGCCAGCCTGGATGTCGCATCGCTGGGCCCGCTCGCGACGCACGACAGCCTTTACGCGCTGCAGGAATACTTCGTGCCGGTGACGCAGTTCGACGGGTTCGTTCGACGCATGGCTGCCATCCTGCGGGCGCATCGAGCCCATGCCGTCAACGTATCCGTGCGGCACGCCCCGGCGGACCCAGGGTCGTGGCTGGCGTGGGCGCGTGAGGAGGTGTTCTCGTTCGTGCTGTACTACTGGCAGGGGGTGTCGAGCGCGGATCGCGAGAAGGTCGGCATCTGGACGCGCGAGCTGGTCGATGCGGCACTCGCGCTCGGCGGCACCTATTACCTGCCGTACCAGTTGCATGCAACGCCAGCACAGTTTGCGCGCGCGTATCCGGGCGCTTCGCGCCTGTTCGCGCTCAAGGAACGTGTCGACCCGGGCAACCGGTTTCGCAACAAGCTGTGGGACAAGTACGGTCTGACTGTCGCGCAGGCGGTCTGAGCCATCCAAACAAAAACGCCCGGCATCCACCGGGCGTTCTCGTTTCAGCGGGAGCGACTCAGGCCTAAGCCTGCTTGCCCAGCGTGTCCTTCAACAGCGTCTCGAACGACGCCCACTCCGGCTCGCCCACGTAGCGCTTGAGGATGCGGCCATCCTTGTCGACCAGGAAGGTGGTGGGGGTGAGTTGCACGTCGCCGAACGCCTTGGCGGCGGAGCCGTCGGCATCCATCGCCACCTTGAAGGGCAACTGGCGCGTCTGGCTGTAGTTCATCACGTACATCGGCGGGTCGTAGCTCATCGCCACGGCCACGTACTCCAGGCCCTGGCCCTTGTACTTGTTGTACGTCTGGATCATGGTGGGCATTTCCTTGACGCAGGTCTCGCAGCTGGTCGCCCAGAAGTTGACCAGGTAGACCTTGCCCTTGAGGTCTTGTGTCGACAGCTTCTGCCCGTCGAGCAGCGTAAAGGTGGCGGCCGGCACCTGCTGCGACGGCGTGAACGCGCGCCAGCCGAACCAGCCGGCCACGGCCAGCACCAGCACGATCACAGGCAGCAACCAGCGGCGGTTGCCCGAGGCGGCAGATGCGATGCTGGTGGAGGAAGTCAGGGGCGAGGCCATGTCGGCAACGGCTCCGGGAAATGGGTCACAAACCACTATTGTAGGCCCGCCGCGCCGGCGCCGCTGGCCGGCTGCGACATTCCGTCTCTTGCGACCCGGGGGTCACTTCCCGTCGGCGAGCGCGATGTCATACAACGCCAGGTCGGTGGCGGAGAAACAGCAGAAGGTGATCGCGTCGAAGCCGGCGCCATGTTCGCGCACCGTACGCACGGCAATCGGCGCGGCCAGCTCCGGCGGGAAGCCATACACGCCGGTGCTGATGCACGGAAACGCGAGGGTGCGCACGCCGTGCTCGCGGGCCAGCGCCAGGCTGTTGCGGTAGCACGCGGCCAGCAGCGCCGCCTCGTCTTGCCCGCCGCCGTGCCAGACCGGCCCGACGGTGTGGATGACATACCGCGCCGGGAGCAGGAACCCCGGCGTGATCTTGGCCTCGCCCGTGCGGCAGCCGTTGAGGGCGCGGCAGGCTTCGAGCAGCGCCGGCCCGGCCGCGCGGTGGATCGCGCCATCCACGCCGCCGCCGCCCAGCAGTGAGCTGTTGGCCGCGTTGACGATGGCGTCGCAGCCGAGCGTGGTGATGTCGGCGCGGACGGCGTGCAGGGTGGCGGCAGGCATGATGCGCTCCTGGGGGAACGGACTCATCGATAATAGCCCGCTGACGCATCACCAGAACAACACAGGAGGCGACGTGACCGTCACGGCAAGACAGCAGATTTGGCGCGCGCTGGGCGCGGCGGCATGCGTGGCGCTGATGGCCTGTTCGCCCAAGTACGACTGGCGCACGGTGCATTCGGACGCGGGCGCCTACACCGTCGACTACCCGGCCAAGCCCACCGCCGAGGCGCGCCCGGTCACCATCAACGGCCAACGCCTGCCGATGACCATGCAGGCCGCCAGCATCGACGGCACGCTGTTCGCCATTGGCGTGGTGGAGCTGCCGGCCGATGACCCGGTCTGGCGCCAGCACGCCGTCGATGCGCTGCGCACGGGGCTGTCGGCCAACCTGAAGGGCAACCTGGCGGTGCGCGACATCGCCGTGAAGACGGCTGCGCAGCCGCCGCTGTCGTTGCCGGCGTTGGAGCTGGTCGCCCAGGGCGCGGGCGGCAATGACCCGGCGCCGCGCCGGCTGACCGCCCGCCTGGTCGCGACCGGCCGCCACGCCTACCAGGCCGTCGTGCTGGAATCGGGCGACGCCGCGCGCGATGCGCGCCAGCAGGAGCAGGTCGACCAGTTCCTCACCAGCTTCCAACCGTACTAACAACGCCGAGCGCCTCAAGCGCGCTGGCGGCTGCCGGTGCACAATCGTCGCCTTCCGCTTCACCACCTCATCACATCACGGGGAACCATCATGACGCTGCAAGTCTGGCTGGCCTTTTTCCTGGCCGCCTGGGTGATCGCCATCTCGCCGGGGTCGGGCGCCATCCTGTGCATGAGCCACGGCCTCACGCACGGCGTGCGCCGTACCACGGTCACCATCGCCGGGCTGGAGCTGGGCATCGTCGTCATCCTGTTCATTGCGGGCGCCGGGTTGGGCGCGCTGCTGGTGGCGTCGGAGCACGCCTTCACTGCCATCAAGATCATCGGTGCGCTGTACCTGATCTACCTGGGCATCGTGCAGTGGCGCACGCCCATCCAGATCAGTCAGCCCACCGAGGGCGACCCGGTAAAAGTGTCGGGCACCGGCGCGCGCCGCCGCTTCCTGGTCGGGTTGCTCACCAACCTGACCAACCCCAAGGGCATCCTCTTCATGGTGGCCGTGCTGCCGCAGTTCATCGACCCGGCCAAGCCGCTGATGCCGCAGCTCGCCGTCCTGGCCGCGACCATGGTGTTCGTCGATCTGATCGTCATGCACGGCTATGCACTGCTGGCCTCGCGTGCGCAACGCCTGTTCCGCAACCCGCGTGCGCTGCGCTGGCAGAGCCGGTTCTTCGGCGGCATGCTGATGGGCATTGGCGCCGCGCTGTTCTTCGTGAAGCGGCAGACCGCCTAGCCCGCCCTATCGCGCCGATGGGGCCGGCCGCGTGCCGAGCCCCGCGCGCGCGATCACCAGCGCGCCTACCGGGGCCGCCGCAAACAGCAGGAACAGCCAGCGTGACGCGGCCCCCAGATCGGGTGCCGGGCCCGCCGCGCCCAGCGTGTTGAGCACGACGCCGCCCAGCGCCGCGCCAAACGCGGTCGCCACCAACTGCACCGTCACGATCGACGCCGACGCACGGTCGTGATCTTCCGCCGGCGCCACCGTCATGATGCGGTTGGCCAGATGCGGCCAGGCGACGCCCACCCCCAGCCCCACCAGCGTCAACGCCACGATGATCAGCGCGGTCAGCAGCGTATCGCCGGCGCCCACCGGCACCAGGAGCGCCAGCACCAGCAGGCCCAGCGCGCACGCCCACGGTGCCACCCGGATCACGCGCGTGGCCGACGATTCGCGCAGTGTGGCGCTTAGGATGGCGCCCAGCGTCCAGCCCGCCGAGGCCGTGGCGGCGATATAGCCGGCGATCAGCGGGCTCTGCCCGTGCAGCCGCTGCAGGAACAGCGGCACGAAGATCTCCGTACAGGTGACCGTCACCGCCAGCAAGGCCGATACGCCATACAGCGCGGCGAGCGCCGTGCGGCCCGTGTACGCATCGGCGGGCAGGATGCGCCGCGACGAGCGCATCTCGACACGGCGGATCGCCAGCAACGTGACGGCCGCCGCGATCAGGCCCAATGCGCCGAGCCACGGCGTGGCGCTGATGCTGCTCCACGACGCCGCCACCACGGCGAAGGCCAGCAGCGCGAGCTGGCGCGCGGGCACGGGCGTCGGGCGCTCGGCTTGCGTGGAGGTGGGCTTGAGTACCACCACGGCTGCCGCCGCAGCCAGCCCGATCAGCACCACCAGCGACCAGAACGCCAGCCGCCACGTCGCGTACTGCGCAAACACACCGCCCACCGCCGGCCCGAGCAGCGTGGCAATGCCCCACATGCCCGAGAGCAGCGCCAGTGCGCGCGGCCACAGCGGCTTGGGCAGCACGCTGCGCATCAGCACGTACGGCGCCGACAGCAGCACGCCGCCGCCGAGCCCCTGCAGCACGCGGCCCGCCAGCAGCACGGGCATGGCCGGCGCCAGCGCGCACAGTGCCGAACCCCCGCCGAACACCGCTGCCCCCAGCAGGTAGGCGCCACGCGGCCCGGCATGCTGGATCACCTGCGCTGCCACCGCCGCGCCCGTGATCGACGCCACGATGAACAGCGTCGTGTTCCACGCATAGAAGGCCACGCCGCCGATGTCGTCGACCACGCTGGGCAGGATCGTCGTGGTCAGGTAGAGGTTGATGGCGTGCAGCGCCACGCCGGCGGCCAGCACCAGTACGCGCAACGCGTTGGCGCCGCGGAACAGGTCGAGCCAGGAGGCGTCGTCTGCGGTGATCGAGGTCGGGCTCATCTTGTGCTCCAGCAAATGGGTTGCGTGCAATCTCGAAGACGCGGGAGCGGGCCGGGCTGTGACGGCCCGCTTGCATCGGCGCGGTCGGTATCGCATTATCTTGGCGTCAAGATAAAAAACGATTGTCTCGACGTCAAGATAACCACCAATGAGGAAAGGGAGAATGGACCGAGCTGCCCAGGCCGTCGAACAATGGAACCGCGAGCGCCCGGACCTGGACGTCAGCTCGATGCTGCTGTTGGGCCGGCTGGGTGAGGCGACGCTCGTCATCGCGCGCGAGCGGCTCCAGCCGGTCTTCGCGCAGTTCGGCCTGCAGCCCGGCGAGTTCGACGTGCTGGCCACCCTGCGCCGCAGCGGTGCGCCCTATGCGCTCACACCCACTGCGCTGTACGACGCGGCGATGATGTCCTCGGGTGGCATGACCAACCGCATCGATCGCCTGCAGCAAGCGGGCTGGGTCGAGCGCCGGCCCAATCCCGAGGATGGGCGCGGCACGCTGGTCGCGCTCACCCAGGCGGGGTTCGCGTTGATCGATGAAGCCGTGACGATGCACGTCGAGAACCAGCGCGCTGTGCTTTCGGTGCTGACAGTCGCTGAGCAGCGTCAGTTGGCGAAGCTGCTGGCGAAGCTGATCGAGGGGCAGCGCGCGGACGTAAGCTAGTCCGCCTTCACCCCGCGCCGATACTGAATCGCCTCGCCCACATGCGCTGCATCGATCTGCTCATCACCGGCCAGGTCGGCGATGGTGCGGGCGAGCTTGAGCACGCGCGCATACGCGCGGGCGGACCACGAGAAGCGCGTCATCGCGTGGCGCAGCAGGCCATCGGCGGCATCGGTGCGCGCGCAGTGCAGGTCGATCTCGTGGCCGGCCAGCAGCGCGTTGCGCTTGCCCTGTCTGGCCAGTTGCCGCGCATGCGCTGCCGCCACCCGCTCGGCCACGTCAACGGTCGGCTCGCCGGGCGGGCCGTCCAGCAGTTCTTCCTGCGAGGGCGTCGGCACCTCGATCTGCACGTCGATGCGGTCGAGCAGCGGGCCTGAAATGCGCGACTGGTAGCGCTCCACCTGGTCCGGCGTGCAGCGGCACGCGCGCAGCGGGTGGCCACGATAGCCGCACGGGCACGGGTTCATCGCGGCAATCAGCTGGAAGCTGGCGGGGAAGTCGGTCTGGTGCGCCGCGCGCGAGATGGTGATGTGGCCGGTCTCCAGCGGCTCGCGCAGGACTTCGAGCACGCGGCGTTCGAACTCGGG
>CAJXMR010000235.1 GCA_913056305.1 uncultured Ralstonia sp.
TGTGCTCCGACGCCATCCAGGTCTTCGGCGGCTACGGCTACGTGAACGACTTCCCAGTGGAGCGCATCTACCGTGACGTGCGCGTGTGCCAGATCTACGAAGGCACCAGCGATATCCAGAAAATCTTGATCGCCCGCGCGCTCGCGTAGGCATTGTTGGGGAAACAACAGCACAACAAAGGGGAGCACATCATGAACGGGGCCATCGATTTCTACTTCGACTTCTCGTCGCCGTACGGCTACTTCGCCAGTACGCGCGTGGAGGAACTCGCCCGCCAGTACAACCGGGCGACGGCATGGCACCCGATCCTGCTGGGGGTCGTGTTCAAGACCACCGGCGGCTCCCCGCTGCCGCAGGTGCCGCTCAAGGGCGACTACGCGTGGCGCGATTTCGAGCGCACCGCGCGCTTCAACAGCATCGAGTACCGCAAGCCGACGCACTTCCCGCTACCGACGCAATATGCGGCGCGCGCCACGCTGTGGGTGCATGACCACCACGGCGGCGACCGCGCCATCGACTTCGCGCGCGCGGTCTACCGCGCCCTCTTCGTTGACGACATCAACATCGGCGAGCCCACCGAGGTCATGAAGATCGCCGACGCGATGAGCATCGACGGTGCCGCGCTCAATGCCGGCGTGAACACCCAGCAGATCAAGGACCAGCTCAAAGCCGAGATCGAGTTGGCGATGTCGCGCGGCGTGTTCGGTTCGCCGTACGTGATCGTCGACGGTGAAGCCTTCTGGGGTTTCGACCGCTTCGACCAGATCGAAGCCCTGCTGCGCGACGGACGCGTCTGACACCAAGGAGACCCGCATGCCGATGAAGAAAGGATTCCGCGCCCTCGTCGATGAAGCCATGGCGCAGGTGCGCACGCTGTCGGTGGACGAGGCGCGTGCCTTGCTGGACGACCCGACCGTGCAGTTTGTCGACGTGCGCGACATTCGCGAGTTGGAGCGCGAAGGCGTGATCCCGCACGCGCTGCACGCGCCGCGCGGCATGCTGGAGTTCTGGGTCGACCCGGAATCGCCGTATCACAAGCCGACCTTTGCCGAAGACAAGACCTTCGTCTTCTTCTGTGCGGCCGGCTGGCGCAGCGCGCTGTCCACCAAGACCGTGCAAGACATGGGCCTGGAGCGCGTAGTCCATATCGCGGGCGGCTTCACCGCCTGGAAGGCGGCCGGTGCGCCGGTCGCCGCTTACGAAAAACCGACCAAGAAAGCATGACTGAAGTTTCCCAATCCGCCTCGATCCACCCGCGCTTCGACGCCATCCTGTTCGATTGCGACGGCGTGCTGGTCGATAGCGAACCCCTCGTCAACCGGCTGATCTGGCAGATGCTGAACGAACTCGGCATCAACATCAGCCAGGAAGATTCCATCAAGCGCTTCCTCGGCAAGGCCATCCGCGAAGAGCTGGACGCGATTGCCGAGATGCGCGGCGCGCCGCTGCCGCCGAACTGGCTGTCGACCTTCCATGCGCGCCGCAATGTGCTGCTCGAAGCCGAGGTGGAAGCCGTGCCGCATATCGCCGATGCGATTGAAGCGCTGTCCACGCTGGGCCTGCCGATGGCCGTGGCCTCCGGCGCCGACCGCATGAAGGTCGAGCTGCAACTGAACCGTACCGGCCTGATCGAGCGCTTCCGCCCGACCGACGCGCGCATCTTCTCGGCCACCGAGGTCGAGCGCAGCAAGCCCGCGCCCGACGTCTACCTGCTGGCCGCGCACAAGCTGGGCGTGGCGCCGTCGCGCTGCGTGGTGATCGAGGACAGCCCCACGGGCGTGACCGCCGGCCACGCGGCCGGCATGACGGTGCTGGCCTACGCCGGCCGCAATGCGCCGGGCCCGTTGATCGCCGCTGGTGCCTCGCGCACCTTCACCGACATGCGCCACCTGCCGGAGCTGTTGGCGTGAGCCAAGCCAAGCCGATCGGCCCGGCCGATGCCTGCCCCTGCGGCGGCGGCGCCTATGCGCGCTGCTGCGGCCCGTTCCACGCGGGCGAGGCGGTGCCGGCCACGGCCGAGCAGCTGATGCGCTCGCGCTACAGCGCCTATGTGCTGGGCGACACGGCGTATCTGCGCCGCACGTGGCATCCGTCCACGTGCCCGGCCGATTTGGAAACCGGCGAGGCCGGCGCGCAATCAACACGCTGGCTGGGTCTGGACATCAAGCACCACGCACCACAAGACGCCACGCACGCGACGGTGGAATTCGTCGCGCGCTACAAGGTGGGCGGCCGCGCGCATCGCCTGCACGAAACCAGCCGCTTCGTCCGCCAGGACGCGAGCGGCACCGAAACCCCGGAAGGCCGCTGGCTGTATCTCGACGGCGACCTTCACTAACGAACCCATCGCACTGCTGCCATGCCGACGCTAGACACCAAGCTGAACCCCCGTGCCGAAGACTTCAAGGCCAACGCCGACGCCATGCGCGGCCTGGTCGCCGACCTGCGCGACCGGGTGGCCCGCATCGCCCAGGGCGGCGGTGACGACGCCCGCGCCAAGCACCTCGCGCGCGGCAAGCTGCTGCCGCGCGACCGTGTGCAACAACTGCTCGATCCCGGCACGCCGTTCCTGGAGTTTTCGCAACTGGCGGCGTACGGCATGTACGACGACGCGGCCCCCGGCGCCGGCATCATCACCGGCATCGGCCGCATCTCCGGGCAGGAATGCGTGATCGTGTGCAACGACGCCACGGTCAAGGGCGGCACGTATTACCCGATGACCGTGAAGAAGCACCTGCGCGCGCAGGAGATCGCCGAGCAGAACCACCTGCCCTGCGTCTACCTGGTCGACTCAGGCGGCGCCAACCTGCCCAACCAGGACGACGTCTTCCCCGACCGCGACCACTTCGGCCGCATCTTCTACAACCAGGCCAACCTGTCGTCCAAGGGCATCCCGCAGATCGCGGTGGTGATGGGCTCGTGCACGGCCGGCGGCGCGTATGTGCCGGCCATGAGCGACGAGTCGATCATCGTCAAGGAACAGGGCACGATCTTCCTGGCCGGCCCGCCGCTGGTGAAGGCCGCGACGGGCGAGGTGGTGAGCGCCGAAGACCTGGGCGGCGCCGACGTGCACACGCGCCTGTCTGGCGTGGCAGATTACTTTGCCAACAACGATTCGCACGCGCTGGCGCAGGCCCGCAGCATCGTCGCGCACCTGAACCGCCGCAAGCCGGAGCAGGTGCAGATCCATGCGCCGGTCGAGCCGCGCTTTTCCGCAGAAGAACTCTATGGCGTGATCCCGACCGACACGCGCAAGCCCTTCGACGTGCGCGAGGTCATCGCCCGCATCGTCGATGATTCCGCCTTCGATGAATTCAAGGCGCGCTACGGCACCACGCTGGTCTGCGGCTTCGCCCACATCTGGGGCTACCCGGTCGGCATCATCGCCAACAACGGCATCCTGTTCTCGGAAGCGGCGCTCAAGGGCGCGCACTTTATCGAGCTGTGCTGCCAGCGCAAGATCCCGCTGGTGTTCCTGCAGAACATCACCGGCTTCATGGTCGGCCGCAAGTACGAGAACGAAGGCATCGCCAAGAACGGCGCGAAGATGGTGACGGCGGTGGCGACGGCGCAGGTGCCCAAGTTCACGGTCATCATCGGCGGCTCGTTTGGCGCGGGCAACTACGGCATGTGCGGGCGGGCGTATTCGCCGCGCTTCCTGTGGATGTGGCCGAACGCGCGCATCTCGGTGATGGGCGGCGAGCAGGCGGCCAGCGTGCTCGCCACCGTGCGCCGCGACGGCATCGAGGCCAAGGGCGGCCAGTGGAGCGCGGACGAGGAAGCCGCCTTCAAGGCGCCGATCCGCGAGCAGTACGAGCGCCAGGGCCATCCGTACTACGCCAGCGCGCGCCTGTGGGACGACGGCGTGATCGACCCGGCCGACACGCGCAGCGTGCTGGGCTTGGGGCTTTCGGCCAGCCTGAACGCGCCGATTGGCGACATGAACTTCGGCGTGTTCCGCATGTAAGCGGCACGCCATCGAACGGGGAGAACAACGTGAACAACAAGCATCGGTCAGTGTGGCACCACGCATGGGCTGCGCTCGGCTGCGCCATGCTGCTCGCCACCGCCGCACATGCTGACGATAAGGCGCAGGACAAAGCATCGGCCGGCATGACCGAACAGGTGGTGGAAGTGCCCAAGTCTGCGGGCATCTTCACCGTCAAGCTGGAGACCACCATCTTCAAGCCGGCCGGCGATGGGCCGTTTCCGCTGATCGTGCTGAACCACGGTAAGGCGCTGGGCAACCCGGCCTTCCAAGGCCGCGCGCGCTACAGCGCCCAGGTGCCGCCGCTGGTGGCGCGCGGCTACGTGGTCGTGCTGCCGATGCGACAGGGTTTCTCGAAGTCCGGCGGTGCCTACATCGGCGGCGGCTGCAACGTAGAGAGCAACGGCACCGTGCAGGCCGAAGACGTGGTCGCCACGCTCGACTACATGACCCAGCTGCCGTACATCGACCGCGACCGCATCGTCATCATGGGCCAGTCGCATGGCGGCCTGACCACGATGGCGTTCGGCACCATCGACTACCCCGGTGTGCGCGGCCTGGTCAACTTCGCGGGTGGCCTGCGCAACGACAGCTGCATCGCCTGGGAAGACAACCTGGTGCGTGCCTTCGGCAACTACGGCAAGCAGGCGCACTACCCGTCGCTGTGGTTCTACGGCGACAACGACACCTATTGGCCCAAGCCGCTGCCCGACCGGTTTTTCGCCGCATATACCGAAGCCGGTGGCCGCGCACGCATGGTCGACTACGGCAACTTCCAGAGCGATTCGCACGGCATGTTCGGCAGCCGCGCGGGCCTGCCGATCTGGTTGCCGCAAGTCGACGCCTTCCTGCGTGAGCTCGGCCTGCCTAGCGGCCCCGCCCCATCTTCCAAGTCGGTCGACGCCTCGACCGGTAGCCCCAAGGACACGCAATGAACGCCTTTGAAACGCTGGCCACATTGACTTTCAGCCAGCACGGCGCCGTCGCCACGCTCACGCTCAATCGGCCCGACGTGCGCAACGCCTTCAACGAGACCGTCATCGCCGAGTTGACCGGCGCCTTCCACGCGCTCGCCAAGGAAGACAGCGTGCGTGCCATCGTGCTGGCCGCCGACGGCCCCGCCTTCTGCGCCGGCGCTGATCTGAACTGGATGAAGAAGATGGCCGGCTACTCGGACGACGAGAACCGCGCCGACGCGCTGCGCCTGGCCGAGATGTTGCGCGCCATCTATGCGTGCCCGAAGCCCGTCATCGCCCGCGTGCAGGGCGACACGTACGCCGGCGGCGTCGGCCTGGTCGCCGCGTGCGACATCGTGGTGGCGGTCGACTCGGCCAACTTCTGCCTGTCGGAAGCCAAGCTCGGGCTGATTCCCGCCACCATCAGCCCGTACGTGATCCGCGCGCTGGGCGAGCAGGCCTCGCGGCGCTACTTCATCACCGCCGAGCGTTTCTCCGCCGCTGAAGCGCATCGCCTCGGCCTCGTGCACGCGCTGGTGGGCGCCGATGCCCTCGATGCCAAGGTGGGCGAGATCACCGCCGCGCTGGTCGCCAACAGCCCGAACGCCGTGCGCGAGAGCAAGCGGCTCGTGCGCGAGGTGGCCGGCGCGTCCATCGACGATGCACTGCTGGCCGACACCGCCAACCGCATCGCCGCCATCCGCGCCTCGGAAGAAGGCCGCGAAGGCGTGCAAAGTTTCCTGGGCAAGCGCAAGCCGAACTGGCTGCTGCCTGCCTGAGCCCCATACCGATTGTTCTGTTTGAAGGAAGTCCCCATGCAACACACCCCGCTCAATTTCGTTGCCAACGCCGCCAAGGTGCCGCCCACGCCCGGTCAGGCCCCCGACGCACGCTGGAGCCGCGAAGCCATCGAAGCGCTGTTTGCGTTGCCGTTCAACGATCTGCTGTTCCAGGCGCAGCAGGTGCACCGCGCCAACTTCGATGCCAATGCCGTGCAGCTCTCGACGCTGCTGTCGATCAAGACCGGCGGCTGCCCGGAGGATTGCTCGTACTGCCCGCAGTCGGCGCGCTATGACACCGGCGTGGAAGCCGAGAAGCTGATGCCGATCGACGCCGTGCTCGAATCCGCCGCGCGTGCCAAGCAGAACGGCGCGAGCCGCTTCTGCATGGGCGCAGCTTGGCGCAACCCGAAGCCGCACCAGCTCGATGCCGTGGCCGACATGGTGCGCGGCGTGAAGGCGATGGGGCTGGAGACCTGCGTGACGCTGGGCATGCTCAAGCAGGAACAGGCTGCGCAGCTCAAGGATGCGGGGCTGGATTACTACAACCACAACCTCGACACCGCGCCGGAGTTTTACGGCGAGATCATCACCACGCGTACGTATCAGGATCGGCTGGACACGCTGGCGCACGTGCGCGATGCGGGCATCAATGTGTGCTGCGGCGGCATCGTCGGGCTGGGTGAATCGCGTCATGAGCGCGCGGGCCTCGTCGCCGAGCTGGCGAACATGGAGCCGTATCCGGATTCGGTGCCGATCAACAACCTGGTGAAGGTTGAGGGGACGCCGCTGGAGAGCAACGAGGCGTTGGACCCGTTCGAGTTTGTGCGCACGATTGCGGTGGCGCGGATCACGATGCCCAAGGCGATGGTGCGGCTGTCTGCTGGCCGCGAGGCGATGGATGATGCCTTGCAGGCGCTGTGCTTTATGGCTGGCGCCAATTCGATCTTCTATGGCGAGAAGCTGCTGACGACCGATAACCCGGAAGCGGATGCGGATCGGAAGTTGCTGGCGCGGTTGGGGATGCGGGTGGAGGTGCAGGACCATCTGCATCAAGCCGCTGATGCTGGGCACTCGCATTCGCACTCGTCGCATTGTCATATCGACATTACGCCTGCCGACTGATGCTTTGTGATGGGGATGGGCTTTCGGGTTTTTGTTGGTGGTCCATCCCCTGTTTCATCCCCTGCCGGGGCTGACTCACTTTCTTTGTCTT
>CAJXMR010000236.1 GCA_913056305.1 uncultured Ralstonia sp.
GCCAGCAGCGTGTTGACGAAGGCCAGCGCGGCGCTGCCGTTGGCTTCCAGGGCCGAGCCGGCGTTGAAGCCGAACCAGCCGAACCACAGCAGCGAGGCGCCGATCATGGTCATCGTCAGGCTGTGCGGCTTGAGCGCTTCGCGGCCGAAGCCGATGCGCTTGCCGAACAGGAAGGCGCCCACCAGGCCCGCCACGGCGGCGTTGATGTGCACCACGGTACCGCCCGCAAAGTCCAGCGCGCCCTTCTGGAACAGCCAGCCCGACTTGGCCGTCATCAGCTCAGCAGCCTTGGCATCGGTAAAGCCGTCCGGACCCGGCCAGAACCAGACCATGTGGGCGATCGGCAGGTAGCTGAAGGTGAACCACAGCACCACGAACAGCAGCACGGCCGAGAACTTGGCGCGCTCGGCGAAGGCACCGATGATCAGCGCGCAGGTGATCGCGGCAAACGCACCCTGGAAGGCGAAGTATGCATACTCCGGCACCACCACGCCCTTGCTGAAGGTGGCGGCCACCGAGTCCGGCGTCAGGCCCTTGAGGAACAGCCGGTCGAGCCCGCCGAAGAAGGCGTTGCCCTCGGTGAAGGCGAAGCTGTAGCCGTAGACCGCCCACAGGATGATGACGAGCGAGAAGATGCCGGTACATTGCATCAGCACCGACAGCATGTTCTTCTTGCGCACCAGGCCGCCGTAGAACAGTGCCAGGCCCGGCAGCGTCATCAGGATGACGAACGCGGTGGAGACCAGCAGCCAGGCCGTGTCGCCCTTGTTGGGCACGGGCGTGGCGGCGGCCGGCGCGGAAGCCGGCGCTGCGGCGGCGGCCGGTGCAGCAGCAGCCGCTGCGGCGGCCGGCTCGGAGGCAGCAGCCGCGGCCGGAGCCGAGGCTTCAGCAGCCGGTGCCGATGCAGCCGGCTTGTCCTGCGCCACAGCCGGCGCAGACATCACGGCGCCCGCGAGCACCGCGGCGACGGCCCCCGCCGTCAGGAATCGTGTGAACCAGGTTTTCATGTCTTGACCTCTTTTCCTTGGCTGATTGGCGCTTACAGGGCGTCGCCGCCGGTTTCGCCGGTGCGAATGCGGATGACTTGCTCGACGTCGGCGACGAAGATCTTGCCGTCGCCGATCTTGCCGGTGCGCGCGGATTTTTCAATGGCTTCGACGGCGCGCTCGAGCACCTCGTCGGGCACCGCCACTTCGAGCTTCACTTTAGGCAGGAAGTCGACGATGTACTCGGCGCCGCGGTACAGCTCGGTGTGGCCCTTCTGACGACCGAAGCCCTTGACCTCCGTCACCGTGATACCCGACACGCCCACTTGAGACAACGCCTCGCGGACCTCGTCGAGCTTGAACGGCTTGATGATGGCCATGATCAGTTTCATGCTGGATTCCTCCTCGATTGCGGCGCGCGCGGCGCCGCTGCGCCTCGTTGTTAGAAAGTCCGGGTGACCGACAGCAGCGCGGTCGCCTTGCCCATGTAGTTGTTGTGCGTGTTGGTGTAGAACGCGCGACCGGCATTGGTATCGATGTACGCCAGCGATGCGGTCCAGCCACCGCCGAAGTCCTTGGTCACGCCGATCTTCCAGTCGGCATACGAGGCGCGCACGACCTGGTGCGGCACTTGTTGATAGCCGAGGTGCAGGTTCAGCGTCAGGCCCCAGAAGCCGGTGTCGAAGTTGCCCGACAGGTCGAAGTACTGGCTGTGGTGCGAATCGGGCGTGCCGAACAGGTTCGAGAACGCGTGCGAATACTTGAAGGTGACCGGGCCGTAGCCGACCTGCGCGTAACCTTCGGTGGTGTGCGGGCGGGTGAAGTCGCTGGGGTAGCTGCCCGGGTAGTAATACTGCAGCACGCCCACGTCGATCGGCACATCTTTGACGATCTCGGTCTTGTAGCCGCCGTAGAAGTCCATCTCGATCGGCGCGGAGACGCTGGAGTTGGAATCCGAGAGCCAGCTGATCGACGAGTTCCAGTTACCGACGTAGAAGCCTTCGGGCAGCACGCCGCCCGGAATGGCGTAGTCAACGCCGCCCTGGATGGCCGGCTTGTTGTTGGTTTGCATGATGCCGCGATAGCGGTACTGGCTGGCCAGCGTGACGTTGGCCGTCAACGCGGGTGCCGGCGCCGGAGCCGCGGCGGGCGCAGCAGCGGTCGCGTCTGCGGCCGGCGCGGTTTGCGCGAATGCGGTTTGACCCACACCGGCAGCAGCACCGGTCAACAGCAGCAAGCTGGCTGCGGAAGCAAACTTCTTCATAACGACTCTCCCCCTTTAGAAAGACGCAAATGGAATGTGGCAAGAACTCGGATGAGGTTCGGGTGAGGTTCTGCAACTGTCATGCCATGTCAACGTAGTGAAGTTAGGCTGTTGCTTCGGTTCCGTTGGACGAGGCGCCTTGCGATCGACTTAAGGCACGCCGCGCCAGAAATGGGGACGGACTCCTCATGCGTTGACAAATGCCCGCAAGCGGTTGGCGTAGGCGGGTTCGGCCTGGTCGCCCCGGGTCGACATGGGCGCGGCTGGGGCGCTGTGATAGAGTGATTTGGTCACCGTACCCGCTGCTGCGCTGCGCTCGCGAGGCACGCCGAAGCACATCCTGACCCTATTTTTGTACGCGCCGCCAATGCCGCACCGCAGCGAGCGCTGCCGGTTTTTTCGTGGATTTGCGTGTACGATGCGGCGCATCTGGCGATCCGGCACTGAAAGTACGCATCCGCCCAAGCCACACGCACCACGGCACGGCAATTCTCGCGCACATTTTCGGTGCATGCACCGCCTTGGCGCAGCCGGCACGACCCTCGGAGAATCCTCATGAAACCCACCGATCTCTTTACCGACTTCCAGAACCGCGTGAGCGAGGCGCTGCGCAACTCGCCCGCCGCCGATATCGAAAAAAACGTCCGCGCGATGATGACGCAGGGCTTCTCCAAGCTCGACCTGGTCACCCGAGAGGAATTCGACGTGCAATCGCAGGTGCTGGCCCGCACCCGCGCCCGGCTGGAAGAGCTGGAGACGCGCGTGGCCGCGCTGGAAGCGCAGCTGAAGTCGAGCGAGCCGGCTGGCGCTGACCGCTGATTGCCCGCCGGCCCCGCGCCGGCTTGCCGTGCCCTCGCCCCCGCTGTGCCGGCCGCCGCACCCGTGCTGCGGCGCACAGCGAAAACCGCCTTGTTCGGTTGCGGCAACTGATCTAGAACTCCCTTAAGGCCGCCCGCTGCCTGACGTAGACCGCGAGTGACGCCCTGGGAGAACGATCATGCTTCATCGCCTCTACTTTCTACTGCCGGACGTGGCGAGCGCCCGGCGTGCCATGAATGACCTGCTGCTGGCGCGCATCACCGAGCGCCACATCCACTTTGTCGCGCGCGAAGGCACCGACCTCACCGGCCTGCACGAGGCCAATCTGCTGCAAACCTCCGACATCGTTCACGCCACGCAGAATGGAGTGGTGATCGGCGGCGGCGCGGGCGTCATCGCCGGCGTGGTGGCCGCGCTGTTCCCCGTCATCGGCGAAGGACCGCAGTGGGGGATGATCGGCATCACGACCGTGCTCGGTGCGCTGTTTGGCGCGTGGGCGTCGAGCATGATCGGCAGCTCGGTGCCGAATAGCCGGCTCAAGCCATTCAAGAAAGCGGTGGATGAAGAGGGGCAGATCCTGTTGATGGTGGACGTGCCGCGCTCGCGCGTGTCAGAGATGCGCGCGCTGCTGCAGAACACCCATCCGGAAGGCCGCTTCAGCGGCGAAGAACGCGCCATGCCAGCCTTCCCCTGATGCGATCTGCCGAGGAGACCAGCCGGGGCTCGTGCCCCGGCTTTTTTATGCGCGCGGGCCGGCGGCCCACCGCTTACGGCCGCCAGTCGTTATCTGTCGCCGCGGCGGTCGCACCTTCTCCTAGAGCTCACCGACGAGGAATTGGGCTCGGCCGAACCCGAAAGTCCAGTCGGCATCGCTGTTCTCGACGCAGGACACCATGATGTCCTCGGGCGCGACGCCGCAACGCGTCCCGAGAGACTCCACGAGCAGCGCGTAGAAGCGCTCCTTCATTTCCAGCGACCTTGGCCGCGTCGTGACGTGGATCAGAACGCGGTTGTCCGTGCGGACAAAGCCCAGTCCCGTGTCTTCCATGATCAGTCGCTGCGCATCATGTTCGTGCAGCACTTGGTAGCGATCTCGTACCGGCACCTCGAAGGCCTCGACCATGGCATCGTGAATGGTCTGGAGGAGCATCGTGGCCTGCTCCTCGCTTCGCCCCTTGACGACGTGAATATTGAGTAGCGGCATAGCTAGTGTTCCATTTCAGGTTTAGCGCGGTCTTCTTGGCGAAGGATCAAGGCCGCCAGTAGTGGTTGGCCGCCGCGATGGTCGCGAACTCGGCCGCGACGATCTGCCCGATCTGCAGCAACATGCCTGCATCGTTGGCGTACACGTCGCGCAGCCTGTCGCGCACGGCTTCGTCGGGCTGGGTGGTCTTGATCACCAGCCGCGCCAGCTTGATGGCCAGTTGCCGGCCCTCTTCCGGCGATGCCGTGATCAACGTGTTGTTGGGGACGAGTGCAATGCTCATGGTGACTCCAATAGCCCGTGCCGTTACTGCTGGCGACGCCCAAACGAGACCCCATACGCCGCCGCGCGCGCATTGACCATCGGGTCTTCGACTTCGATGCCGGCAGGCAGCGCGTTCGGCTGGAACAGCAGCTTGCGTTGCGCGGCATCACTGTCTGCCACGGCCTTGGTGATGGAGAGCGTGCCCAGCTCGACCGTGCGGCGCGTGTCAGGCCAGGCGATCGACGGGTCATCGAGCTTGTCATCAGGCGCTGCAATCTGCAGTACGAGCTTGAACTTGATCGGTGCCTTTGCAACGTGACCGCGCATTTCGGTCTGCAAGTAGTCAGGCGCTGCCTTGGCTGCATCCGCATCACTCAGGTACTGCTCGCCGCCCACCGGCCGGATCTGGTAGCGGCCGTACGTCACTACACCCTTGGCGTTGACGAACTTGAACGTGTTGACGCCAAAGTACGGCAGCGAGCCATAGCTGACCGGCTCGGGCTTGGGCGCCGTGAGGAAGGCCTTGGCGGCCGGGTGGCTACCCAGGTAGGTGTCGAGCGGCGTGGGCTTGGGCACGTTCGGCCCGCTGCTGCCCAGCGCGATCAGCAGATCGTGGAAATCATCCGTCGTGGGCGACGGGAAACCGTTGAAGGCGTGCGAAACGATGTCGGTCGTGGCGCCGCCGGGCAGCGTGAACTTGACGGCCAATCCACGCGGGGCGGCCAGCGCGTGGTTGTCCGCGATGTCCGGAATGCCCGCAAAGTCGGAGAAGCGCACGACCACCGGCACGGCGGCCTTCTGCAGATGCGGCGCCGTGCTGACGGTATGCGCGGAACGGCTGGGGGTGAAGGCGCCTTCAAGCACGATGCCCTTCGCGTGGACGGCGCGCGCGCCAGGATGCTGGCCAAACACGCCATTGAGCGCGTCAACGAGCCGCACTGGGGTGGACTTCTGCTCGGGCGGGGCGGGAGGTGTCTGAGCGACGGCAACGTCTGCCATGGCAAGCGCAAGCGGCAGCAGGCCAAGCGCAAACAGGGAGTTGGGGGATCTGGATGACTGCATGGGGCACCTCGTGGCGTGGGTTGTGGGAGTAGCGCCAGCGCAGTTTAGGCTATATGATAAATAATGACAATACGTATTGTTATTAATCATCTTTTGGGCGGATTCCGATCGCGTGGCTATAATCCGGCCCATCCCTTTGGTCCTTCCCCGTCCCGCCGTGTCCACCAAGAACGACATCCTGAGCGCCCTGCAACGCGAACCGCTGACCGTGGTACAGCTGTGCGAGCGCCTGGCCGTGACACGCAACGCGATCAACGTCCAGTTGAAGCAACTGGAGGCGGAGGGCCTGGTGCGTCGTCGCAAGCCACTTCAGACAGGCACGCCGGGCAAACCCGCCATCGTGTATGAGGCGGCCGCCGGCAGCGAAGATGCCGCCTCCGGCGCCTACAAGGGGTTCCTGCTGGGTCTGCTGGCCGAGCTGCAAGACCAGCTCGACGCCGATCAGCTCGCGGGGGTGCTGGAGGCGACTGGCCGCCGCCTCGCACGCGAAGCGGGGCTGCCCGCCACCGCCGATTTCGACAACAACCTGGCCGAGGCCATGGCCACCGCCGACAGCCTGGGCGCCAGCACCGAGGCCGTACCGGACGGCACGGCCATCATGGTGCGCAACTACAGCTGCCCGGTGGCCGGCGCCGTGCGCGAAACGCCGTGCGTCTGCAAGGCATTGGCTGCGTTCTTCTCCGAAGCCACCGGCCGCCCCGCCAGCGAGCACTGCCTGCGCGAAGGCCGGCTGATCTGCCAGTACCGGATCGAGCAGCAGCCCGTCGGCTGACACCTCACGTCCAGCGCCCCTTCCGGACCGGAGCCGCGCGCTCCGGTTTTTCATGCCCGCCCGATCGTCAAATTTGGATGCGGGCTTGCATGACGGCGTAACGTCGCTGGCACAGTGACGGGCTCCGCCACCGTCACGCACTGTCACGCCATGCCTCGATGCCCTGCCCTCCGCCCTGCTCGTGATGTCATCCGGAGGGCCGCGCGATGAGCCTCGCCGTGTTGCGCTCACGCGCGCTGTCGGGCATCGACGCGCCAGCGGTATCGGTGGAGGTGCATCTGGCCAACGGACTGCCGTCGTTCACCATCGTCGGCCTGCCCGACACCGAGGTGAAGGAGAGCAAGGACCGCGTGCGCGCGGCCATCCAGAACAGCCGCTTCGAGTTTCCCGCGCGGCGCATCACCGTCAACCTGGCGCCGGCGGATCTGCCCAAGG
>CAJXMR010000237.1 GCA_913056305.1 uncultured Ralstonia sp.
GCAGACGATCAAATTGGCGCGCGAGGCGATGTCGGCATCGGCCGGCCAGGCGCCTTGCGTGACGGCCACGCGCAGGCTCTGCTTGAGCGACGCCTCGATGCGGTCCATGCACTGCGCCATGCGCTCGGGCAGGCGTTCGTCCTCACCGACCAGCGCATCGCCCACCAGCACCCGCGTCATGCCCGGGTTCTTGTCGGCAAACGACAGCAGCATGTGGGCGATGGCGTGGGCCTGGCGCAGGCCGTGCTCCTCGCGCAGGGTGATCTGGTTGATGAGACCGAACACCGTCTGCTCGATGAATTCGATCAGCCCCTCGAACATCTGCGCCTTGCTGGCGAAGTGGCGGTACAGCGCCGCTTCGGACACGTCCAGCTTGGCGGCCAGCCCGGCGGTGGTGATTTTCTCGCCACGCGGCTGCTCGAGCATGCCGGCCAGCGTCTGCAGGATCTGCACGCGGCGCTCGCCCGGGCGGGGGCGTTTGCGTGCGGGTGCGGCGGGTGCTTCGGCAATCGGCTGGAGTTCAGCCGGCACAAAGCCTGTCTGCGCGTTGCTCATGTTTGATTGGGCCCCTCTCCCATTCATGACGCATGAAACACGATCAAGAGGGTTCTGGCGGTCCGGCGCTGCCTTGCCGTACTGCTTGTACTGTCTGCGGCAGCGCCAAACCACCAGAACCGCTACGCTCCCTCTTGATCGCGTTTCAGCCGCGTCGAACGAGCCTTCGTTGTAGTTGAAGCACCGATTTTACTTTCACGCTCACGTAGCCGGGCCGGTTGGCGAACAAAATCGGCGCGGCGGGTTGCCGTTGTGGCGAATTTGCACGCGCGGCGAGCGCGGCGGCCTGGGCCGGGTGCAGCGCGTCGGCGTTGGCCGGGGTGGCCGTGCCGGGCGGCTTGCGCAGCAGGTAGCCGGTCACCCACACCGTGCCGATCCCCAGGCGCCGGTAGCGCTTCAGGTGCGAGAGCGTATCTTCCACCAGGATGGCGCGCGATGGCGCAATGCGCTCGCGCGCCAGCAGCCGGCGCAGCATCAGTGGATCGGGTTTGGGGCGCAGGCGCCGGTGCACCCACATGTGCTCGACCGCGATCTCGCGCGAGAACGCGCGCTTCAGGCCGATGAGCCGCACCACCGCGCGCGCGTAGGCGGCCGGGGCGTTGGTCAGCAGGATCTTGCGCCCGGGCAGGGCGCGCAGCAGCTGGGCCAGGCCGCGCTCGGCGCGCACCATGGCGCGCAGGTCGTCAAACGTGTGGGCCTGGGCGAGGAAGTCGGCGGGGTCCACGCCATGGTGGCGGACCATGCCGAGGAGGGTGGCGCCATAGCGCCGCCAATAGTCCACCCGCACCTGGCTGGCGGTGGCTTCATCCGTGCCGAGCACGCGCGCCACATAGGCCGTCATCAGCCGGTTGATCTGCGGAAAGATCGCGTGCGAGGCGTGGTGGAGGGTGTTGTCGAGGTCGAACAGCCAGACCGGCTGTTGCTTGGGCGCTCCGGACAACGGGGGCGCCGCCACCTCGCGCGGCCAGGCGTGCGCGCGGCGCGCCCGAGCCACCCGGGTGTTACGCATCAATGCGAGCGGATCATGGTGCCGAACGCCTGTTCGGTCAGGATTTCCAGCAGCAGCGAGTGCTCGATGCGGCCATCGACGATGTGCACCGAGTTCACGCCGCTCTTGGCCGCATCCAGCGCGGACGAGATCTTCGGCAGCATGCCGCCCGAGATGGTGCCGTCGGCAAACAGCTCGTCGATCTCGCGCGCCGACAGGTCGGTCAGCAGGTTGCCCTGCTTGTCCATCACGCCGGGGATGTTGGTCATCATGACCAGCTTCTCGGCCTTGAGGATCTCGGCCATCTTGCCGGCGACCACGTCGGCGTTGATGTTGTAGGCCTGGCCTTCATCAGAGAAGCCGATCGGCGAGATGACCGGGATGAAGGCGTCGTCCTGCAGCGCCTTGACCACCGCCGGGTTGATCGTCTCGATATCGCCCACGAAGCCGATGTCGATGAATTCGCCCGGCTTCTCGCGGTCCGGCATCTTCAGCTTCTTGGCGCGGATCAGGCCGCCGTCCTTGCCGGTCAGGCCGACCGCCTGGCCGCCGTACTGGTTGATCAGCATGACGATGTCCTGCTGGACTTCGCCGCCGAGCACCCATTCGACCACTTCCATGGTCTCTTCGTCGGTCACGCGCATGCCCTGGATGAAGGTGCCTTGCTTGCCGACCTTCTTCAGGGCTTCGTCGATCTGCGGGCCGCCGCCGTGCACCACCACCGGGTTCATGCCGACCAGCTTGAGCAGGATCACGTCGCGCGCAAAGCCGTGCTTGAGCTTCTCTTCCGTCATGGCGTTGCCGCCGTACTTGATGACGATGGTCTTGCCGTGGAACTTGCGGATGTAGGGCAAGGCCTGCGCGAGAATTTCGGCCTTGACCGGCGGCGCAATGTGCGCGAGTTCAGGGTCGAGGCCAGCAGGGTCGGGGGCAGCAGCAACAGAAGCGGTCATGACGGTGACATCCGGTTTGGGCGGGGTATGATGGAGCGCCGAATGTCGCGTGCTACACAAAAACGAAGCAGCCCATTTTCGGCAGGCGCGATTTTACAAGAAAAGCCGGCATGGTCTGATGGCACATCGTGTGTGTCCGACACAATCGTTGCCGGCAGAAAACACCCCCACCCGACATGGCCATCGCCCCAGACGAACTCAACGCGCTGCGCCCGCACCTGCTGCGCTTCGCGCAACTGCAGCTGCGCGATACGGCGCTGGCCGAAGACACGGTCGCCGACACCCTCCTGGCGGTGCTGGAGCACCCGGAGCGCTTTGCCGGCAACGCCTCGCTCAAGACCTATGTGATCGGCATCCTCAAGCACAAGATCATCGATGCGATCCGCTCGGGGCGGCGCGAAGTGCGCGTCTCGATGCTTGCCGGCGGTGACTCCGATGAATCCGACCTGCGCTCGGATGAGGCCGTGTTCGACAGCCTGTTTGCGGCGGATGGCCACTACCTGACGCCGCCGTCGGATTGGGGCAGCCCGGATGCGGCGCTGTCGCGGCGCGAGTTCTTCGACATCCTGCAAATGTGCGTCGACCGCCTGCCGCCGCGCGTCGGGCGCGTCTTCATGATGCGCGAGTGGCTGGAGCTGGAGACGGACGAAATCTGTCAGGAACTGGAGATCACCGCGACCAATGCTTGGGCGCTGCTCTACCGTGCCCGCATGCGCCTGCGCGAGTGCCTGGACCTGCACTGGTTCGGCAACCAGCCTGCTGCCGCATAAATCGCATCACCGAGAACGCATCATGCCGAACCGCTGGGGATTGCCCACCTGCCACGAAGCCCACCGCATGCTGGTGTCCGGAATGGACCGCGACCTGTCCACCGGGGAGCGCCTGCGCCTGCGCGCGCACCTATTTGCCTGCGACGCGTGTACGCGGTTCTCGCACCAGATGGGGTTCCTGCGCCAGGCGATGCATCGGCTGGCGCAGGACGATGACGCGGGAGGCGGGCGTCCGTGAGCGTGTCGGGCGAAGCGTTGACTGCCAACACCGTCTGCGCGGTGTGCGGGGCAGCGTTGCGCTGCGGCGCCATCGGCAATGGCATGCAGCCGGACGCAACCTGCTGGTGCATGGCGGAGGACAACCTGCCCGCCAGTGCGCGGCGGCCCGGGCAGGGCTGCCGCTGCCAGCGCTGCCTGCGTGAGGCGATTGCGCAGGCGCAGGCGCAGGCGGAAACCGCCCGCTGACTCTTCAATCCTTGCTGTCGTCGTCCAGCGTGCGCAGCGCGCGGCGGATGTCGGCCCCGCCCCGCTGGCGTTCGGCGTGGCCGCCTTCGGTGTGGGCGCCGGCCTTGCGGCCGCGCGCCAGTGGCACCAGGACGTTGCGCGGGCGCGCGGTGCCGGCCCGGGTGGACGGCTCGATGCGGAAGGTCAGTTTCTGGCGGGTGCCCAGGGTCTTGTTAGCCATGATCGATGAGGTTCATCGGCCAGGGACCGGTGACGCGCACCCGCCGCAGGCCATCACTGTTTGTGTTCGCCGCCATGGTCGTGATTCATGGCGGGCATGTTGCCGGCCGTCAGGTCGCGTACCTTGGCCTCGACCTTCTGCTCGACGACGCGCTTGTTGGCCAGCTCCACCTTGAGCGTGATGGGCACGGTGGTGTCCTTGGCCAGCGGCTGCTTCAGGTCCATCAGCATCAGGTGGTAGCTGCCCGGCTTGAGCTGCACGGCCTGGCCCTTGGGCAGGTCCAGCGCGGGCACGGCGCGCATGTGCATCACGTTGCCGTCCATCTTCATCTCGTGGATCTCGGCCGTGCCCGCCACTGGCGTGGACACGCCCACCAGCTTGGCGCCGTCGGCGGCCTGTAGCGTCATGAAGGCGCCGGTAGCGGTCTGGCCCGGCACGGTGCCGCGCACCCAGGCGTCTTGCACCGTCACTTGCGCAAGGGCTGCGGCGCTGGCGAACACGCCGGCGGCCAGCACGGCCAGGCGCAGGGAAGAACGGATCGCGTGAGACTTCGTCATGAGGGGGCTCCTATCGGGGACAAACGTGCTGCGCATTAAAGCACAGCACTTCGCGCAAGATATGTTCGGTGCACAATTGTGCGGCTGATTGACGCATTGCGCAGCGGAAGCTGGCGCATCGCGCGCGTTTACACTTGTCGCCCATGCTCTCGACCCTGTCCTTCACCGCCCCGCCGCTGGATACGTCCAGTCTACGTCGCCTGTTCTGGCTGCGATGGATCCTGCTGGCCACGCAGCTGATCCTGATGCTGCTGGCGCCGCCGGTGTTCGGCGTGCAGCTGCCGGTGCTGCCGCTCTTGACGGTGATGGGTCTGCACGCGCTGTTCAACCTGCTCACGGGCTGGCGCGTGCGCCGCGCGCGGCCGGTGCAGCATATCGAGATCACCATCCAGCTGATGGTGGACCTGACCGCGCTGTCCGCGCTGCTGTATTTCACCGGCGGCGCCACCAACCCGTTCGTCTCGTTCTACCTGCCCGCGCTGGCGATTGCCGCGGCCATGTTGCCGATCGCGCATGTGGTGGGCCTGACGCTGTACGCGCTGGCCGCCTACAGCATGATGCTCGGCAACTACATCCCGCTGAACCTGCTCAACCAGGCCGATGCGGTGCCGTACCACCTGGCCGGCATGTGGATCGACTTCGTCGCCAGCAGCGCGATGATCGCCGGCTTTACCGCGCGCCTGTCGGCTGCGCTGCGTGCGCGCGAATCCGAACTGGCCGAGGCGCGCGAGAGTCTGCTGCGCGAAGAGCGCATCGAGGCGCTGGTCGCGCAGGGCGCGAGCGTGGCGCACGAGATGGGCACGCCGCTGTCGACCGTGGCCGTGATTGCCGGCGAGCTGCAGCACGACGCGCGCCAGCCCGATTCGCCGCTGGCGCCCTACCGCGAAGACCTGCGCGCCATCGAACAGCAGCTCGAGCTGTGCCGCACCGCGCTGGCGCGCCTGCAGCGCAAGCCGTCGGACGGCGCGCCGGAGCCGCTCGCGCACTGGCTGCCGGCATACACGCAGACGTGGCAGCTGCGCCATCCTGACATCCGCCTGCACACGGAAACCTCGCCGGCGGCGCAGGCGGTGGCACTGGATGCCGTCACCGTCGGGCAGATCCTCACCATCCTGCTCGACAACGCCGCGCGCAGCCAGCAGCAGGCCAAGCGCGATCGCGTGCCGATCCGGCTGGAGGCGCGCATCGATGCCCAGCCCGACCCCATGCGCGGGACCGGCCCGCAGATCGTGCTGCGCGTGATCGACACCGGCCTCGGGCTACCCGACGATCTGCGCACCTCGCTCGGTCGCACACCCGTGCCGAGCAAGCACGGCGGCCACGGTATCGGCGTGTACCTGGCGGCGACCACCGCGCGCCGGCTGGGCGGCACCGTCGAGCTGCGCGCGAACCCGCCGCAGGGGGCGATCGCCGAACTTCGCCTGCCGGTTGGCGGTCCGAACGAACAACTTGCCGCGCCCATCATCGGCGCGCCCACCCTCTTCACTTAGACTGCGCAGACCGCTTCACAGCGGCGGCCCGGAGCACACCATGCAGCAACCCGCCCCTTTCCTGATCCTCGACGACGACGACGTCTTTGCACAGACCCTGGCGCGCGCTCTCACGCGCCGCGGCTTCGCCCCGCAGATCGCCCACACCGGCGGTGAAGCGCTGGCCCTGGCGCGCCAGGCGCGCTTCGCCTACGTGACCGTCGACCTGCACTTGGCCGCCAGCGACAAGGGCTTGATGCCCCATGGCGGCACGGACTCCGGCCTGCACTGGATTGCCCCCCTGCGCCAGGCGTTGCCCGACGCGCGCATGCTGATCCTGACCGGCTACGCCAGCATCGCCACCGCCGTGCAGGCCGTGAAGCTCGGCGCCGATGAGTATCTCGCCAAGCCGGCCAACGTCGACTCGATCCTGCTCGCGCTGCAGGTGGGCGTGTCGGAAGCGGTGGCCGAGCAGACCATGGAGAACCCGGCGCCGCTGTCGGTGGCGCGGCTGGAGTGGGAGCACATCCAGCGCGTGCTGGCCGAGCACGGCGGCAATATCTCCGCCACCGCGCGGGCGCTGAACATGCATCGACGCACGCTGCAGCGCAAGCTGGGCAAGCGGCCGGTCGCCAAGTAAACGACAACGGCCACCGCCAAAGACAACGGGCCGCATCGCTGCCGATGCGGCCCGTTTTTCTTGTGTCGGCTGCGCTTGGAACCTGTTCACGATCCGTAGCGAGCGGCCCGAGGTTGGTCCGAGAAGCGCCGCCGTACATGGGTACGGCGAGCATCGCAGGGCCAAGATCGGGCCGCGCAGTAGGATC
>CAJXMR010000238.1 GCA_913056305.1 uncultured Ralstonia sp.
TCGATCATGACCGAGAAGATCGCGCGGCGCGGCTTCCATATCTATCGCGAATACGGCGTCGATCCGCTGGAGCGTCACGCTGTGGATGAGGTGATGACGCGCACGATGCAGACCATCGAGGCCGAGGCCACGCTCGTGGATACGCTGGCCGGCCGCTTTGGCGCATCGCAGGCACACCGCGCGTTCCCGGTGGTGCGTGACGGCGCGCTGGTCGGCATGCTCGACCGTGATGCGCTGCTCGCCGGCCAGCAGCGCGGCGCACGCATCATCGCCGAGCTGTTCGGCGCCAACGCCCCGGTGATGGCGTTGCCCGGCGAGACCTGCCGCATCGTCGCCACCCGCCTGGCGGTGCATGGGCTGGAGCGGCTGCCAGTGGTGACCGATTCGCAATCGCGCCGGCTGGTGGGGATCGTCTCGCGCAGCGATCTGGTCAAGCCGTCGCTGGCGTTCTTTGACGAGGAGCAGCGGCGCGAGCGCTTCAAGCGGGTGCCGCTGGCGGCGTCGCGCGTTGAGCTGCGCGCCCGCAAGCGCAAGGCAGCGCGACAGTCGCCACGCTGACTAGCCGGCCACGTACCGGTTGCGCCCGCTATCCTTGGCACGATACAGCGCCAGGTCCGCGCGCTTGAGCATCTCGGAGGCGGCATCGCCCGCCCGGCACGCGGTCATGCCGAGGCTGACCGTCATGACGAGGCCGCTGGGCAGCGTCTCGTCCACTTCGGCCACGGCGGTCCTCAGGCGCTCGACCACCTCGGTGGCGGCGTCGAGGGTGGTGCGGCTCATCACGATGGCGAACTCCTCGCCGCCCAGCCGCCCGATCAGGTCGCTGCTGCGCAGGACGCTGGTGGCGATCGAGGCGAAGCGCTGCAGCGCGAGGTCGCCCACCGCATGGCCCCAGGTGTCGTTGATGCGCTTGAAGTGGTCCAGATCGGCCAGCACCAGCACCACGGATTCACCACGCGTCTGCGCGCGCGTCAGCACGGTCTCGAACAGCGCGAGAAAGCGCCGACGCATCAGCACGCCGGTCAGGTGGTCGAAGTGCGCTTCATTGGCGAGTGCGCTGTTGGTGCGCTGCAGGCGCTGGTTCAGATGACGCGTCACGCGGTGATGCTGGCGCTCGCGCAGCAGCGACCACATCACCAGCATGAAGGTCAGCAGTATGCTCACGAACAGCGCGAAGCCCAGCATGCGGTAGCGCGCGTGGGTGGCCAGCTGCTGCGACCAGGCCACCAGCGGCTCGGCCACCACGGCGCTCAGGTCCGCGCTGGCGCTGCGTGTGATCAAGAGGGACGGCACCGCGCTGCCTTCGCGCCAGACCAGGGCGTTGCGCACCTCCGGCGGCACCCACGCCGGCACATCTCGATGCGACTGCACACTGGGCAGGTAGGGCCACGCATCGAAATCGACGCGCTGGTATTCGTTGAAGCGCTCGGACGGCGTCATCCGCGCCAGCCGCGAGTCGGGCAGGATCTTGCCCACCAATGACGTGTCGGTGGACAGGATGATCAACCCGTTCGCATCGGCCACCAGCGAGGTGGTGTGCGACACCCAATGCTGCAGGCGCGCCAGATTGACCTTGGTGGCTAGTGCCGCCACCAGGTGGCCGTTGTCGTCATAGACCGGCGCAGAAAAGAACAGCCCCGGCACCCCCGTCACGCGGCCGATCGTGAACTGCTCGCCCAGGCCGCCCAGCATGGCCTCCTTCATGAAAGGCTGCAGCGCCGACTGCACGCCGACAAACGATTCGGGCTGCCCGGCATTGCTGGCGAGCACCACATAGCCGTGCGTGTTGACCACCCAGGTGTAGTCCAGCCCGAGGTTGCCGTTGACGGTATTCAGGAAGGCGCAGGCCGCCTGCACCTCGGTATGCGCCAGCGCCTCCTTCGCGCGCGAGCCTTCGTCCATCAGGTTCCAGCGCTGCGTGTCGACGCGCGCGGCCGCCTGCGGAATGGCTTCGATCTGGGCGATGGTCTGCGGAATCGCGCGCAGCAGCGCCACGTCGGCGGTGATCTGGTTGGCCATGCCGCCCGCCACCTGCTCGGCCAGTTGGCGGCGCGCGTCGGCGACCTGCTGGATGTCGCGCGCGCCCATGGCGTCGGCCACGGCGCTGGCACCCGCCCAGCACAGCGCCACGCCGATCACCAGCCCCGCCAATGCCAACCCCAGCCGGACCAGCCGCCGGCGCGTGACATGGGCAGTGGCGGCAAGCGCGACCACGTCAACCCTCGCTGGCCAGGAAGTCCGCCACGGTCGGGTAGCGCAGCGCCAGCCGCAGCTCGCGCGCGAGCCGGTCATTGCGCAGCCGGCGCGATTCGCTCATGAACGACAGCAGGGTCGGCTCCAGCCGCTGGGCGGCTTCAGCGCGCGCGATGCGGGGCGGGCGCGGCAGGCCGCGTGCGTCGGCCACCAGGTCGAAGTAATCGCCCATGCGCAACTCCGAAGCGTCGCTCGCGTGCACCACGCGCTGCGCGCGGCCGCGGAACAACGCGGCGACGAGCGCGCGGGCCAGGTCATCGGCGTGGATGTGGTTGGTGAAGACGTCGTCTTCCGCGCGCAGCGCGGGCGTGCCGCGTTGCAGGCGTGCTTCGGGCAGGCGGTCGCCCGCATAGATGCCGGGAATGCGCAGGATCGACGTGCGCCAGCCACCGCCCGCGCCGAACCAGCGCACGCGGCGCTCGGCGGCCACGCGGCGTTGCGCGCGCGCCGTGGTGGGCCGCACCGGGCGGGTTTCGTCGACCCACGCGCCGCCACAATCGCCGTAGACGCCGCTGGTGCTGGCATAGACCAGCGTGCGCACCCGGGCATGGTGTTTTAAGCGGCCGGCACGGGGGCTCCGGTCGGGTAAAATGCGACGTTTCGTCATAGACAACGCAACGGATGCGCCCTGTGCCGGACCGGCCGCACGTAGCGAACCCCGCAGCGACCCGGGTCGGGACAGCACATGTAGCAACGCAGCCGTGCGCGGATCGTCCGTGCCGGACGCGGGCGGCGGCGCCAGGTGCAGGACGCGCGGCGCCAGGCCACGCAGGCGGCGCAGGGAGTCGATGCGGTCGAGATCGGCCAGCACCGGCACCGCGCCGGCAGCACGCAGCGGTACGCGACCCGCGTCGCGCGAGGTGACGGCAAAGACGCGAAACTTGGATTGCAAGGCCGGCAGGCAGCGCTGACCGACATCGCCGCATCCGACGATCAGGATGCGCGGACGGCCCAGCCTCGGCATGGGTTGAGGTGACCGGGCCGCCGCCTGGGTCATCATCATCGGATGCGCCGCAGCGGGGCGACCAGACACTCTTTTCAACATATTCGGATTGTAGTATGGCTTACCAGATCAACGTGCTGCCCAGCGGCCGCCAGTTCCAGGCCGAAGACGGCGAGACCATCCTTGCAGCGGCGCTGCGCCAGGGCATCGGCCTGCCGTATGGCTGCAAGAACGGCGCGTGCGGCTCATGCAAGGGCCACGTGCGCGAAGGCTCCATCGTCCAGGGCAACCACTCGCCCAACGCGCTCTCCGCCCAGGAAGCCACCGAGGGCCGCGCGCTGTTCTGCTGTGCCACGCCCGCCACCGACGTCACCATCGAAGTGCGCGAAGTGCATGGCGCCGGCGACGTGCCCATCAAGAAGATCCCGTGCCGCGTGGCCTCGCTGGAGAAAGCTGCGCCGGACGTCACCATCGTCAAGCTGCAGCTGCCTGCCACCGAGCGCATGCAGTTCCTGGCCGGCCAGTACGTCGAGTTCATCCTGCGCGACGGCAAGCGCCGCAGCTACTCGATCGCCAACCCGCCCCACGATGACGGCCCGATCGAGCTGCACATCCGCCACATGCCGGGCGGCGCCTTCACCGATTACGTGTTCGGCGCCAAGGAAGGCGCACCGGCCATGAAAGAGCGCGACATCCTGCGCTTCGAAGGCCCGCTGGGCAGCTTCTTCCTGCGTGAAGAGTCCGACAAGCCGATCATCCTGCTGGCCTCCGGCACCGGCTTCGCCCCCATCAAGGCCATCATCGAGCACGCGCAGTTCATCGGCAGCCAGCGCCCGATGACGCTGTACTGGGGCGGCCGCCGCCCGCAAGACCTGTACATGCACGCGAAGGCCGAGGAATGGGCGCGCACGCTGCCGGGCTTCCAGTACGTGCCGGTCATCTCCAACGCCCTGCCTGAAGACGCCTGGACCGGCCGCACCGGCTTCGTCCATCAGGCGGTCATGGCCGACCACCCGGATCTGTCCAACCACGAGGTCTACGCCTGCGGCGCCCCGGTGATGGTCAACGCCGCCCGCACGGACTTCGCCGCCCAGAGCAAGATGCACCCGGACGCCTTCTTCGCGGACTCGTTCACCTCGGAGGCGGATCTGCACCCGGCCGGCTGACCGTTGCACAAATCCACACTGGGTCAATTTTCGTTTTGACTTGACCAGGCATCCGTCTTATTCTTGCGCCCATGAACCAAGCCCTGCACCTCCGACGCCGCCGTACGTTGCTCCCCTCGGGAAGCCACGCGGCTGTCTGCTGATTGCACGACTCAGGTTCACAGGATTCGACGATCACAAGGCCACGGGCACCCCCCGTGGCCTTTGTCTTTTTCCCACCCGCGCTTTCCACGTTTTCATCTTCCTGCCGCCTTTTTCTGGAGCTTTGCCATGGCGTTTGCTGACTACCCCGTCCAGTCCCTGATGTACATCACCAACCGGCCCGAGATCGTCTTCACCGAAGGCAAGGGCTCGTGGCTGACGGATCACAACGGCAAGCGATACCTGGATTTCGTGCAAGGCTGGGCCGTCAACTGCCTGGGCCACTCCAACGACGGCATGATCGCCGCGCTCAATGAGCAAGCGAAGAAGCTCATCAACCCGAGCCCGGCCTTCTACAACGAGCCGATGGCCAAGCTGGCCGGCCTGCTGACCGCGCACAGTTGCTTCGACAAGGTCTTCTTCGCCAACAGCGGCGCCGAGGCCAACGAAGGCGCCATCAAGCTCGCCCGCAAGTGGGGCAAGAAGCATAAGAACGGCGCCTTCCAGATCATCACCTTCGACCACAGCTTCCACGGCCGCACGCTCGCCACCATGAGCGCGTCGGGCAAGGCTGGCTGGGACACCATCTTCGCGCCGCAGGTGCCGGGCTTCCCGAAGGCCGACCTGAACGACATCGCCTCGGTGGAACGCCTGATCACCGACGACACTGTCGCCGTGATGCTGGAGCCGGTGCAGGGCGAAGGCGGTGTGCTGCCGGCCACGCCGGAGTTCATGCAGCAACTGCGCGCACTGACCAAGAAGCACAAGCTGCTGCTGATCGTCGATGAAGTGCAGGCCGGCTACGGCCGTTGCGGCACCCTCTTCGCCTACCAGCTCTCGAACATCGAGCCGGACATCATGACGCTGGGTAAGGGCATCGGCGGCGGCGTGCCACTGTCCGCTCTGCTCTGCACGGATGAAGTCGCCAGCTTCGAGGCCGGCGACCAGGGCGGCACCTACAACGGCAACCCGCTGATGACGGCTGTCGGTTGCTCGGTGATCGAGCAACTGCTGGCCCCGGGCTTCCTCGCTGGCGTGAACGAGCGCGGCGCCTACCTGCGCGCGCAACTGCTCAAGCTGTCGGAAGAATTCGGCCTGGCCGGCGAGCGCGGCGAGGGCCTGCTGCGCGCCCTGCTGCTCGGCAAGGACATCGGCGGCCAGTTGGTCGAGGCCGCGCGCGAGATGAACCCGACGGGCCTGCTGCTCAACGCACCGCGCCCGAACATCCTGCGCTTCATGCCCGCGCTGAACGTCACCACCGATGAAATCGACACGATGATCGGCATGCTGCGTACGCTGCTGAAGGCGCACGCTTAAGCGTTCACGCATCACCCGGGCGGCGCGCGATGCGCCGCCCTCCACCGCTGTTCCCACCCCCGAGGTTTGCCATGGCCGCAACGCAGGTTGTTCCGGCCACGGGGATCGTTTTGTCCGACGATCCTGCGTGGCTCCCGCTGGACCAGATCTATCGCTTCCTCTCCGAGCACACGCATTGGGCGCGCGGCCTGCCTCGTTCGACATTCGACCGATCGATCGCCAACTCGCTGGCCTTCGGCGCCTACCGCCTGAACGACGACGGCACACACGGGGATCTCGTGGGCTTCGCGCGCGTCATCTCCGACTGCGCGACCTTCGCCTACCTGTGCGATGTGTTCGTGCTGCCAGAATGGCGTGGCAAGGGCATCTCCAATGCACTGATGCATTTCCTGCGCGGGCACCCGGAGCTGCAGGGCCTGCGTCGCACGGTGCTCGTCACCACCGATGCCGCGTGGCTGTACCGCAAGCACGGCTTTGCCGACGTGCCGGGCGACATCGGTTTCATGCAACTGCACCGGCCGAACGTCTACCAGGCCAGCGCGGACTCCGCCCAAGCCGCATCGGTCTGACGCACCAAAGAAAAAAGCCTCGCGGTTGCGAGGCTTTTTCCAGGTTGCTGCGTGGTACTTATTCGCCCAGGTAGGCGGCGCGCACCTTCGGGTCGTCCAGCATCTGCTTGGCGTCGCCACTCATGGTGATGAGACCGGAGTCCATCACGTAGCCACGGTGCGCTGCCTGCAGCGCCAGGCGCGCGTTCTGCTCGACGAGCAGCACGGTCACGCCCTGCGAGGAGATGTCGCGCACAACTTCGAAGATCTTCTCCACCATGATCGGCGAGAGGCCCATCGACGGCTCGTCCAGCAGCAGCAGCTTCGGTTGGCTCATCAGCGCACGCG
>CAJXMR010000239.1 GCA_913056305.1 uncultured Ralstonia sp.
AGCAGCTTGCGCGCGCGCTCCACCATCACCTCGCCAATGGCGGTGGGCTGCACCTGCCCGCGCTTGCGTGACAGAAGTTGCGCGCCCACGCGATCTTCCAGCTCGGCGATATGCAGGCTCACGGTGGGCGCTGCCAGATGCAGGGCCCGCGCCGCGTCGGCAAACGATCCGCGGCCGGCGACTTCGACGAGGGTGCGCAGGCGGTCCAGGCTGATCTCTCGCATGATTCAGAAAAGCTGAATGTGAGGGTTGGGAAATTCAACTTTTCATATTCTAGGTCGCGCTCGAAGATGGGGGCTCGCATTCATCACCAACTTCTTTCCCTGGGAGCGCCCCGCCATGTCCACGCCCCTCGTCTTCATCGACGGCGACCAAGGCACCACCGGCCTGCAGATTCACGAGCGGCTGCGCGGCCGTGTCGAGCGGCAGGACCTGAAACTGCTGACGCTTCCCGCCGACGCCCGCAAAGACGGGCAACGCCGTGCCGAGGCGATCAACGCCTGCGATATCGCCATCCTGTGCCTGCCCGATGCGGCCGCGCGCGATGCGGTCGCAGCCATCGTCAACCCGCGCGTGCGCGTGATCGACGCCAGCTCCGCGCATCGCACCACGCCGGGCTGGGTGTACGGCTTTCCGGAGATGAGCGAGGGGCAGGCCGATCGCGTTGCGGCGGCGTCGCGCGTGACCAACCCGGGCTGCTACCCGACCGGCGCGATCGGGCTGCTGCGTCCGCTCGTGCAGGCGGGCCTCGTGCCGGCGGATTACCCGATCAGCATTCATGCCGTATCCGGCTATTCGGGCGGTGGCCGTGGCGCAGTGGAAACCTACGAGGGGCAGGAGGCAGCAAACGCGCTGCCGTTCCAGGTGTACGGGCTGGGTTTGGCGCACAAGCACACGCCGGAGATCCAACTGCACGCCGGGCTCACGCAGCGGCCGATGTTCGTCCCGGCCTACGGCGCGTATCGCCAGGGCATTGTGCTGACGGTGCCGCTGGAGCTGCGTCTGCTCAACGCCGGCGTTGATGCGACTGCGCTGCATGCATGTCTGGCAGACCACTACGCTGGCGCGCCGCATGTGGACGTGATGCCGCTGCAGGCACCGTCCGCCTTGCCGTATCTCGATCCGCAAGCGCTCAACGGCACCAACGACATGCGCCTGGGCGTGTTCGCCAACGACCACGGTCAGGTCTTGCTCACGGCGGTGTTCGACAACCTCGGCAAGGGCGCCTCGGGCGCGGCGGTGCAGAACCTCGATCTGATGCTGGCGCAGTAGTGGCAAATCGAATGGAAGGCATCGCAACATTTAATTGGTCGATTGTGGGCGACTTCGCTATCGTCAACGCCGCCCGCGTACGAACCGCCTGTTGTTGTTTGCGCCCGGGGCCGGACCAACCCATTGCCTGAATGCAACATGTCTAAGACCACGTATTACGCGCCGCATGGCGGCCATCCGCCGCAGACGGATCTGCTAACCGATCGCGCGATGTTCACCGAGGCGTACGCGGTGATCCCCAAGGGGGTGATGCGCGACATCGTCACAAGCTGGCTGCCGTTCTGGACCCAGACGCGCCTGTGGGTGATCGCCCGCCCGCTCTCGGGCTTTGCCGAGACCTTCTCGCAGTACATCGTTGAAGTGAACCCGGGCGGCGGCAGCGACAAGCCCGAGCAAGACAAGAACGCCGAAGCCGTGCTGTTCGTCGTGGAAGGCGAAGCGGAGCTGACGCTGCAGGGCAAGAAGTACACGCTCACGCCGGGCGGCTACGCCTTCATTCCGCCGGGCGTTGACTGGACGCTACATAACGTCAGCGATGCTGCGGTGCGCTTCCACTGGATCCGCAAGCACTACCAGGTCGTCGAGGGCATTCCCCTGCCGGAAGCCTTCGTGACCAACGAACAGGACGTCGAGCCGATCCCGATGCCGGGCACCAACGGCGCATGGGTGACGACACGCTTTGTCGACATGAGCGATATGCGCCACGACATGCACGTCAACATCGTCACGTTCGAGCCGGGCGGCGTGATCCCGTTTGCCGAAACCCACGTGATGGAACACGGCCTGTACGTGCTCGAAGGCAAGGCAGTCTATCGCCTCAATCAGGACTGGGTCGAAGTGGAAGCCGGCGACTTCATGTGGCTGCGCGCGTTCTGCCCGCAGGCCTGCTATTCGGGTGGCCCTGGCCGCTTCCGTTACCTGCTGTACAAGGATGTGAACCGTCACATGAACCTGACGTTGAACCCGTCGCGTTAAGCGTCGCATGTGTCCGATAAAAAGCCCGCCGGTGGTTTGCCGTCGGGCTTTTTTCATGGCCGTGACCCGTCCTGAATAAGGTTGACACTTTTTCCCCGCCAGGGAGTGAGGGTCAAGATGGACGGGCAGAAGAAGCGAACGCAGAGGGACTACACGCTGGCTTTTAAGTTGGCAGTGGTTGAGCAGGTGGAAAAAGGCGAGCTGACCTACAAAGAGGCGCAGCGACGCTATGGCATTCAGGGTCGCTCGACGGTGCTGGTATGGTTGCGCAAGCACGGACGACAGGACTGGAGCGCCTCGGCGGCGGCCAAAACCACGATGGGAAATCAAACCAGCCAGCGCAAGCCGCTCACGCCTGAGCAGCGCATCAAGGAATTGGAAGTGCAGTTGCGGGAGGCCCAAGAGAAGGCACGCCTGTTCGAGGCGGTGATCGACGTGATCCAGAAAGAGCATGGGGCGCGCGTCGTAAAAAAGCCTTCGGGCAGGTCCTCACGCAAAAGCTCGTCCAAGGGCTGAGTGTGGGCAGGGCCTGCCGCTACATTGGCATCAGCCGCCAAGCGTACTACAAACGCCAGCAAAGCGAGACACGGCAAATCGCGCGTGAGGCCAAGGTCTGTGCGTTGGTCAACCACTTACGGCTGCGCCAGCCGCGCTTGGGTACGCGCAAGCTCCAGCACGTGCTGCGCACGCCGCTGGCCGAGGCAGGCATCCAGGTTGGCCGGGATCGCCTGTTCGATATCCTGCGTGCAGCCCGGCTGCTGGTCGTGCCGCAGCGGGCGTATCACAAGACCACACACAGTCATCATCGCTTCCGGCGCCATCCCAATCTGCTCAAGGACGGCCCGAACCAGGTCATCCCCACCGGGCCGGAGCAGGTCTGGGTGGCCGACATTACCTATCTGCCGACCGCCCAGCGCTGTGCGTACCTGAGTCTGGTGACTGACGCCTACTCGCGCAAGATCGTGGGCTACCGCGTGCATGACAGCCTGCATGCCGAGTCGGTCGCCCAGGCGTTGAAGATGGCGCTGAAGACGCGCCATACGCGACAGCCTCTGGTTCATCACTCGGATCGGGGCATCCAATACTGTTCAGCCGAGTACCAGCGCATCCATCAGCGGCACGGCATCACGTGCTCCATGACCGATGGCTACGACTGCTACCAGAATGCCCTGGCCGAACGGGTCAACGGCATCCTCAAAGGGGAGTTGCTGCTCAAGCGCCCCGCCGACCTAGAGCAGGCCGCACGCATGGTGGCGCAGGCCGTGCATATCTACAACCACGAACGGCCTCATCTGGCCTTGAAATACAAAACGCCCGATGCGGTGCATCGGGCGCTCGGAGACTGAGCACAGTGTCAACCTATGGCAGGACTTGACAGCGGATGCCGTTACTGCATGCTGCCCGTGGCGTCGGAGCGGCGTTCGCGGCAGACGCGCTGGGCTTCACCCGCCAGCGAATCGCACTGGTTGGCGCGGCGCGACCAGAAGGCGCGGTCCGACGACGATTCCGCCGTCGCCATGCCCCTGCCATGGCGGTGCGTGACGTGCTTGTCGACCCACTTGTCGGTCTTCACATGCGCACGATGGACTTTCTGCTTGAGCGTGCCGGGCGTCGCTTTCGGTTGCGCACCAGTGGCCTTGTTGTGATAGCCGGGGTTGGCGGCAGCATCGGCGTTGCGCTGAACCTGGGTGCGCGGGCCCTCCATTGGGCTATCGACGCCCGTCACTGCGCTGTGGTCCTTCTGCTGGGCCTGCGCGGGCGCCGCGCCGATCCACGCACAGGCGGCCACGGCGATCGCGGCGGCCAGACTCGACATCTTGCGTGCTTGCATGCTCGTTCTCCTTGTTGCGAAACGGGGGGCGGCTTCATGGCACGCATGCCGCGTGCCACGACGTGCATCCCTAACGTCACAATAGGAAAGCGGCCACCCGGCAGACAGTCGGCGTTGACTGAACCGCCTGTCGGACAAACGCTGTCAAGACAACGCGGGATGCAGCGTTCAAGCGCGCATGAACAGCCAGACCGTCAGGATGATCCCGACGATGACGACGAAGCCGCGCAGCACCTTTTCCGGCAGCCGACGCAGCAGCCAGGCCCCAGCAAACCCGCCCGCGATGCCGCCGATGCCTAGCGCCACCACGGCCGCCCAGTTCACCTGCGGCGAGAACGCAAACACCGCCACGGCGGATGCATTCATCGTCATGGCGAGCACGTTCTTGGTCGCCCCCGCCATGCGCACCTGCTGCCCCGCGACAGTCAGCGCCGCAAGCATCAGAAACCCGATCCCGCCGCCAAAGTAGCCACCATAGATGGCGATACCAAATTGAATCGCCGTCAGCGTCGTGGTCGACATGCCCGCCGCCGCATGCAGCGGCTTGCGCCGAAAGCTCCCCCACGCAAATACGCTGGTCGCAAACAACACCAGATACGGCACCAGCCGCGCAAAGAACGACGGCGGCGTTGCCAGCAGCAACAGCGCCCCCAGCACACCGCCGATCAGGCTGACGACGATCAGCTGCTTGAGCGACAGATGATGCTTGCCCGCATCGACCCCACCCGCCAGCTTGCGCCCCGCAATCGACGAGGTGATCTGGCTGGGGAACAGCGCGATCGTCGAGGTCATGTTGGCCGCCAGCGGATTGAGCCCCGCCAGCAGCAGCGCCGGAAAGGTGATGAACGACCCGCCGCCGGCCAGGGCATTCTGCGCGCCGGCATAGACGCCGGCCGCTGCGACGAGCAAGGCAGTGGAGAAGGGGAGCGTGGTCATGGTGCGTTCTTGGGGGCGCGGTGGGTGGCGCAACGGGCAAATGAATCGCGCATGGTAATGGAAGCGCTACGCCGGCGCTGGTGAGGGCGCGGACTAGCGCGGCGGGGTGCCGGCGCCGTGCCGTCGCAACCACGCCTCCACCACCTCGAATGCGCCTTGCACCAGCAGCGCCAGCACGGCGGCGGGAATGGCGCCGGCCAGCAGCGTGGCGCTGTCGTTCAACGCCAGCCCGGTGGCGATGCGCTCGCCATAGCCGCCCGCGCCGATGAATGCGGCGATGGTCGCCGTGCCCACGCTGATCACGGCGGCGGTCTTGATGCCGGCCAGGATCACGGGCAGCGCCAGCGGCAGGTCGACCACGCGCGTGCGTTGCCACGGCGTGAAGCCGAGTGCCAGCGCCGCATCGCGCAGGCCGTCGGGCACCTGCTCCAGGCCGACGATGGTGTTGCGCACGATCGGCAACAGCGCGTACAGCGCCAGCGCGATCAACGCCGGCACCACACCGATCGACCCGACCAGCGGAATCAACATCGCCAGCAGCGCCAGCGATGGGATCGTCTGCAGCACGCCCACCACCGCCAGGATCGGTTGCTTGACCCGCCGCCGCGCCGCCAGCAGGCCCAGCGGCATGCCCAGCAGCACGGCCACGCCGGTCGAGATGCCCACCAGCGCCAGGTGTTGCTGCGTCAGGCGCCACAGGCCGTCGGTCAATCGATTGAAGAACGCGCGCGAGGGCGAATCGGCTGCGGATGCCTTGCCATGCCCGGCCAGGAACTGCTGGGCGACGCGCGCGAAGGTCTGACCCTCCAGCTCCACCGCCGCGTTCATCGCCACCATGTCGTCGCGGTGGATGCGGCCAGCGAGCGCGGTGATGGCCTGCCATTGCGCGGGGTGCCGCTGCGGTACGTCGAGCCGGTACAGCACCACCGCGTCATAGCGCGGGAAGACGTGTGCGGTGTCGTCGAGCACGCGCAGGTGTTCGCGGGCGATCTTGGCATCGGTGGAGTAGATGTCGATGACATCGGTCTGGCCGGCGCGCAGCGCGTCGTAGGCGACGCCGTGGTCGAGGCCGGTCGGCTGTTGCTGCAGTTGGTAGCGCGCGGCCACCGCCGGCCAGCCATCCGCGCGGCCGAGGAACTCGTGCGACAGGCCCAGCCGCAGTGCCGGGTGCGCGGCCAGGTCGGCCAGTGTGCGGATGTGCTCGCGCTCGGCATCGGCCTCGCGCATGGCGAGCGCGTACGTGTCTTCAAAGCCGAACGGCACGCCGGCCGCCAGCCCCATCGGCGCGAGCACACGGTTCACCTCGGCCAGCAGCGCGGCCTGGTCCGGGTTGGCGGCCTGCGCGGCGGGAAGGTGGAGGATCTCGGCGGCGATGGTGCCGAGGTAATCAGGGTAGGCGTCGATGCTGCCGTTCTTGAGCGCGGCGAACACGATGGCGGTGTTGCCCAGGCCCGGCACATGTTCGGCGGGCCCGAGCGGCGCAGCGCGCTGCGTCAGGACTTCGCCCAGGACGTATGACTCGGTAAAGCGCTTGGAGCCAAACCGGAGAGGTGAATCCGGCAGCGGCTGCGCGGCCGCCACGGCGAGGGCCGGCAGCCCGCACGTCAGCCAGCCCAGCACGATCCAGGCAAGTATGTGCCGGAGAAGGGGGCTACGGATCAGTCGCCGTGTATCCAAAGTTCGTTGAGGTCGGTCAGGCCCC
>CAJXMR010000240.1 GCA_913056305.1 uncultured Ralstonia sp.
AACTTGGCCACGTAGCCGTTGGCGCCGACGCGACGCACGTGGTCTTCATTGGCCGAGCCCGACAGCGACGAGTGGATCACCACCGGAATCGACTGGAACGCCGGCTCGGTCTTGATCTTGCGCGTGAGCGTGAAGCCGTCCATCTCGGGCATTTCCAGGTCGGTCAGCACCAGCGCGATCTTGTCGCGCACGGTCTTGCCTTCGCGGGCGGCATCACGCGCGATGTTCTGCAGCGTGTCCCACGCTTCCTGGCCACTCTTGGTCATCACGAAGGGGGCGCCCATCGCTTCCAGGCCGTTGGCGATCAGCGAGCGGGCCAGGCCCGAGTCATCTGCCACCAGCAGCTTGGCGCCCGGCGGCAGCTTGATCATGCGATCGTCGACGTCAGCGGGGGCCAGATCGGCGCGGCGGGTCGGGAACACGTCGACCAGGATCTGCTCGACGTCGATCACCTGCGCCAGGCGCGAGTTGTCGGCATTGCCGTCCAGGCGCGCGAGGCTGGTGATGTTGTTGCTGCCCACGCTGGCTTCGGCCGGGAAGATCTGGCTCCACTCCAGGCGCACGATCTCGTCCACCTCTTCCACCGCAAAGCCCTGCGTGGTGCGTGCGTACTCGGTGATCAGCAGGATGTTGGCGTTGCCGTTCTTGCAGCCGATCACGCTGGCCAGGTCGATCACGGGGATGATCTGGCCGCGCACGTTGACCGCCCCCAGGATGTGGGCGCCGGCATCCGACACGTGCGTCACGGGCGGCATGACCATGATCTCGCGCACCTTGAACACGTTGATGCCGAACAGCTCGCGCTGGTCGGAGCGCTGCGATTCACCCAGGCGGAACAGCAACAGCTCGAAGCGGTTGTTGTTGATCAGGTTGCTCCGTTCATCGACTTCGTGCTGCGACATCTCATCCCCCGTTCACACACGTTATGTGGCGGTAAACGGCACGCTGGGGCGCAACTTGAAGCGGTTTTCGAATGTGCGCGTGGCGCCATCCATGGAGCGGAAAGAAATCGGCCTAGGCAACCTTAACGTGCGCGACGAGAAAGTCGAGAAACGCCCGCACGCGCGCCGGCAGATGCGCGCCGTGGCCAAGGTAGACGGCGTGGATGTCTTCGGTCTCGCCGGCATCGTAGTCTTCGAGCACGGGCACGAGGCGGCCCGCATCGAGGTCGGCGCGCACCTGGAACGCCGCCAGGCGCGCCAGGCCCAGCCCGGCCACCGCCACGGCGCGCAGGGCCTCGCCATCGCTGATCTGCGTGTTGCCCTGCGGCATGAACTCGGTGCGCCGGCCGCGTTGGATGAAGGGCCAGCCATTGACCGCGCGCGTGTAGCTGAAGGCCAGGCAGTTGTGCTGCGCCAGGTCGTCCGGCGTGCGCGGCGTGCCGGCGCGCGCCAGGTACGCGGGCGAGGCCACCACCATCAGCCGCGTCTGCCCCAGCTTGCGCGCCACCAGCCGCGAGTTCTTCAGCGGCCCGCTGCGCAGCGCCACGTCGGTGCGGTCTTCCATCAGATCAACCACCCGATCCGTGAGTGCAATGTCGAGCGACACCTGCGGATGGCATTCGAGAAACAGCGGCACGATCGGCAGCAGCAGATGCGTGCCGACCGGCACGTTGGCATTCACGCGAAGGCGCCCCTCCGGTTGCGCACCAGCAGATGCCTCACGCTCGGCCTCGTCCAGATCGGCCAGCACGGCCACGCTGCGCTCGTAGAACGCCGTGCCCTCCGGCGTGAGCTGGAAACGCCGCGTGGAGCGGTTCACCAGCCGCGCGCCAAGGCGTGCCTCCAGCCGCGCCACCAGCTTGCTCACTGCCGATGGCGTCATCCGGCATGCGCGAGCAGCGGCCGAGAAGCCGCCCTGCTCCACCACCCGCACGAAGACTTCCATCTCGCCAAAGCGATTGACATCGAGCCGCGCCATTGTGATTTGAGTTCATAGATGTTGTGCTTGTCGGCAGTCTATCGCACAGATCTGGCACACCACATACTGGCTGCCCCCCCATCTCCCGACCATCATGACAACCCGCATCAAGACCGCGCTTGTGGTAGGCGCCCAAGGCGTGATCGGCCGCAACCTGATCGGCCACCTCGCCACGCTGGACGACTGGCGCATCATCGGCCTGTCGCGCCGCGGCGGTGAATCGACGGAGCACGTCCGCCACATCGCCGTCGACCTGCTCGACGCGGCGGACGCGCGCGCCAAGCTCGGCACGCTCACCGACATCACGCACGTCTTCTACGCCGCCTATCAGGACCGCCCGACCTGGGCCGAGCTGGTGCCGCCAAACCTCGCCATGCTGACCCACGTGGTCGACGCCATCGAGGCCGCATCGCCCCGGCTCGCGCACATCAGCCTGATGCAGGGCTACAAGGTCTACGGCGGCCACCTTGGGCCCTTCAAGACGCCTGCGCGCGAGACCGATGCGCACTTCATGCCGCCCGAATTCATGTTCGACCAGCAGACCTTTCTGGAAGCGCGCCAGCACGGCAAGGCGTGGACGTGGTCGGCCATCCGCCCGGCGGTGGTTGGCGGCTTTGCGCTGGGCAACCCGATGAACCTGGCGGTGGCGATTGCCGTGTACGCATCGATGTCGAAGGAACTCGGCCTGCCGTTGCGCTTTCCCGGCAAACCCGGCGCCTACGACCATCTGCTGGAGATGACCGACGCCGGCCTGCTCGCCCGCGCCACCGTGTGGGCTGCCACCGACCCGCGCTGCGCCAACCAGGCCTTCAACATCAACAACGGCGACCTGTTCCGCTGGAGCGAGATGTGGCCCAGGATCGCGCGCTACTTCGATCTGGAAGTCGCCCCGCCGCTGCCGCTATCGCTCGAAACCGTCATGGCCGACAAGGCACCGCTGTGGCAGAACATGATCGCCAGGCACGCCCTGGCCGACACGCCGTATCGCGACGTATCGTCGTGGCGCTTTGCCGACTTCGTCTTTTCGTGGGACTACGACATGTTCGGCGACGGCGCCAAGGCACGTCGATTCGGCTTTCACGACTACGTGGAAACGGAGGCGATGTTCTATCGCATCTTCGACGACCTGCGGCAGCGCAAGATCATTCCGGGCTAGAGCGTCCGGATGCCTCGGCGGGCCCGGTCGACAATCCAATTGGGCTAGGGGGATGTCCTGACTCGGGTTCCCTCAAAAAGGGCCGATATAGTAAAGGCGGGGCGGTAGCTCATGGGTCGAGCAGCGACGGTTTGCCGCCGCAGGCAGGCAGGTTCAAGTCCTGTACGCCCCACCATTTTCTCTATGGACCGCGCTGGGTCTGAACGGCACAAAGCGCGGTATTTCAAGGCTTTGCGGGCCAGGCGCCTCCGACCGGATCGGACCGGCGCCAGGCCCGCTTTGCGTGCGCGTTGTGCATTCGAGCGGTGGGCTGTATCGTGTCGCCGATTCTCCGCGTGATGCTTTTTCAGTCGCGCGCCATGGCTCCCCCGATTTTCGCAATTCGCCCCGTGACCGATCACCCCACCCTCAGCTGGACCGACGCCGAAACCGCCACCGCCCACACCGCCCAGTGGCGCTCCGAAGCGGGCAACCCGCCGCCCAAGCGCGTCACGATCGCTGACGACCGCACCACCGCCGACGCCGCCTACCGCCAAGCGTGCGAGGGCGTCGCAATGCTCTGGCAAGGCGACTTCCAGAACGCGCGTCAACTGCTGCAAGCGATGTCCCGCCGCGCCGATCGCAAACCGCGCAAGGCGGCCACCTCGCCCCTCGATGCGTTCAACCTGCATCGCCAGGCCCAATCGCAGCGCGCCCGCACGCTCGGCATGCTGCTGATTCCGCTCGACGCCGACTACACGATCCCGTTGCGCCGCGCGCCCGACGTGCGCGACGCCTGCAACGAAGCGTACGGCGCAGGCGACGCACCGTCGGTCGTCTCGCTCCGTGAACTGCTCGGGCTGATCGGCGCGCATGAATGGCGCAAGAAAGGTGTCGAAATTCCGGCGCTGGATGGTGAGCGCATTCACCCGTACTACGGTGTCTTTTCACCGGTGCGCGGTGAATACATCGATCTGGTTGCGCAAACGCCCTTGCCGTCGCAGGCGCTGGCATTCGACGTTGGCACGGGCACCGGCGTGTTGGCGGCGGTGCTTGCGAAACGCGGCGTGAAGCGCGTCATCGGCACCGATCAGGATGCGCGCGCGCTCGCTTGCGCTCGCGAAAATCTGACGCGCCTCGGGCTTCAATCCCAGGTCGAAGTCATCGAGGCCGATCTCTTTCCCGAGGGCCGCGCGCCGCTCGTCGTGTGCAACCCGCCGTGGCTGCCGGCACGGCCCAGCTCGCCGATCGAACGGGCAGTCTATGATCCGGACAGCCGCATGCTCCGAGGCTTCCTGGATGGTCTCGCCGCGCATCTGGAGCCGAACGGCGAAGGCTGGCTGATCCTGTCGGATTTCGCCGAGCATCTCGGCTTGCGCACGCGGGATGCGCTGATGGCGATGATCGATGCCGCCGGTTTGCAAGTCGTCGGCCGCGACGACATCAAGCCGAAGCATCCGAAGGCGTCGGATGCGGAGGATCCGCTCTATCAGGCCCGCGCCGCCGAGGTCACGTCGCTCTGGCGCCTGAAAGCGCGCTAGCGCAGTTGCCGTCGAGTGGCGCGCGAGCGTTTCATCTGCCTGCCAGATACGCGAGCACGCCATGCCCGGCGGCGGCGCCGCTCGCAAAGCACGCCGTCAGCAGGTAGCCGCCCGTCGGGGCTTCCCAATCGAGCATCTCGCCCGCGCAGAACACGCCGGGCAGGCGCGCAATCATCAGATTCGCATCGAGCGCGTCGAACGCGACACCGCCCGCGCTGCTGATTGCCTCATCGATCGGCCGGGCACGCGTGAGCCGCAGCGGCAGCGCTTTGATCGCAAGTGCGAGCTGCGCGAGATCGGCGAACGCGTCTTTCGACAGGCATTCGCGCTGCAGCCCGAGCTTCACGCCCGTGATGTTCAACTTGCTCTGCAGATGGCTCGACATCGAGCGCGCACCGCGCGGGCGCATCAACTCATCTGCGACGCGCTGTGCGCTCCAGCCGGGCGCGAGGTCGAGCCAGATCGTGGTTTCACCACCTGCCGCGAGCGCATCGCGGATCGGCGCGGACAACGCATACACCAGGCTGCCTTCGATGCCTGTCTGTGTGACGACGAATTCACCCTGGCGGAATTGCAGTGCGCCATCGTCGCCGGACGCGACACCGATCGCGACGGACTTGACTGGCTGCCCCGCGAAGCGCTCCTGGAAATACGCACTCCAGTCTGCGTCGAACCCGCAGTTGGCGGGCTGGAGCGGTGCCACCCGCACGCCGCGCGCCTCCAGGCGCGGCACCCAGGCGCCATCGGAACCCAGGCGTGGCCAGCTGCCGCCGCCCATGGCGAGCACAACGGCGTCGGCGTGCACGAGGCGCTCCCCATCGGGTGTTTCAAAGCGCAGCGCCTCAGGTTGCTCAGGCAGCGCACTCCAACCAACCCACCGGTGCCGCATCTGCAGCTTCACGCCGGCTTCGCGCAGCCGGTGCAGCCACGCTCGCAGCAACGGCGCCGCTTTCATGTCGGTCGGAAATACGCGGCCCGAGCTGCCGATGAATGTCTCGATCCCAAGCCCGTGCACCCACTCGCGCAGCGCGTCGGGGCTGAAGCGGCCGATGAGCGGCGCGAGCTGCTCACGGCGCGTGCGATAGCGCCCTAGAAACGCGTCGAACGACTCCGAGTGCGTGATGTTCATCCCGCCGATGCCCGCCAGCAGGAACTTGCGGCCGGCCGACGGCATGGCGTCGAACACCTCGACGCGCATGCCTGCGCGAGCCAGGACTTCGGCGGCCATCAGCCCGGCGGGGCCTGCGCCGATCACGGCGACCAGGGGAGCGTTGTGGGATTGGGACATGCAGCAGTGGGTCGGAGAGAGATGCGGTGACGCCCGCCGCATGCGCGTTATGACACGGCGCGGGTGACGCGCATGGCACACGGGCGGGGCGCTATTGTCCCATCCCGGCTTGACTCGGGCAAACGAACGATACTGCCCGTTGCGCGCTCACGCGGCGGCCAAGCGTGACCTCACCCGCTTTTCGGTAAACTGACGCCATTGTTTCCGTTCCTCCGCAGGCGGTCGCACGTATCGATGCGAATTGCCGCGAAGCTGTTTTGACGATGTCCAATAAAACCCACGATATCCGCCCCAACCAGTCGATCGAGTTGCTGAAGGAGCTGCACATCCTGACGCGCGACGGCAAGATGAACCAGGACAGCCGCCGCAAGCTGAAACAGGTCTATCACCTGTTCCAGTTCATCGAGCCGCTGCTGGACGACGTGCAGAAAGCGAAGGGGCACGTGTCGCTCGTCGACCATGGCGCGGGCAAGTCCTACCTTGGCTTCATCCTCTACGACCTGTTCTGCAAAGAGCAGCCCGGCGATGGCGCGTCGCACATCTACGGCATCGAAACCCGCGAAGAACTGGTGACGAAGTCGACCGAGCTTGCGACCCGGCTGGGCTTCAAGGGGATGTCGTTCCTGAACCTGTCAGTGGCGGATTCGATCACGTCGGAACGCCTGCCGCCCACCATCGACGTCGTCACCGCGCTGCACGCGTGCAACACCGCCACCGACGACGCGATCCGCTTCGCGCTCGAAAAGCATGCGCAGTACATCGTGCTCGTGCCGTGCTGCCAGGCGGAGGTGGC
>CAJXMR010000241.1 GCA_913056305.1 uncultured Ralstonia sp.
TTGCGAACCTTCCTTTGATTGCCCTCGCCGGAGGAAGTTTTGAACACCATCCCTAGCCGAGGACGCGTCATGCGTAACCGTTTCCCTTCCTATTCCCTCCGCCTGGTGGCTGCCGCTGCCATGGCGGCCACGCTCGCGGCGTGCGGCGGCGAGAAGCCGGCCCCGCATGCGGCGGGCCCCGTTGAAGTTGGCGTCGTCACCGTTGCCGCGCAGAACCTGCCGGTGGCGGTCGAGCTGCCGGGGCGTGTCAACCCGGTGCGTGTGGCGCAGGTGCGCGCGCGCGCAGCCGGCATCGTGCTCAAGAAGCAGTTTGTCGAAGGCAGCGACGTGAAGCGTGGCCAGCCGCTGTTCCAGATCGACCCGGCGCCGCTGCAGGCCACGCTCGACAGCGCCCGCGCGAGCGCCGCCAAGGCCGAGGCCTCGCTGGCGCAATCGGCGCTGCAGGAGGCGCGCTACCGCGACCTCGTGCCCATCAACGCCGTCAGCAAGCAGGACTACGACAACGCGGTGATCGCCGTGAAGCAGGGCGAGGCGGATCTGGCCTCGGCGCGCGCCGCGGTGCGCACCGCTGAGCTGAACCTCGGCTACACCCGCACCACCGCGCCGATCGACGGCCGCATCGGCGCGGCGCAGGTGACCGAGGGCGCGCTGGTCGGCCAGGGCGACGCCACCCTGATGGCGACCGTCACGCAGCTCGACCCGATCTACGTGGACGTGACGCAGGCCAGCTCCCAGGTGCTGGCGCTGCGTCGCGCCATGCAGGCCGGCCAGCTGCAGGGCGTGGCCGGCAAGGAGGCGCAGGTGCACCTGGTGCTCGATGACGGCAGCACGTATCCGCTGGCCGGCAAGTTCAAGTTCTCCGACATCACCGTCGACCAGACCACCGGCTCGGTCAGCCTGCGCGCCGAGTTCCCCAACCCGAACAAGGACCTGCTGCCCGGCATGTTCGTGCGCGCGCGCCTGGATCAGGCCGTGCAGCAGAACGCGCTGACGGTGCCGCAGGCGGCGCTCTCGCGTGACGCCGCCGGCAATGCCACGGTGATGGTCGTCGATGCGCAGAACAAGGTGGCCGTCCGTCCGGTGAAGGCGACGACGGCCGTCGGTTCCAACTGGATCGTCGACAGCGGCCTGGCTGCCGGCGACAAGGTGATCGTGAGCGGCCTGCAGAAGGTCAAGCCCGGCGCCGAGGTGAAGACCGTGGCGGCCGATGCCCCGGCCAAGCCCGTCGCACCGGAAGCCGCTTCGGCGCCGGCCGCGCAGGTCGCGGCCAAATAAGCGAGGACATCCAACATGGCACGCTTCTTTATCGATCGCCCGATCTTCGCGTGGGTGATCGCCATCGTCATCATGCTGGCGGGCGCGCTGTCGATCACCAGTCTGCCGGTGTCGCAGTATCCGACCATCGCGCTGCCGTCGGTGGTGATCTCCGCGACGTACCCGGGCGCGAGCGCCAAGACGGTGGAAGACACCGTCACGCAGGTGATCGAGCAGCAGATGAACGGCATCGACAATCTGCAGTACATGGCGTCGACCTCCGACTCGGCCGGCAACGTGCAGATCACGCTCACGTTTACGTCCAATGCCGATCCGGACATCGCCCAGGTGCAGGTGCAGAACAAGCTGCAGCTGGCCACGCCGCTCTTGCCGCAGGTGGTGCAGCAGATGGGCATCTCGGTGGCCAAGGCGCGCAGCAACTTCCTGATGGTGCTGGGGGTGGTCTCCACCGACGGCAGCATGGGCAACGACGCGCTGGGCGACTACATCAACTCGAGCATGAAGGATCCGATCAGCCGGCTGCCCGGCGTCGGCACCGTCACTGTGTTCGGCGCGCCCTATGCCATGCGCATCTGGCTGGACCCGAACAAGCTCACGAGCTATCAGCTCACCACCAATGATGTGGCCAACGCCGTGACGGCGCAGAACGCGGATGTGTCCGCCGGCCAGTTGGGCGGCGCGCCGGCCGTGTCGGGCCAGCAGCTGAACGCCACCATCACCGCGCAGACGCGCCTGCAGACGGCCGAGCAGTTCCGCAACATCCTGCTCAAGGTCAACCAGGACGGCTCCAAGGTGCTGCTGGGCGACGTGGCGCGCGTGGAGCTGGGCGGGCAGGATTACTCCGTCACCTCGCGCTACAACGGCATGCCGGCCGCCGGCATCGCCATCCAGTTGGCAACCGATGCCAACGCGCTGGCCACCGCCAAGGTGGTGCGCCAAGAGGTGGAGACCCTGTCGAAGTACTTCCCGCAGGGCCTGAAGGTGGTCACGCCGTACGACACCACGCCGGTGGTCACGCAGTCGATCACCGACGTGGTCAAGACGCTAGCCGAGGCCATGGTGCTGGTGTTCTGCGTGATGTACCTGTTCCTGCAGAACTTCCGCGCCACGCTCATCCCGACCATCGCCGTGCCGGTGGTGCTGCTGGGCACCTTTGGCGTGCTGGCGGCGGCGGGCTTCTCGATCAACACGCTCACCATGTTTGCCATGGTGCTGGCGATCGGCCTGCTGGTGGACGATGCCATCGTGGTGGTGGAGAACGTTGAGCGTGTGATGAGCGAAGACGGCCTGCCACCCAAGGAGGCCACGCGCAAGTCGATGGGGCAGATCACCGGCGCGCTGGTGGGTATTGCGCTGGTGCTGTCGGCGGTGTTCATCCCGATGGCGTTCTTCTCGGGCTCGACCGGGGCGATCTATCGGCAGTTCTCGATCACCATCGTCTCGGCCATGGTGCTGTCGGTGCTGGTGGCGATGATCCTCACGCCCGCGCTGTGTGCGACGCTGCTCAAGCCGCTCGACAAGGATCACGAAGACAAGAAGCCCGCGTTCTTCCGCTGGTTCAACCGCGCGCTCGCCACTGGCACGCACGACTACACCTCCACCGTGCAGCGCTTCTTGAAGAAGCCGCTGCGCATGATGCTGGTGTACGCGGCCATCGTCGGCGTGCTGGCGGTGCTCTTCATGCGCCTGCCGTCGGCCTTCCTGCCGGAAGAAGACCAGGGCGTGATGTTCGCGCAGATCCAGTTGCCGACCAGCGCCACGCAGGAGCAGACCGTCGACGTGCTCAAGCAGGTCGAGCACTACCTGCTCAACGACGAGAAAGAGAACGTCGCCTCGGTGTTCACCGTGGCGGGCTTCAGCTTTGCCGGGCGCGGCAGCAACATGGGCCTGGCCTTCGTGATGATGAAGGACTGGAGCGTGCGCAAGCGCGAAGACCAGAAGGTATTTGCCGTCGCCAACCGTGCCATGGCCGCGTTCTCACACATCAAGGGCGCACTGGCCTACGCCTTCGTGCCGCCGGCGGTGATGGAACTCGGCAACTCCAGCGGCTTCGACCTGGAGCTGATGGACCAGGCCGGCCTCGGCCACGAGAAGCTGACCGAAGCGCGCAACCAGCTGCTGGCCATGGCCGCGCAAAGCCATGACGTGGTGGGCGTGCGCCCGAACGGCATGGACGACACGCCGCAGTACAAGATCGACGTCGACCAGGGGAAGGCTGCCGCGTTGGGGCTATCCCTGGGGGACGTGAACTCGGTGCTATCCGCCGCATGGGGCTCGCAGTACATCAACGACTTTGTCGACAAGGGCCGCGTGAAGAAGGTGTACCAGCAGGCCGACGCGCCGTTCCGCATGCTGCCCGATGACGTCAACCGCTGGTACGTGCGCAACGCCACCGGCACGATGGTGCCGTTCGGCTCATTCGCCACGGGCCACTGGACGTACGGCTCGCCGCGCCTGGAGCGCTACGGCGGTGTGTCGTCGATGGAAATCCTCGGCTCGCCCGCGCCGGGCAAGAGCACGGGCGACGCGATGGCGGCGATGGCGGAGATGGTCGCCAAGCTGCCCGCTGGCGTCGGCTATCAGTGGACCGGCTTGTCGTTCCAGGAGCAGCTCTCGGGCGCGCAAGCGCCGGCGCTGTACGCGATCTCGCTGCTGGTGGTGTTCCTGTGCCTGGCCGCGCTGTACGAGAGTTGGGCGATCCCGTTCTCGGTGATGTTGGTCGTGCCGCTGGGCGTGCTCGGCGCCATCCTGGCGGCCACCGGGCGCGGCATGTCGAACGACGTGTACTTCCAGGTGGGCCTGCTGACGACGATCGGCCTGTCGGCCAAGAACGCGATCCTGATCGTCGAGTTCGCCAAGGAGGAGCACGAGGCGGGCAAGAGCCTGATCGACGCGACCCTGTCGGCCGTGCGCATGCGCCTGCGGCCGATCCTGATGACGTCGATCGCCTTCATCCTCGGCGTGCTGCCGCTGGTGTTCGCCAACGGCGCAGGTGCGGGCAGCCAGAACGCCATCGGCACCGGCGTGGCGGGCGGCATGCTGTCGGCCACGGTGCTGGCGATCTTCTTTGTGCCGGTGTTCTTCGTGGTGGTGAACCGGCTGTTCAAGATCCAGGATGCGCCACCGGCATCCGCAACTCCGGCGACCTCGACCACAACCTCGCCGGCGGAGGGCCACTGACATGGTCACGCAACTCACTCGACTGACCCTGGCCGCCGCAGCGGCGGCCGCGCTGGCCGGCTGCACGCTGGCGCCGACCTACCACCGCCCGGACGCCCCGGTCGCGCAGGACTGGCCGGCCGACGCGCCGCACAGCGCGTCGCGCAAGGATGCGCAGCAAGTGCCCGCCGCCGACATCGGCTGGCGCGCCTTCTTTGCCGACGCGCGCCTGCAGAAGCTGATCGAGCTTGCCCTGCAGAACAACCGCGACCTGCGCGTCGCCACGCTGCAGGTGGAAAAGGCCCGCGCGCAATACCAGATCCAGCGCGCGGATCTGTTCCCCAGCATCGCGGCCACCGCTGCCGACACGCGCAGCCGCACGCCGGGCGACCTGTCCGGGCGCGGCGTGGCGACCGTGGGCAACAGCTATTCGGTCGGCCTCGGCTTCACCGCCTACGAGCTGGACCTGTTCGGCCGCATCCAGAGCCTGAAGAACGAGGCGCTGGAAACGTACTTCGCGACCATGGCCGCGCAGCGCTCGGCGCAGATCACGCTGGTGTCGGAGGTGGCGAGCCAGTACCTGTCGCTGCTCGGCGCGCAGGCGCAGGTGCGGCTGGCGCAGGAGACGCTCGACTCCTACCAGCGCAGCTACGAGCTGACCCGCCGCAGCTTCGACGTGGGGGCTTCGTCCGCGCTGGACCTGGCTTCGGCCGAGACCGCGCGCAACACCGCGCAGACGGCGCTGGCCTCGTCCAAGCTGCAGGCGGCACAGGCGGAGCACGCGCTGGTGGTGCTGGTCGGCCAGCCGCTGCCGGCGGACCTGCCGGCCGGCGGCAACCTCGACACGCAGGGCCTGCTGACCGACCTGCCCGCCGGCCTGCCGAGCGAGCTGCTCGAGCGCCGCCCCGACATCCTGCAGGCTGAGCACACGCTCAAGGCCGCCAACGCCGACATCGGCGCGGCGCGCGCGGCCTTCTTCCCGCGTATCGCGCTCACGGGCAGCTACGGCACCGCCAGCACGGCGTTCTCCGATCTGTTCAAGGGCGGGCAGGGCGCATGGAGCTTCGGCCCGTCGATCAGCCTGCCGATCTTCGCGGGCGGCGCCAACGTGGCCAACCTGCGCGTGTCGGAGGCCAACAAGAAGATTGCCGTGGCGCAGTACGAGAAGGCCATCCAGACCGCGTTCCAGGAGGTGTCGGATGGGCTCTCGGGCCGAGCGCTGCTCGACGAGCAACTGGCCGCGCAGCAGGCGCTGGTGCAGTCCGAGGGCAACCGCTTCCGCCTGTCGGAGGCGCGCACGCAGCGCGGCGTGGACAACGCGCTGACGCTGCTCGACGCCGAGCGCTCGCTATTCAGTGCGCAGCAGAGCTTGATCTCGCTGCGGGTGTCGCGGCTGAACAATCTGGTGACGCTGTACAAGGCGCTGGGCGGCGGGTGGGCCGAGCAATCGGCTGCCGCCGTGCCGCCCCCACCGGAGGTTTCCCCCGCCGGCTGATCGGCCGGTCGTCATGTTTGCCCGCCTCGGCGGGCTTTTTTGCGCACATGACATTCAATTTTCCTGACCCCTCCCTGCAAATCCATGCACGCTGCAGAGGTGCGGACGGCGCAGAATGGTTGGCACATTCTTCAGGAAATTTGACATGCTTCCCGTGCTCTATCTTTCCCATGGGTCGCCGATGCTGGCGGCCGATCCGGGCCCCGTCGGCAAGACGCTGGCAGCACTCGGGCAAGAGATGGCCGCGCTTGGCCCCCGCGCCATCGTGGTGGTCTCGCCGCATTGGATGACGCGCCGACCGGCCGTCACCGCGCGTGCGCAGCAGGAGGCCTGGCATGACTTCGGTGGCTTCCCGCCGCAGCTCTATGCGCTGGAATATTCACCACCGGGCGCACCCGACCTGGCCGAGCGCATCCGCGCGCTGATCGACGGCAACATCGTGCCGGGCCTGGAAGAGCAGGCCTCCACCGTGCTCGACCCGCGCCAGCCGCTGGACCACGGCGCGTGGGTGCCGCTGATGCTGATGTTTCCCGAGGCGACCCTCCCCGTGGTGCAGGTGTCGCTGATGCCGGGTTTGTCGCCGGCCTGCCAGATGGCGATGGGCCGCACGCTCGCGCCGCTGCGCGACGAGGGCGTGCTGATCATCGGCTCGGGCAGCTTCACGCACAACCTGCGCGCGCTGATGCGCGGCCCCGGCATGGCGCAGC
>CAJXMR010000242.1 GCA_913056305.1 uncultured Ralstonia sp.
TGCGGCGTGCCCGCCGTAAAACGTTGAATTTTAGCGTTTTTTGCGGGCAGCCCCGAAAGTGCCTGGAAAGCCGCCCGCTCGCAATGGATCAGTGTGCCTCTACACGGCGGCGGCGCACAAACGCCACCAGCAGCACCAGCGCGCCCACGCCCAGCGCGGGCAGGTTGCCGAGCCGCACGTACGGCGTCAGGCCCTGCGTGCCCTGCACCTCGGCCTGCAGCGCCCCGAGCGTGAACGACGGCAGCCGCGCCTGCACGCTGCCATCCGGGCGCACCACTGCGGTGGCGCCGGTATTGGTGGCGCGCAGCATCGGCCGGCCGGTCTCCAGCGCGCGCATGCGCGAGATCTGCAGGTGCTGGTCCAGCGCGATGGTGTCGCCAAACCACGCCAGGTTGGTCGTGTTGGCCAGCAGGGTGGCTGGCGCGTGTCGCAACGAGGCGGCGATCTCTTCGCCGAACAAGTCTTCGTAGCAGATGTTGGGGGCGACGTACTGGTCAGCCACCGGCATGGCCGCCTGCACTGTCGCGCCGCGCCGGAAGTCGCCCAGCGGCATGTTCATCATGTGCACGAACCAGTGGAAGCCGTAGGGGATAAACTCGCCGAAAGGCACCAGGTGGTGCTTGTCGTAGCGGTACACGCCGATGATCTGCGGGCCGACGCCGAACACGCTGTTGGTGTAGTCCACCGGCGAGTCCTGGCTGGCTGCGCCGAACAGCACACTCGAACCCGTCGTATCGACGTAGGTGCGGATGGCCAGCGCAACCTCCTGCGGCATCTCCTGCAGCATGATCGGGAAGGCCGTCTCGGGCGTCACCACCAGTTGCGCGGGCTGCTCGGTCACCAGCTTGGTGTACAGCGCGAGCGACTGGTCGATGCCGATCTGCTCGAACTTGATGTTCTGCGGCACGTTGCCCTGCAGCAGGCGCACGGAGATGGGCTTGCCCACAGGCTGTGTCCACGCGACGGTGTGCAGCGGCCAGCCCGCCGCCAGCACGAGCACGCCCGCGCCGCCAGCCAGCCAGTGCAGGCGGCGCTCGGCGGCCACGCACAGCAGGCCGGCCAGCGTGGCCGCCATCGCCACGATGCCGTACACGCCGATGAGCGGTGCGTAGCCGGCCAGCGGGCCGTCGGTGTGGGCGTAACCGCCGTTGATCCAGGGAAAGCCCGTCCACATCGTGCCGCGCAGCCATTCGCTCAGCAGCCACGCCGCGCCGAAGATGAGCGCGCTGGCCGCACCGCCCACCTTGCGCCCGCGCACCAGCCATTGCCACAGCCACGCCGCCAGCGCCGGGTGCAGCGCCAGGTAGGCCGAGAGGGCCAGCACGGCGATGACCGACATCCACGCCGGCATCTCGCCGTAGACGTGCATGCTGATGTACAGCCACCAGATGCCGGACAGGAACCAGCCCAGCCCGAACGCAACGCCGACCCACGCCACGTCGCGCAGCCGCGAGGCACGCTGCGCCAGCGCCGCGAGACCCGCCAGCGACAGGATCTGCAGCCACCACCAGTGGTTGGGCGCAAACGACAGCGTATGCATGACGCCCAGCAGCGCCGCCAGCGGCAGCGCAAAACGGAGCTGGGCGAGCGGCACAGCCGGGGCGTCCTGCCGGCGGGAGGACGCCCCGGCAGGGGAGGAGAACTGAGCGCGCACGGAAGAATCAGGCGGGGTTGGAACTGGAGGTGCCGGCCGACGCATCGCCGCCGGACGCGGTCAGGCGACGCACCAGCACCATCTGCACCTGGCGTGCATCGGCGCGCAGCACGTCGAACTGGAATGTGCCCAGGACGATCTTCTCGCCCCGGTGCGGCACGCGGCCGAGGTGGTTGGCGAGCAGCCCGCCGATGGTATCGACGTCTTCGTCGGAGAAGTGCGTGCCGAAGGCGTCGTTGAACTGGCTGATCTCGGTCAGGCCGCGCACGCGCATGTGGCCGTCGGCGGTGGCCAGGATGTTGTCTTCTTCCTGGTCGAAGTCGTATTCGTCTTCGATGTCGCCGACGATCTGTTCGAGCACGTCTTCGATGGTGATCAGGCCCGCCACGCCGCCGTACTCGTCGACGACGATGGCGATGTGGTTGCGGTTGACGCGGAAGTCGCGCAGCAGCACGTTCAGCCGCTTGGATTCGGGAATGAAGACCGCCGGGCGCAGCATGTCGCGCAGGTCGAAGTCTTCATCGGTATAGAACCGCAACAGATCCTTGGCCAGCAGGATGCCGATGATGTTGTCGCGGCTGCCTTCATACACGGGGAAGCGCGAGTGCGCGGTTTCCTGCACGAAGGGGATGAATTCAGACGGCGCGTCGGCGATGTTGAGCGCGTCCATCTGCGCGCGCGGGATCATGATGTCGCGCGCGCACAGGTCGGAGACCTGGAAGACGCCTTCGATCATCGACAGGGAGTCGGCGTCGATCAGGCTGCGCGCGTGCGCGTCTTGGAGGATTTCCAGCAGCTCGGCCCGCGATTCGGGCTCGGGCGAAATGAGGTCGGTCAGGCGTTCGAGCAGCGAGCGGGGTTTGTCGGCCGGCTTCGGACTGGGATACGGATCATTCATGGCGCATAGGCGCGTCGTTAAACATCGGCCCAGCATACACCAAAAGGCCAGCCGCCCCGATGACGGGGGCGGCCGATTCGTGGCCGGGGTCTAGTGCGCGATCGGATGTGATCCGTAATTCGCTCAAAGTACGCGTCGGGGGGGCGGTGTCTAGTCGGTCCCGCCCGGCTGGTTGCCGTTGCCTTGGTCGCCGGCGTTGCCCTGGGTGTCGCCCTGGTGGATGTCATCGCCGCTGCCGCGGTCTTCATGGTGGTGACCACCGCCGTCGTGGGCACCGTGATGGCCGTCATCGCCACCTTCGTGGCCGTCGTGGCCGTGGCTGCCGTGATCGTCGCCACCCTCGCCATGCCCGTTGTGGCCTGGATCGTGATCACCACCGCGGTCATGGTCACCGCCGTGGTCGTGGTCATGGTCATGGTGCCCACCGTGATCGCCACCATGGCACCCGCACGGCGCCGGCGTTGGAGCCGGGGTTGGAGCCGGGGTTGGAGCCGGGGTTGGAGCCGGGGTTGGAGCCGGGGTCGGAGCCGGGGTCGGGCTCGGACTCGGACTCGGACTCGGACTCGGACTCGGACTCGGACTCGGACTCGGACTCGGGCTCGGGCTCGGACTCGGACTCGGACTCGGACTCGGGCTCGGGCTCGGGCTCGGGCTCGGGCTCGGGCTCGGGCTCGGGCTCGGGCTAGGGCTAGGGCTAGGGCTAGGGCTAGGGCTAGGCGACTTGCCAGGCGCCGGTGCTGGGGCTGGTGTGTTGTTGTTGGAAGGCGGTGGCGCCACGTTGTTGGTGGAAGGCGGCGCCGTGACGTTGTTGGGCGTCGACGCCGGTGCGGGCGTCGTGGCGGGGTCTGCCGGGTCGTTGCCGTGGTAGCGGTTGAGCGTGGTGAGGCCGCCGTAGGCCGTCCAGCGGCCGGCAATTTCCTTGTCCACGCCGGCGATCCAGTGGTCGCCGGTCGCGCCTACGCCAACCAGGGCCTGGCTGCTCGCGAAATCGTAGCCGCCGCCGATCAGCGCCTGCACGCTGGTGCTGCCGACCACCGTCTGCACGCGCGGCCGGATGGTCCCTTGTGCGATCAGCAGGTTGGCTTCGACGCCAACCACGCTGTTGCCGTCCGACACGTTGACGGTGCGGCAGCCGACCACGCCGCCGGGGTGCCACTTGCCGTCGAACACGATGACGATGCCGGCGTAGCACGATTGCCGATGATCGGCGTGCGCAATCCTGGGCGTGACCGCAAGCGCGGCACCGACACCCACGCCGACGAGCAGCGTGGCCCATGGAATGCTGTCCATGAAGCGTTGACGCATGATGACCTCCCCGCGGGGCCGCTCCCGTCTGTGCGCGGGTTGGCCCGTGACGCCTGTTGACGACGTCGTTCATAGAGCGCGCTCGAATGGCGGCTTATGTGTCGAGGATAGAAATCGCCAGAACAAAACCCATGCGCCGTATGGCCAGCGGCGCACGTGCCATTCGGCCGACGTGATGGGGCACATGCATGGGCGATTTGACCGGCGCGGCCATGCGCCGAATGGCGGAGGGGGTGCCGAAAACCGTTGCCAGTATTGGGTTTGCGGGAATGTTGGCTGATTCAGTGTTGAAACACTGGGCGAGCCCGCTGGGGCGCCGCCAACAAAAACGCCGGCACGAGGCCGGCGTCTTGCGATGAGGCGAGGCTCGCTTCAGCGGCTCGCGTACGGGTCAGGGAAGCCGAGGTCGGCCAGCACCTGCGTCTCGATGCCTTCCATCTCTTCGGCGTCGGCCGGGTCTTCGTGGTCGTAGCCCTGGGCGTGCAGCGCGCCGTGCACGATCAGGTGCGCGTAGTGGGCTTGCAGCGGCTTCTTCTGGTCCTTCGCTTCCTTCTCGACCACCGGGCAGCACAGCACGATGTCGGCAGCGACCGGGTCGTCCTCGCTCTCGGCGTACGAGAAGGTCAGCACGTTGGTGGCGTAGTCCTTGCCGCGGTAGGTGCGGTTGAGCGTGCGGCTCTCTTCCTCGCCCACGAAGCGCACGTTGAGCTGCGCATCGGCAAACAGCACCGGGGCGATCCACGCCTCGATGTCCTGCTCCTTGGGGCATGCCTTGCGGGCGGCGGCCTTGAGTTCGTCGCCGTGCTGCACGGTCAGCTCGAGCGTGAGCATCTCGGCGCCGGCCATGCCGTCGTCGAGGTCGTCTTCCACCGCCTCGGCCGGTTCGGCTTCGATGCGCAGCGTGATGCTGTCGTGGTGCTCGGGGCGCAGCGCCAGCATGGCGTGCGTGTTGGCGTCCGAGTGCTCGGCGACCAGGGTGATCACGCCATCGGCGGTGTCCGGCAGGCTGACGAGCAGGCTGCGGCCGTCGGCAAAGGCGATGCGCAGGGCGCTGGCATCCACCGTCTTCGGCTTGCCCTTGGCGTCGAATACGTCGACGCGCGGGCTGAGGGTGGCCGGAGCGGCAGGTTGGGTCTTCTTGGTCTTGGCTTTAGCCACGTTAGGTGTCCTTGTGCTGGGCATGGAATTCGTCGTAGGCCTCGATGATGCGTGCCACCAGTGGGTGCCGCACCACGTCGACGCTGGTGAAGCGCGTGATGGCCACGCCGCGCACGTCGCGCAGCACGTGCTGCGCTTCGATCAGGCCGCTCTTCTGGCCGCGCGGCAGGTCGATCTGCGTGGTGTCGCCGGTGATCACCGCCTTGGAGCCGAAGCCGATCCGCGTGAGGAACATCTTCATCTGTTCCGGCGTGGTGTTCTGCGCTTCGTCCAGGATGATGAAGGCGTGGTTGAGCGTGCGCCCGCGCATGTACGCGAGCGGCGCGATCTCGATCATCTGGCGCTCGAACATCTTCTGCGTCTTGTCGAAGCCGAGCAGGTCGTACAGCGCGTCGTAGAGCGGGCGCAGGTACGGGTCGACCTTCTGCGCGAGATCGCCGGGCAGGAAGCCGAGGCGCTCGCCGGCTTCCACGGCTGGGCGCGTCAGCACGATGCGCTTGACGGCGTCGCGCTCGAGCGCATCGACCGCGCACGCGACCGCCAGATACGTCTTGCCGGTGCCGGCCGGGCCGATGCCCAGCGACAGGTCGTGCGACAGGATGCTGCGCAGGTATTCGCGCTGCATCGGCGTGCGGCCATGCAGATCGGTGCGCCGCGTATGCAGCACCGGCGACAGGTCGTTGCCGTCGGGCACGTCGAGGCCCGTTTCCGGCACGTAGGCGCCATGCGCGGCCACCTGCCGGGTCTCCACCAGGCCGAGCTGGATATCGTCCACCGACAGCGGCTCGCGTGCGCCGTTGTAGAACGTTTCCAGCGCGTTGGCCGCGCCCTGCGCGTTGGCGCCGCGGACGGTGAACTTGCTGCCGCGCCGGCTGATGGTCACGTCCAGCGCCTGTTCGATCTGGCGCAGGTTCTCGTCCAGCGGCCCGCACAGGTTCTGCAGGCGCGCGTTGTCGTTCTTGGGCGCAACGAATTCAGCGGTGTTCGGTTTCATCAAATAGAGGAAGCGTGTCGATGATTAGTTGGCCGCGCCGACCACGCGCTGTTCCGTGACTTCGCCGCGCAGCGAGTGCGGGAAGGCCTGCACGATGCGCACGTCCAGCATCTGGCCGACCAGCTGGTCGCGGCGTGCTTGCGGCACATCGGGCAGGGCGAAGTTGACCACGCGGTTGTTCTCGGTGCGGCCGTGCAGCTCGGTCGGGTCGCGGCGCGACGGGCCTTCGACCAGGATGCGCTGCACGCTGCCGAGCATGCCCTGGCTGATGCGCACGACGTTCTCTTCGATGGTCGCCTGCAGGTGTTTCAGGCGTTCGAGCTTGACGGCCTGCGGCGTGTCGTCGTGCAGGTTGGCGGCTGGCGTGCCGGGGCGCGGGCTGTAGATGAAGCTGAACGAGGTGTCGTAGCCGATCTCGTGGATCAGGTCCATGGTCTTGGCGAAGTCCGCATCGGTCTCGCCGGGGAAGCCGACGATGAAGTCGGTCGCCACCGAGATGTCCGGCCGGATCGCGCGTAGCTTGCGGATGATGCTCTTGTATTCGAGCACCGTGTAGCCGCGCTTCATCGCCATCAGGATGCGGTC
>CAJXMR010000243.1 GCA_913056305.1 uncultured Ralstonia sp.
CCTTGATCCAGTGCATCGCGTACGAGACGAGACGCACGCCCTGATCCGGGTCGAAACGCTTGACGGCCTTCATCAGGCCGATGTTGCCTTCCTGGATCAGGTCGGCATGCGGCAGGCCGTAGCCCAGGTACTGGCGGGCGATGGACACCACCAGGCGCAGGTGCGAGAGCACCAGGCGGCGCGCGGAATCGAGGTTGTCGTCGTCGCGGTACTCGCGCGCCAGACGTTGTTCTTCTTCGGCCGAAAGCATCGGCACCCGGTTGACGCTCTGGATGTAGGCGTCGATGTTGCCCAGGCTGCCGGGGAACGTCAGCGCCCAGGCATTGGCCGAGGGCTGCACGGTGATGGCGGAAGCGGTATTCACGGGAATGACTGCGTTCACTCAGGACTCCTGTCGAAATCCAGTGGAAGTTTGGAGAGGCATCTTAGCACTCCATCTGGATGAGTGCTAATAGGACCTTTTCTTCAGGTTGATAGTTCCCGTAAATCAGATCACATTTGTCAATAGTGTGGTGTTTGCGGCGCAACAGAATGAATGGCATACCCAGTCATAGACTGTCTGACGCGGCATCGGTTCGCGTCATCGGGGCGGTGATGCCGCCTTCACGCCGCGGTATCGCGGCCGCGCGATTTGGCCCAGTAAAGTGCGCGATCCGCCTCGCGCAGGACGGCGTCGGCGTCGGTAGCGTCTGCGGCGGGGCAGGCGACGCCAATGCTGGCCGTGACATTGAGCGCGACGTCGCCGCGCAGATGGATGGGCGGGCGAATCGCCGCCACCACTTTCTGTGCGGTGTGCAGCGCGTCATCGGGGGCGTCGATGGGGTCGAGCAGGATGACGAATTCGTCACCTGCAAGGCGCGCGACCGTGTCGGTGCGGCGCACGGTGTGCTGCAGCCGGCGGGCGACCTCGACCAGCACCGCGTCGCCGGCGGCATGGCCGTAGGTGTCGTTGATGTGCTTGAAGTGATCCACGTCCAGGTACAGCACGCCCATCGGCGCAGGCTGCCGCTGGCGGCGCTCCAGGGCGGTGCGCAGCCGGTCGTAGAGTTCGTAGCGGTTGGGCAGGCCGGTGAGGGCGTCGAAGTGCGCCATGCGCGAGAGCTCCATCTCGCTGCGTTTGGCTTCGGTCACGTCTTGCACGAAGGCGTAGAAGCCGTCGTGCTCGCCGGTGTCGGCGGCGTCGACCACGAACTGGCCACGGAAGTAGCGCGTGCGGCTGCGAGCACCCACGCCGTTCGCCCGCTCATACCACGGCGCGTTGATCTCGAATTCGACCGATTCTCCGGCCAGCGCGCGCTCGATGTACGGCGCCAGCAGCGCATAGGTGCCCGGCGTGAACACCTCGCGTGCCCGGCGGCCGCACACCTCGTCAGGCGTGCGCTGCAGCCAGCGGGCATGGGTGACGTTGCAGAAGGTGAAGACCTCGGACGCGTTGATGTGCGAGACCAGCAGCGGGGCGTTGTCGAGCACCAGCTTGAGCGCCCGCTCGCTGCGTGCCAGGGCCAGCTCGGCATTGGTGCGCAGGGTCAGGTCCTGCAGCACCGAGAAGTACCCGCGCAGCGTGCCGCGATCATCGTAGTCGGGGTAGTAGTGGCCGCTCAGGTGGCGTGGCGTGCCGGTGCGCATCGAGGTCAGCTCGAACTGCACGGGGTAGCCGGCCAGCACCTCGGTCATGTAGGGCAGCAGGGCGCGGTAGTCGTCGGGGGCGTAGAGCTCGCGCACGTGGTGGTCGAGCATGTCGGCCTCGCTGCGGCCAAAGGCTTCGAGCAGGGTGCGGCTGGCGAAGCGCAGGACGTTGTCCGTGTCGATATAGCTCAGCTGGGCCGGCACGTTGTCGGCCACCAGGCGCAGTTGCTCGCGGCTGGCACGCAGGGCATCGCGCCGGCGCTCGAGGTTTTCGTTGGCCTTGCGCAGCGCGCGCTCGGAGGCCGCCAGCCGGTTGGCGAAGGGCCGCACCGTCAGGCGGATCGTCACCACGCCGGCCATCATTAGGCACAGCATGAGGGCGCTCAGGCGCTCGAACTGCTGGCGCATCGGTGCGTAGAGCTCGGCGCTGGTGATCTTGCTGATGAGCGCGAGGCCGGTGTGGCCGATGGGCGTGTAGCTGAAGGCGGTCGGCGTGCCGTGGATGTCGTGCCACTGGCCATAGCCGGTCTGGCCGGCCAGGGCCATGCGCGAGGGCAGCGGCTGGGATTCGAGCGTCCAGGCCGGCAGCTCGAAGACGGCGTTGTCAAAGCGCTGTGGGAACGACATCAAGCGCCCGCGCGTGTCTCGGCCCGACATGGCCAGCGTTTCGGTCTCGCCCAGGCCGGCCGTGTCGGTATAGCGGCGCGTCATGTGCGCAAGCGGTTGCTCGGCGACCAGCCAGCCGACCTGCAGGCCGTCGGCCATGACCGGCGTTTCGGTCCGCATGGCGAAACCGCGTACCCATTGCAGCGTCGCGCGCTCAGGCGCGAGGCCGGCGTGCAGCGGGATGGCCAGCTCCGGATGTGGCGCCGCGCTGCCGAGACTGAGCACCGGCTCGCCCGCCAGCGTCCGCAGCGCCAGGTAGGAATAGCCCTGGTCGCGGTAGCTCTGCAGCGCCGTCATGCCGCGCAGGCGCGCCGCGTTGTCGGCGGGGCGGCGCATCACGTCCTGCACGCGGATCACGGCCGCGATCAGGCGCGGGTTCTCGGCGCGCGCCGCCAAGGCCTGGTCGAATTCCTCGGCGTAGCTGGCCAGCGCCCGCGTGCGCATGTTGCTGAAGGTCGTGTTGGCGCCGTCGATCTGCAGGATGAAGGCGGTGATGGTGGCGCCCAGGCCGGCCAGCGCCATGCAGCCGCCGCTGATCCACACGATGGTGTCTTCCTGCGACAGCCTGGGTTGCCACCGCTGTGGGGAGCGAGCCCATGCCGCGCAGCCGATCGCGATGACCGCCAGCATGTTGCATAGTGCGGAGGCATCCGACGCGCGCCATTTCAGCCAGGTCGGGTACAGATAGTCGAGCGACATCGCCTCGCCCAGCAGATCCGCGCTGCTGACGAGCAGCGACACGCCCAGCAGGGCGCACAGCAGCATCACGCGGCGCCAGCGTGAGAGCCAGGGTGCCAACGCCAGGGCCAGCCCGGTGGTGCCGAGGGCAAGCGCTTGGCTGGGGTTCAGCGCGCCGGCCCAGTCCGATAGCCACTGGCGGTCGAGCCACCGGTGCACTTCCTGCACGTCGAGCGCCACCGCCCAGCCTGTCGCTGCCTCGATGTTGCGCAACACGCACAGCAGGGCGACCGCGCCACCGCACACCGTCGCCACGGCGGCGGCACGCGGTGCCAACGCTGGCCGTGCACTGCCCACGGCCAGCGTGAGCACGCCCATGCCGAGCAGCGCCAGGTTGATCCCCGTACCGAATACGATCACCTGCTGCGCGCTCCCGAGCGTCACCGCCCACGGCCAATGCAGCAGCCAACCGCCCATGACGGTGAGGGCAAACAGCAGGAGGAACAATCCGATGACACCGGCAGCGGCGGCAAACGGGCGCGGAGAAACCATGCGAGGGCGCGTGTGGGGACGGTCTGAAATCTGGACGTGGGTGTCCTACCCGGTGAAACGGCAGCAAGCACGGCCGACTTGAGCGTTTCCGGATCAAACCACCGGTCAGGGGGGAGGCCGGCTACACGGGCTGCGAGGAAAGCGTCGAGCGCACCACTTGGTGCGCCGTCGGCACAGTTGATTACACTGCCGGGGTGGCGCGCCTGTCGCGCGCCGGGCCACGCTCAGGAGCCGTCATGACCATCGTCGTCAGCAAGGATGTGGAAGGTCTTTTCCGCCACAAAGTCACCTTCCCGGAAGGGGTGACCTACACCGACGTGCCCAAGCCCACCGGCGAGGGCAGCGCGCCCGATCCGCATGCGTACTTCAATGCCGCGCTGGCCGCCTGCAAGACGCTCACGGTCACGCTCTACGCGCGCCAGCGCAAGTACCCGCTGGACTCCATCGACGTGGCGGTCGAGGCTGATGGCAGCCAGGAGCGCCAGGGCCGCTACAAGCTGCGCACCGTGCTCACGCTGCACGGCAATCTGACCGACGAGCAGCGCGCCGACCTGCTGCGCGTCGCCGGCAAGTGCCCGGTCCACAAGTTGATGACCGAGGTGGAGATCAGCATCGATACCGAACTCGCCGAACGCGCTTGAGCACAGGACCCAGCCATGACATCGATCCAGCACATCATCGGTCCGCACGTGCGCGACCTGGGCGGCTTCTCGGTCAAGCGCGTGCTGCCGTCCGCCGCGCGCCAGACGGTGGGGCCGTTCATCTTCTTCGACCACATGGGCCCGGTCGACTTCGCGCCGGGCGACGGTGTCGACGTGCGGCCACACCCGCACATCGGGCTGGCCACCGTCACCTACCTGTTTGACGGCAGCATGGTCCACCGCGACAGCCTGGGTAGCGTGCAGACCATCGTCCCCGGTGACGTCAACTGGATGACGGCCGGCACCGGTATCGCGCACTCCGAGCGCACGTCGCCCGAGGCGCGCGCACGCGGCGAGCGCCTGCACGGCATCCAGACCTGGGTGGCATTGCCGAAGGACCAGGAGAAAGTCGCGCCCAGCTTCGCGCACCATGCCGCCGACACGCTGCCCAAGTTCGACTGCCCCGGCGTGCAGGGGGTCGTCATTGCCGGCGATGCGTTTGGACTGACGGCGCCGGTGCAGGTCTCTTCCCGCACCCTGTATGTGGCGCTGGAGCTGGCGGCCGGCGCATCGCTGGTCATCCCGCCCGAGCATGAAGACCGCGGCGTCTATCTCGTCGACGGCGCCGTCACGATCGACGGCGAGGCACTCGACCCGCAGCATCTGGCGGTGCTGGAGCCCGGCGGCGACGTGACGCTCACCGCGCAGGTGTCCTCACGCGTGATGCTGCTGGGCGGCGCACCGACCGACGGCCGGCGGCACATCTACTGGAACTTCGTCGCCAGCGATCAGGCCGACATCGAAGACGCCAAGCAGCGCTGGCAGGACGACCGCTTCGCCCACGTGCCGGGCGAGACCGAGCGCATTCCGCTGCCGGCGCGTTGACGACCGAGCACGGCGGCGCCTAGGTCGTCAGGCTGCCTGCGCCGGGCGCGCGCAGCGCACGATCGCGCGCACCTGCCTGGCGATCGGCTCCGGCACCGGCTGCGTGCCGCTCAGCACCGCTTCGATCCAGCGCGCCGTTGCCGCAACGTCGGTGCCGGCCGGCAGCTCCGGCGGCGTGCCGCTGGAGCCTTCCACTGCTTCGATCACGGTTTCATGCTCGCCGTCATGCAGCCACTCGATGGCGCTGCCGCGGCGCGCGTCGGCCACCGCCTCGCCCTCGGTGCCGCGCGAGAGCAGCACGTTGGCCGGATGGCGCAGGAAGTAATCGGTGAGCGTGTCGCGGTATTCCGGGTGCGTGTAGCTGACCAGCCGTAGCGCCTCGTGCGGCGCGTGCCCGCCGACGGGCTGCAGCATCTTCACCACCGTGTGGGCGGAATTGCGCAGGCCGACGATCTCGCGCTTATCCAGCAGTGCCGTCAGTTCGGGAGAGAGCACGTCGATCGGCACATAGGCCAGGCGATCACGCTCCAGGCGCTCGCGGGCGTCGTCCATGTGTTCGCAGACCGGCCAGCCGAGCGCTTCGAACAGCGCAGCCGTGGTGACGCGGCCGTCGAAGCGGCGGATGCCATGCACCAGCACCGGCACACCTTCGCGCGCCAGCAGCTTGGCCAGCAGCGGCACCAGGTTCGGCTGGCGGCGGGCGCCGTTGTAGCTGGGGATGACAACTGGCAACGCATGCTCGGGCGTGTCCGGCGCCGGCAGCGGCCGGCAATGCGCATGCGTGGCTTCGAGCATGCCGTCGAGTTCTTCCGGGGTCTCGCCTTTGATGCGGTAGGCCATGAGGATGGCGCCGAGCTGCACGTCGGAGATGCGGCTTTCCAGCATGGCCGTGAAGAGCGCACGGGCATCGTGCTTGACTAGCGCGCGGGCGCCGTCTGCGCCGCGGCCAATTTCCTTGATGAAGCGGGCAGCGGGGAAGGGGGCGTTCGCGAGGGCGTCTTCAGCGGCGGTGTCGGGGAGGATGGGAGGGGCAGGCATTGTTCATGGCGCGGGTGATGGGCTCGGGGGTGATCATAGCGCTGTGGGTTGCGCGCTGGCGCCATGTCGCGGTGTTTTTTGCCCTGGTGGTGCATCCCTTGTTTCATCCCCTGCCGGGGCATGAAACAGGAGATGGACCACCAAGGTAAAACAACAAAGCCATCCCCACAGTGAATCAAGCCGCCTCCGCCACCGGATGCCTCTGCTTCCGATACAGAAAATCCAACACCGCCGTCCGGCAAGCGTGATAAGTCGCATCCTCCGCCAACGCCATCCGATCCCGAGGCCGCGGCGAATCCACCGTCAACTCCTCACCAATCGTCGCAGCCGGCCCATTCGTCATCATCACGATGCGGTCCGCCAGCAGCACCGCTTCATCCACATCGTGCGTGACCATCACCACC
>CAJXMR010000244.1 GCA_913056305.1 uncultured Ralstonia sp.
AAGCTGTTTGCCAGCGACATCGTCGTGACCGACCGCCGCACCGGCAAGCAGACCGACGCGCGCGTCGAGGTGAACAAGCCCTTCGTGATCGACGGCGTGGCGATCTACCAGTCGAGCTTCGAAGACGGTGGCTCCAAGCTCAAGCTGACCGGCTTCCCAATGCGTGGCACGGATGGCAAGACCTTCGCGCTGGGCGGTACGGTGGGCGAGAACACCAAACTCGCCGGCCCCGGTGCCGACTACACGGTGGAGTTCACCGACTTCCGCCTGATGAACGTCGAGACCGTCACCGATGCCGCTGGCAAGCAGGACGCGCGCGGCGTCGGCAAGAAGGGGGCGGGGGACGCCGGCCTGCGCGCCGAACTCGGCAACGTCACCAAGATGACGCGCGACCGCGACCTGCGCAACGTCGGCCCGTCGGTGCAGTACAAGCTGCGCGACGCCAACGGGCAGGCGCGCGAGTTCAGCAACTACATGCTGCCGATCACGCTCGAGGGCCAATCGGTGTTCCTGGCCGGTGTGCGCACGCAGCCGGACGAGCCGTTCCGCTACCTGCGCATTCCCGCCGATGTGCAAGGCACCGTCAACGACTGGATGCGCCTGCGTGCCGCGCTGCAAAGCCCGGCGATGCGCGGCGAGGCGGCGCGCCGCTTCGCGCTGCTCTCCATGCCGGGCGATGACCGCACCCAGTTGCGTGCGCAGCTGGCGGAGAGCGCCCGCCGCGCGCTCGACCTGTTTGCCGGCGTCACCGACATCAAGGGTGCCCCGGCCAACGGCGAGGGCGGCTTTGCGGCGGTGGCCAACTTCCTGCAGAAGTCGGTGCCCGAGGGCGAGCGCGAGAAGGCTGCCGACGTGCTGATGAAGATCATCAACAGTGCGGTCTGGGAGCTGTGGCAACTGGCCCGCGCGCAGGACGGCCTGCCTGCGCCCACGGTCGACGCGACCAGCAGCCAATGGCTCCAGACCGCCATCAACTCGCTGTCGGACAGTTTCTTCTACGGCGCGCCGGTCTATCTGCAGCTGGTTGATTTCCAGCAAGTCCAGGCCAGCGTGTTCCAGCTCACGCGTGCGCCGGGCAAAAACATCGTGTATCTTGGGTCGTTGCTGCTGGTGCTGGGCGTGTTCTCGATGTTCTACGTGCGGGAGCGCCGCTGGTGGCTGTGGATTCGCCCCAACGGTACTGAATCCGCCTCCGGCGCCCATGTGTTGACCGCCATGTCGACCACGCGCCGCACGCTCGACTTCGACCGCGAATACGAGCGCCTCAAGCAGGATGTCCGCGCCGCTGTCGGCGCGCCCGGCCCCGCCAGTGCAGCGCAGGCCGACCCCAAACCAACGAAGTGAGCCGGTGATGGAAGCGACCAATCTCCCCCAATCGTCGTCAGCGACTGCCGTGGCCGCTGATCTTGGTGCGCTGCAGCGTCCGTCCTATTTCCGTCGCCTGGGCTGGTTCGACTGGTTGTTCGCGGTGTTTCTGGCCGCTGGCGCCGGCTATGCCTTCTCGCGCTACGGCGCCTACATGGACGGTTACGAGCGCGGCATCCTGGTGGCCGCCGTGCCGGCCTTCGCATGGCTGGGCTGGACCTGGAAGCCGGTGCGCGTGCTGATGATCGGGCTGGCCGCGCTGTCGCTGTTCGCCATCTCCCAGTACAGCGGCGCGAACGGCCCCGAGCTTGCCCGTGCCGACCACGCCTTCTTCCTGAAATACTTCCTCGCCAGCCAGTCGGCCATCCTGTGGATGAGCGCGCTGATCTTCCTGTCCACGCTGTTCTTCTGGGCGGGCCTGGCGGCGCGCTGGGAGGCGGGCGGGGCGATCGGCAGCAAGCTGTGCTGGGCCGCCGTGGTGCTGGGCCTGACCGGCATGCTGGTGCGCTGGTACGAGTCCTACCTGGTGGGCGCCGACATCGGGCACATTCCCATCTCGAACCTGTACGAGGTGTTCATCCTCTTCACGCTGATCACCTCGCTGTTCTACCTGTACTACGAGCAGCGCTACAAGACGCGCGCGCTGGGGCCGTTCGTGATGCTGGTGGTGTCGGCGGCGGTGGGCTTTCTGCTGTGGTACACGGTGTCGCGCGGCGCGCAGGAGATCCAGCCGCTGGTGCCGGCACTGCAGAGCTGGTGGATGAAGATCCACGTGCCGGCCAACTTCATCGGCTACGGCACGTTCTCCCTGGCGGCCATGGTGGGCGGGGCCTACCTGCTCAAGGAGCACGGCATCCTGGTCGACCGGCTGCCGTCGCTCGAGGTGCTGGACGATGTGATGTACAAGGCCATCACGGTCGGCTTTGCATTCTTCACCATCGCCACCATCCTCGGTGCGCTGTGGGCGGCCGACGCCTGGGGCGGCTACTGGAGCTGGGACCCGAAGGAGACCTGGGCGCTGATCGTCTGGCTGAACTACGCGGCCTGGCTGCACATGCGGCTGATGAAGGGGCTGCGCGGGCGCATGGCGGCGTGGTGGGCGCTGATCGGCCTGCTGGTGACGACGTTCGCCTTCCTGGGGGTGAACATGTTCCTCTCGGGTCTGCACAGCTACGGCGAGCTGTAAGTCACAAAAATCGTCGGCGGACTGGAATAAAGACGCACACAGCGTGTTTACTGCTCTATGAGGGCGCGATTCCCGCGCCCCTCCATCCCAAGGAGAACAAGATGAGCCAGTCCGCAGCCTTTCCTGTGTTGTCCCGTTCTGTGTCCGGCGCGCGCCTGGCACTGGCCGCCGGCGCCATGACGCTCGCCGCGCTGGGTCTGGCCGGCTGCAGCAGCATGGGCATGGGGGTGTCGTCCACGCCGTCGGCCGTCAAGGTGATGAATGGCACGCTCACCGACGCCCACGGCATGGCGCTCTACACCTTCGACCGCGACACCATGGCCGGCAAGAGCGCCTGCAACGGCAACTGCGCCAACACCTGGCCGCCGCTGGCCGCCAATGACGCCGACAAGGCCTCCGGCGACTACACCATCCTCACCCGCGACGACGGCAAGAAGCAGTGGGCCTACCATGGCAAGCCGCTCTACCTGTTCAGCAAGGACAAGATGCCCGGCGACCAGACCGGCGACGGTTTCCTGAACATCTGGCACCTCGCCAAGCCATAAGCGCGCCTGCCGCGCCACCCACGTTCCGCCCACCACGCGCGTGCCATGTCCGACCTCGCCGGCCGCCTGATCGCGCTGACGCCGCGCCTGCGCCGCCACGCGCGCGGCCTGACCGGCGACGCCACCCGCGCCGACGACCTCGTGCAGGACACGCTGGAGCGCGCCTGGCGGTTCCGCTGGCGCTTCCAGTTGCGGCCGACGCGGCTGGGCGTGTTGGGCGCGGCGGTGGAGGCGGGTGACCCGCTGTTCGCGTGGCTGCTGACCATCATGCATCGCCTGCACCTGAACGCCGTGCGCCGGCCCGATCGGCTCGACCTGACCGACACACCGCCCGAGATCCCGATCAACGAAGACCCCGGCCTGCGCCGCGACATGCTGCGCGCGCTGGCGTCGTTGCCTGAGGACCAGCGTGCGGTATTGCTACTGGTCGGGCTGGAGCAGCTCGCCTACCGCGAAGCCGCCGACGTGCTGGGCGTGCCGGTGGGTACCGTGATGTCGCGCCTGTCGCGGGCACGCGAGCGGATGCGTGTGGCGCTCGACGGCGCACCCGCTGCATCGGGACCGCCCGCCGACAGCAGCACCACGCTACACCGCGTGAAGTGAGGCCGACCATGTCCGCCAATTCTCCCCACAGCGCCATCCACATTGACGAACTCCACGCCTACGCCGACGGCCGCCTGGACGCAGCACGCCGCGCCGCCGTGGAAGCGTACTTGGCGGCGCACCCCGGCGCTGCCGCCGAGGTGGCAGCGTGGCGCCGCGTCGACGCGCAACTGCATCGCGCGCTCGACCCATTGCTGAATGAAGTGGTGCCGCAGCGCCGCATCCCGGCGGCGATCCAGGCGGCCAACCGGGCAGCGGGCCACCCCCCGGCACGGGGCGGCTTTGGCGCCATGCGCGGCTGGAGCATGCTGGCGTTGGGTGTCGCGTGCCTGGCCATCGGCACCGGCGCAGGCTGGCTGGGCCGGGGCGCCCTGGACCGCACCGTGCCGATGCGGCGCTTTGCCAACGACGCGCTGGTATCGCACGTCGTCTACGCGCCCGAGTCCAAGCATATGGTGGAGGTGCCGGCCGCCGAGGAGGCCCATCTCGTCACGTGGCTGTCGCGGCGGCTGGATGCGCAGCTGCATATCCCCGACCTGACGTTGCTCGGCTACCGGTTGATCGGCGGGCGCCAGACGGTGGTGGCGGATGCGCCCACGGCCATGCTGATGTACGAGGGGCCGGACGGCACGCGCATCTCCGTGCAATTGCGGCGCATGCCCAACAACCGCGACACCGGCTTCCGGCTGGAGACGCTGGCGCCGGATAGCCGGGTGCTGTCGGCGATGCATCCGGCGGTGGACAAGCCGCCGCCGATGGCGTTCTACTGGGCGGACCACGGGCTGGGGTTTGCGGTATCCGGACCGCTGGCGCGACCGCAGCTGCTGGAAGTGGCGCAGACGGTGTACCGGCAGTACAGCGAATTCACCGGGCCTGCGCCCAAGCAATGAGCACCCGAAAAATTTCGCCGCGCGCTGTCAGGTTGGCGGCGCGGGCGCGACCAACGCACATGGGAGCCAGCTTGCGCTGGCGCCCGCACAACGAGGACCACCGACCATGCTGATCAAGACCGACCGCTGGCTGCGCGGAGATGACATTGCTGCCAGCGAGATCACGCCACAGCACATCTTTGAGCAGCGCCGCCGCCTGCTGACCGCCGCGGCGCTGGGGGCGGCCGGTGCGGCGCTGTCGCCATGGGCCGCGCGCCAGGCCTTTGCCGCCAACCCGGCGCTGGCCAAGCTGGCCGCCAAGCCGAACACCGCCTACACCACGGTCGAGAAGCTGACGCCGTTCGACGAGGTGACGGGCTACAACAACTTCTACGAGTTCGGCACCGATAAGTCCGACCCCGCGCGCTATGCCGGCACGCTGCGCCCGCACCCCTGGCAGGTCAGCGTGGAAGGGCTGGTGAAGACGCCCAAGACCTACGACCTGGACGACCTGATGAAGCTGGCGCCAATGGAAGAGCGTGTCTATCGTCTGCGCTGCGTCGAGGGCTGGTCGATGGTGATCCCGTGGGTCGGGTTTCCGCTGGCCGAGCTGATCCGCCGTGTCGAGCCGTTGGGCGGCGCCAAGTACATCCAGTTCATCTCGCTGGCCGACAAGCGCCAGATGCCCGGCGTCAGCAGCCCGGTGCTCGACTGGCCGTACAGCGAGGGCCTGCGGCTGGATGAGGCCATGCACCCGCTCGCGCTGCTCACCTTCGGCCTGTACGGCCAGGTGCTGCCGAACCAGAACGGCGCCCCGGTGCGCATGGTCTTGCCGTGGAAGTACGGCTTCAAGAGCGCCAAGTCCATCGTCAAGATCCGCTTTGTCGACAAGCAGCCGCCGACCAGCTGGAACCTCGCCGCCTCCAACGAGTACGGCTTCTACTCCAACGTGAACCCGACCGTGGACCACCCGCGCTGGAGCCAGGCCACCGAGCGCCGCATCGGCGAGGACAAGGGCGGCTTCGGCGGCCTGTTCGCGCCCAAGCGCAAGACGCTGATGTTCAACGGCTACGATCAGGTTGCCTCGCTCTATACGGGCATGGACCTGCGCAAGTTCTTCTGAGGATGCCCCGTGAAAGCCCTGCCTTCCATGCTGTCGCCCAAGCAACTGCGCGTGATGAAGATCGTCGTGTGGCTGGTCGCGCTGGTGCCGTTCCTGCGGTTGCTGGTGCTGGGCGCGACTGACCAGTTCGGCGCCAACCCGCTGGAGTTCGTCACGCGCTCGACCGGCACGTGGACGCTGGTGCTGCTGTGCTGCACGCTGGCCATCACGCCGCTGCGCCGCCTCACCGGCATGAACTGGCTGATCCGCATCCGCCGCATGCTGGGGCTGTACACGTTCTTCTACGGCACGGTCCACTTCCTGATCTGGCTGCTGGTTGACCGCGGGCTCGATCCTGCGTCGATGCTGAAGGACGTCGTCAAGCGACCCTTCATCACCGTCGGCTTTACCGCGTTCGTGCTGATGATTCCGCTGGCCGCCACCTCCACCAACGCGATGGTGCGGCGCCTGGGCGGCAAGCGCTGGCAATGGCTGCACCGGCTGGTGTACGTGACCGGCGTGCTCGGCATCCTGCACTACTGGTGGCACAAGGCTGGCAAGCACGACTTTGCCGAGGTGTCGATCTACGCGGCGGTGATGGCGCTGTTGCTGGGGTTGCGTCTGTGGTGGGCCTGGCGTGCCGCACGTGCGTCGCGCCAGCCGGTGATGGCCGGTGGCGCGGTGCCGTCCGGCGATTGACGCCGCTCGATGTGCAACAAAAATCTATGGTCACCCCCACTTTTGCAACCCTGGGGTTCGATGGTGTGGTTG
>CAJXMR010000245.1 GCA_913056305.1 uncultured Ralstonia sp.
GCGGAAACATCTTCGTCGAACAGCTTGCGCAAGTCATTGACTCGCAACGGGTCCTGCGCGCAGATCAGCGCGGTCTCGAGGACGATTTTCGCCTCTTGGGTATTCATCGGGTTGAGCGGCTCGTCATTGCACGCGCGCGGCGATTGCCGTCACGCTGAAGGTTTCCGTTCCGCCGCGACATACGCGGCATTCTGAATGCTGTTGCCCGCCCGGGCCCGGCGCGCGTCGGCCGTTAGGCCTCGCACCGAAACACAGTGGCTTTTGCCCGCTGATGGGCCGGAGGAGCGAGTTGATCCGGTGCCGGTCAGGCACCACAAGGGCAATTTCTACCGCCGCCAAGGGGGCGGCTCTTGCACCGGGCGGCTGCCACTGCTGACCGGCGGCACACCCAAATCGACGGTCCAGGGCGGCTGTGCCGCTGGATGGCTTCGCTTGGCGCCACGCTCGAGATTTTGATCTGCGCGGCTGGGAGCGAGTCGAATTGCGTCTGATTGTAGGGCATATTCCTGCGCGCCCGCAACATGGAAGATGTCCTAGCGCCCCGCCCCATGCCAGACGAGGGGCCGCAGGTGATTCAAACGCCTACAGCACCAGGCAGAAACCATGTGCGTTGAGCATCTCCGGCAACCACGCCGCGCACACCAGCCCCCAGACCCCGAATGCGGCAATGGCGGCACCCGCGATGCCCCGCGCCCAGCGCATCCGCGACACGCCACGCAACCAGCCCGCCAGCCCGGACATCATCAGCAGGTTCGGCAGGGTGCCAGCGCCGAACGCGAGCATGACGGCCGCGCCCGAAGCTGCGTTGCCAGCCAGCAACGCAACGGCCAGGGCGCCGTACACCATGCCGCACGGCACCAGACCCCACGCAAGCCCGGTGACGTAGCGCCCGGCCAGCGGATGACGCACGCGCAACGACGTCATGCGCAGCCGGGCGGCGAGCGCCGCCAACCCACCAGACAAACGACCAAGCCCGCGCTCGAGCCAAGCGCTGCGCCACACATCGCCGGCCGCCCGGGTGAGCAACAGCACCCCATAGGCGACCAGCAACGCGCTCGCCAACGCAAACAAGCCGCGCTGGATCGGCAGCCATTGCTGCCGCCACGCCGCCGCGCCGAGCGCGCCCATCGCCGCACCGAGCAGCGCATACGTGGTGAGCCGCCCCAGATGCATCACCAGTTGCTCGAACCACAAGCGCCGACGCGAGACGATGCGCACCGGCACCTGCGCACGCTCGGCCGCCAGCGCGATGCCGCTGCACATCGCCAGGCAGTGCACCCCTCCCAGCAGCGCAATCAGGAAGACGCTCAGCAACGCAGCCGCACTCATAGGCGCAATCCTTTCCGTTTGACGGCCAATCTCGTTGCCATCTTGCTCCAGATCAAATGAAACTCCCCTAAATCCGTCTGTCGGAAACGTCCGATGGCAGCAGGGTCGCCGCTATAATATGCGTCGGTAGCACAACAATTATTCTATTCAACCCCTCTCGGATTTCCCTCGCCCCCGTGCTCACACGAATCGCGCTCACCGACCAAGCCTCCCGTTGTTCCACCTGCGTGCTCGGACAAATCTGCCTCCCGGTGGGCATGAATTCAGATGACGTGCGCAAAATGGACGAACTGGTTACCGAGCGCATCCGCATCAAGAAAGGCCAGACGCTGTATTCGCTTGGCGAGCCGCTGGAGGCCGTGTACGGCATCCGCTTCGGCACGCTGAAGACGCACCTCACGCTCGAGGACGGCCGGCACCAGATCACGGGTTTCCACCTGCCAGGCGAGATCGTCGGACTCGATGGCATCGGCGAGATGTGCCATGTGTCGGACGCCACCGCGCTGGAAGATACCGAGGTGTGCGTGGTGCGCTATACCGATCTGCAGCAGCTCTCGCGCCGGCTGCCTTCGCTGCAGCACCAGTTCCTGCGCATCATGAGCAAGGAGATCTCGCAGGACCACCTGATGCTGATGACGTTGGGCTCGATGCGTGCGGAAGAACGCCTTGCCGCGTTCCTGCTGAACCTGTCGCGCCGCTCGGCCGAACGCGGATACTCGTCGACGGAATTCGTGCTGCGCATGAGCCGCGAAGAACTCGGCAGCTACCTGGGCCTCAAGCTGGAAACCGTCAGCCGCCTGTTCTCGCGCTTTGCCGAGGCGGGCCTCATCCAGATCCGCCAGCGCCACGTCAAGCTGATCGACGTGGCCGGCTTGCGCCAGGTGATGAGCGGCCAGGCGTCCTGAACCGCCCCACCTATTTGCACCGTCCGCTCAGATGAGCGGATGTTCGTGCGCTTCCAGCTTGCCGATGCCCGGTGACACATACAGCGTCAACGCGCTCGACAATCCGCAGATCACCCAGAACACAAAGAACGAAACGGTGTAGACCGCTTCGGAAGACACCGTGATCTGCTCGCCGAAGAAGCGCAGGTCGGCCGGGTCCACCACGGAAAACACCACAAGCTCGGCCAGCGCCGCCGCCAAGAACGCCGGCCACAGGATCCACATCAGCAGGCGCCGCGTCATCGGACCTCCCCGTGGCCGGCATGGGCCGACACGGAGACGGTCTTTTCGACAACCAGACCGCGTCGTACGACGTTGTCGTGAACCTCGGCATCGGGGTGGGTGACGGTCAGCCAGATCGTCACGCCACAACCGAGCATGGCGGCAAACGGGCCCGCCATCAGCAGCCACGGCCAGGGCTCGCGCCACCATGGCCGCGCATGGACTTGAGCTTGGGAAGGTTGGGTTGCTTGCATCAGCGCCTCCTTATTTGGATGGCCGCGTTAGCGCGGCACGATGAAGCTGGACGGCTCACGCAGCACGAGGCTGCTGCCCTCCTTGTCTGCCTGGATGACGAAACGGATCTTGTGCGAGCCGGGCTGGACATCGTCGGCCGGGCGGCGCACGCGGATCGGCACCAGCCGGTTCGCCGCGGGAGCCAGCTCGAACGAAGTCGATTCACCGCGTCCGCCCTGCACGTCCAACGCCGGCAGGCCTTCCGCCGTGATGGTCACGCGCATTGGCTGCTCGGACGCATTCATCAGCTGCAGTCGATACACGTTTTCGATCTTGCCGCCGTCCACCTCGCGGGCGAGCGCTCCGCGATCGCGGATGACGTCGACCTTCAACGGCTGGCGCATCGCCAGGGCCACCACGAAGCCGGTTGTCAGCACCAGCATGATGCCGACATAAATCAACACACGCGGGCGCAGCAGATGGCGGCGCGCCTCCTTCGGGTTTAGCCGATCGCGCATGGCGCGCTCCGACGTATAGCGGATCAGGCCACGCGGGTAGCGCATCTTGTCCATCACCTGGTCGCACGCGTCGATGCACGCGCCGCAACCAATGCATTCGTACTGCAGGCCCTGGCGGATGTCGATGCCGGTCGGACACACCTGCACGCAGATGCTGCAATCGACGCAAGAGCCGAGGCCCTGCGCGGCAAAATCGGCGTTGCGCGAGCGGCTGCCGCGTGGCTCGCCGCGCTGGGTGTCATAGGTGACGACGTAGGTGTCCCGGTCGACCATCACGCTCTGGAAGCGTGCGTACGGGCACATGTAGCGGCACACCTGTTCGCGCATGAAGCCCGCGTTGCCCCAGGTGGCGAACGCATAGAACAGCAGCCAGAAGGTCGCCCAAGGGCCGAGCGACAGCGTCCACACTTCCATGCCAAGCTGGCGGATGGGCGTGAAGAAGCCGACGAAGGTGAAGCCCGTCCACAGCGCGATCAGCACCCAGGCGGTGTGCTTGGCGGTCTTCAGGCGCAGCTTGCGCGCGCTCCAGCGCTCGCCGTCGAGGCGGATGCGGGCGAAGCGGTCGCCCTCGATATGCCGCTCGATCCACATGAAGATCTCGGTGTAGACCGTCTGCGGACAGGCATAGCCGCAGAACAACCGCCCCGCCACTGCCGTAAACAGGAACAGCCCCAATGCCGACAACACCAGCAGCAGGGCCAGGTAGATCACGTCTTGCGGCCACAGCACCAGGCCGATCAGGTAGAACTTGCGCGCCCCCAGGTCGAACAGCACCGCCTGGCGGCCGTTCCACTGGAGCCACGGCAGGCCATAGAAAATGATCTGCGTGGCCAGCACCATCCAGACACGCCAGCGATCAAACGCTCCAGTCACGGCGCGCGGATAGATCTTGCGCCGGACTTCATACAGCATCTGCTCGGTGGGCGTGTCATCGGCGCCCGCCGCTGCAGCGGCGGGCGTCATCGGACGCCAGGCGGGTTCGTGGTCGCTCATTGCTGGGTCGCGGGCTGCGTGCTGTTATTCGACAGGCCCCACACGTAGGCGGCGAGCAGGCGGATCTTCTCCGGCGACAGCAGGTTCTCGTGCGCGGGCATGGTGTTGTCGCGGCCCTTGAGGATGGTCTCGACGATGGTCGCTTCCGAGCTGCCGTACAGCCAGATACGGTCGGTCAGGTTGGGGGCACCGACAGCCTGGTTGCCCTTGCCGGTCGCCATATGGCATGCGGCGCAGACTGACTTGAAGGTCGGTTCGCCACGCGCGGCTTTGATCGGGTCATACGACAGGCCCGACAGCGAGCGCACATAGTTGGCGACGTTGACCGCCTGGTTGCCGTCCACCACCGCGGCCAGCGACGGCATCACGCCATGGCGGCCCTTGGTGATGGTGGTCAGGATGGTTTCGGGATCGCCACCGTAGAGCCAGTCGTTGTCGGTCAGGTTCGGGAAGCCCTTCGAACCGCCGGCGTCCGAGCCATGGCACTGCGCGCAGTTGTTCAGGAACAGGCGCTGGCCGATTTCATGCGCTTGCGGGTCTGCGGCGATCTGCTTGATGTCCATGTTGCCGTAGCGCTCGTACAGCGGGCGCACCTGCGCCTCGGCCGCCGCGCGCTGCGATGCCAGCTCGCTGCGCGTGGAGAAGCCCAGCACACCGCCGTAGGCACCCAGCCCCGGATACAGGATGAGGTAGGCCAAGGCGAAGATGCACGACAGCAGGAACATCCACATCCACCAGCGCGGCAGCGGGTTGTTCAGCTCGCGCAGGTCGCCGTCCCACACGTGGCCGGTATCTTCGCCGGCAGCGTGCCCCGGCGCGATCGTGATGCGGCGCTGCGAGAACAGCAGCCACACGCACCACACGATGCCCACCAGGGCGATCGCCGCGATGTAATACCCCCAAAACTCGGAAATGAAGTCGCTCATGATTCGATGTCCTTATTGATGTGAGCGGGACGCGTCTGTGCGTCCGCCTGCGACCTCGGCTTCATCGGGCAGCAGGAACGGCAGCATTGCCGATTCCGCATTCGCCGCACGGCGATGGCCCGAATACGCCCACCATGTGATGCCCACGAACAGCACCAGGAACACGGCGGTGGAGATTGCGGTCAGCATGGCCATGGCTTACTCCTTGGCAGCGACGGCGGCCGGCGCTGCGGCGGCTGCAGGGACGTCGCGCACGTTGCGCATCTCGATGCCCAGGCCCTGCAGGAAGGCCACCACGGCATCCTCTTCGGTCTTGCCTTCGAGCTCGGCGCGGGCCCCAGCGATCTGCGCGTCGGTGTACGGCACGCCCAGCTTGCGCAGCACGCGCATCTTGGTCTCGATGTCGCGGTTGTCGAGCGGCGTCTTGGCGAGCCATGCGTACGACGGCATGTTGGACTCGGGCACCACCTCACGCGGGTCGCGCAAGTGGATGCGATGCCAGTCGTCGGAATACCGTTGGCCGACGCGCGCCAGATCCGGGCCGGTCCGCTTGGAACCCCACAGGAACGGGTGGTCGAACACCGATTCGCCGGCCATCGAATAGTGGCCATAGCGCTCGGTCTCGGCACGCAGCGTACGCACCTGCTGCGAGTGGCAGCCGACGCAGCCTTCGCGGATGTAGATGTCACGCCCCGCCAGCCGCAGCGGCGAATACGGTGCGATGCCCTTGACCGGCTCGGTGGTGGAATGCTGGAAGAACAGCGGCACGATCTGCACCAGGCCGGCGATGCTGACCACGACCAGGGTCGCGATGATCAGCAGCCCGATGTTCTTTTCCAGCGTCTCGTGCGTGAAGAAGCGGTTGGATTGATTGCTCATGGTCGTCTCCTCACTGTGCCGCGGCCAGCGGGGCCTGGGCGGGTTGAGGGATCGGTGCATCGACAGCCTTGCTGCCCTGGATGGTCTTGAACACGTTGAACGCCATCAGCAGCATGCCGCTGAGGAAGCACAGGCCACCCAGCAGGCGGATCACGTAGAACGGATACGTTGCCTTCACGGCTTCGACAAAGCTGTAGGTGAGCGTGCCGTCAGCCTCGGTGGCACGCCACATCAGGCCTTGCATCACGCCGGCAACCCACATCGCAGCGATGTAGAGCACCACGCCGATGGTGGCGATCCAGAAGTGCACCTCGATCAGGCGCGTGCTGTACATCTTCTGCTGGCCGAACAGGCGCGG
>CAJXMR010000246.1 GCA_913056305.1 uncultured Ralstonia sp.
TCTCGGGCGCGCCTTTCTTTGCCTACTTTCTTTGGCAAGACAAAGAAAGTAGGTCAGCCCCGGCAGGGGATGAAACAAGGGATGGACCAACAGCAAAAAATCAAATCGCCAGCTTGGCTTCCTGCCCAACGTTGGCGCTGCGCAGGCCTTCCGCCCAGCCCTTGGTCGGCAACTTGAGCGAGGCCTGCAGCGCTGCCGCACGTGCCTGCACGGCATCCCAGCCGACCTGCAACGGAGGTCCATTGAAGGCCAGCGCGATGACATTGCCGTCGTGCACCTCAGGGAAGACCAGCACGCGGTTATCAAATGCATCGCAGATGCGCTCGATGTTGCGCGGGAAGCTGGTGTGGTCCCCAAACAGGTTGATGGTCATCACGCCCGGCGCGCGCAGCACTTGGCGGCAGGCGCGGTAGAACGCGGGCGTGTCGAGCACGGGGCCGCGCGCGGTGGCGTCGTACAGATCGATCTGCAGCGCATCGACGGCGCCATGATGGTTGGCATCCATCACCCAGTCGTAGGCGTCCTGCTCCAGCACCTGCAGGCGTGCGTCGTCGAACGGCATGCCGAACATGCTGTGCGCAGCGACGATCACCGACGGGTTCAGTTCCACCGCCGTCACCTGCGCGGGCGCGAGCTGGCGGTGGCAGAACTTGGTCAGCGCAGCAGCGCCCAGGCCCAGTTGCACCACGTGGAAATCCGGCCGCGAGGCCGGATCGAGGAACAGCAGCCACGCCATCATCTGCTGAGCGTATTCCAGCTCGATGGCATCGGGCTTGGACAGGCGCATGGCGCCCTGCACCCACTCGGTGCCGAAGTGCAGGTAGCGCACGCCCGACAGCTCAGAGAACGTGACCGGGGCAAAGCGCGGGGCCATGCGCTTCGGCTCATCGTCATGGTCCAGGCGATTTTCACGCTTGGCGCGGGCAGGACGGCGCGAGGCCACGGCCTCGATGGATTTGCGTTTCAACAGCGTCATAAGTCGAATCAAACGGATCAGCGGGAGGAAGACTGGGCGGCCTGGGCACGCTGCAGCCATTCGCGGTTATGGTCTTTGGCGTAGCGCGTCCAGTGCTTGGCGTCGCGCAGGATGTCGTCGAACAGCGCCTGGGCGCGCTGGCGGTCGGCGTCGTTGTTCTGGGTCAGCAGCCATTCGCCGAACAGGCAGCGGGCAGCCGCATCGTTAGCGCAGGTCAGGGCATGCTCGAAGGCGTCACGCGTGTTGGCAGCACCGGTTGCGGCCAATGCCTGGGTATAGAGCAAAGTCGGATCTGGCTGCTGGCGGGCTGCGCGGTGCGCCTCGAACAGCTTGTCGAGCGAGGTCTTGGCGAGCGCCGCGTCACCGGTGGCGAACTGCGCGCGGGCCAGGCCCAGCAACACTGCCGCATCGCCAGCAAACGGGCCGGTGGCGGCCTGCTCGAAGTGCTCGCGGGCTTCCTTGGCATTGCCGGCGTCCAGCAGCGCTTCGCCCAGGTGCACGCGGTGCTGCACGGTCGGTGCGCGGTCGAAGTCGTTGCGCGCCTCACGCACGGCGCGGTTCGGGTCGATCAGTTGGGTGACGGCGCGCGTCGCCACGCGGGCACCGTGCGAATGGCGCATCTCCGGCAAGTAGATCGCGAAGAAGTACACCACGCTGCCCAGCAGCGGAAACGCGAACAGGATGAACAGCCAGTACATGTTCTGGTTGTTGCGCACCACGTGCACAGCAAAGAACAGCGCGACGATGACGTGAAACCCGATTCCAAGAAACGGCATGTTGAGGCCCGGTAGCAGAACGTGCCGGCACCCCCGCGCCGGCCACGGGCGCGATTGTGACAGATGCGCCGGGGCACTGGCATGACCTCCCCTTAACGTTTGCGACCCGCGCGTCCCCAAAGCCGCATGTAACCGACCTTGACAGTCGATTAACCCATTGGTTAAATGAACCCATGCCGACCTCAGACGACACCCTCTCGACTGTCTTCGCCGCTCTGGCCGACCCGACGCGCCGCGCGATCCTCGGGCGCCTGGCCGAAGGCGAAGCCCCGGTGAGCGAACTCGCCCGCCCGTTCGACATGTCCGCCCCGGCCATCTCCAAGCACCTGCGCGTGCTGGCCGAGGCCGGGCTGATCGAGCGCGAGATCAACGCGCGCTGGCGCATCTGCCACCTGCGCCCCGGCGCCCTGCGCGATGCGCACGGTTGGCTGGAGCGCTACCGCCGGCACTGGGAGGACAACCTGGACCGCCTGGTCGCCTTTGTCGAGCAAACCCACGCTGCAGCTCCGGCCCCGGACGCAGACACCCCCACGCAGGACTAACGCAGCCCCCCGGAGACCACCATGGACCGCGCCGCCACATTTGAACTGGAGATGACCCGCCATATCCGCGCGCCACGCGAGCGGGTCTTCGATGCATTCACCAACCAGGCTGCGCTGGCGGTCTGGCACTGCCCGCGGGGCATGGGCGTGGTGGAGGCCAGCGCCGACCCGCGCGTCGGTGGCCAATACCGCATCGTCATGGGCGGGCGCGACGGCGCCAAGCACATCGCCGCGGGCGAGTACCAGAAGCTCGACCGCGCCAACTTCCTCGCCTACACGTGGTGGTGGGAAGCGGGCTCCATGTCACCCGACCTGAAAACGCTGATCGAAGTCACGCTCACCGACAAGGACGGCGGCACCAGCATGCACATGCGCCACACCGGCTTCCCCGACGCGCAAAGCCGCGACGGCCACACGGCCGGCTGGCAATCGGTCTTCAACCGCCTCAACGACTACCTGAACCCGGAAGGCACCGCCGGCACCGTCACCGTCTATGGCGACCCGCGCAGCAGCTATTGCCGCACCGTGCGCATGGCGCTGGCAGAAAAAGGCGTGGCCTACAAGCTGAACCCGGTGCCCCCGCACACGCCCGAGCTGCTGACGCACAACCCCTTCGGCCGCGTGCCGGCCTTCACCGATGGGCCGATCGAGTTCTACGAGACCCGCGCCATCCTCAGCTACATCGACGAAGCCTTCGACGGCCCCAGCCTCCTGCCGCAATGGGGCGCCACCGCCCACGCGCGCGGCGAGCAGTGGATCAGCCTGATCAACTGCCATGCGTATGACGCGATGGTGCGCCGCTACATCCTGCAGTACGTCTTCCCCAAGGGCGAAGATGGGCAGCCGGACCGCAAGGTGATCGACGCCGCGTTGCCGGAGATCACCACGCAGCTCGACGCACTGGAACAGGCTTACGGCGAGCGCGACTACCTGGTCGGCAGCACGGTGTCGATGGCCGACCTGTTCCTTGCGCCGATCCTGGCGTACCTCGGCATGTTCCCGGAAGGCGCGGCGCTGCTGGAGACGCACCCGAACGTCCGGCGCGGGCATGCCGTGATGCGTGAGCGGCCGAGCTTTACCGCCACGCAGCCGCAACTCGGCTGAACCCGGACAGCAAAACGCCGGCGCCCGTGGTCGGGCAGCCGGCGTTTTTGTTGGGTGCGGGTTCGATCAATCAGGGGCGGCCGAGGTAATCGAACTTGCCGATCTCCACGCCGTTATGCCGCAGCAACGCATACGCCGTGGTCACGTGGAAATAGAAGTTCGGCAACACGAAGCCACGCAGGTACTCCAGGCCGCCGAAGTGCAATTCGCGCGTCGGCGACTTGAGCGTGATCGCACGATCTTCGCTGCCGGCAAACGCGGCGGGGTCGATGCTGTTGACGAACTCCAGCGTCTTGGCGATGCGCGCCTTCAGCTCGGGGATGGTCGCCTCGACATCCGGATGCTGCGGCGGCTCGGTACCCGACAGACGTGCCGCGCCACCCTTGGCCACGTCGCAGGCAATCTGCACCTGACGCACGAACGGATGCATGTCCGGCGCCAGGCGCGCATTCAGCAGGTTGGCCGGATCGAACTTCTTCGCTTCCGCATGGGCGGCCGCCTTGTCGAGCAAGACCGACAGATTGCCCAGCATGCGGTTGACGCTCGGAACCAGGAATTCGTACATCGAAGGGGTTGCCATCTGGACTGCTCTCCTTGGTATCAATCGATGGTGGCCGTCGGCCGCCATGTATACGCGGTCTGCCGCGTCGCGCTTGTGCGCGTAGGCAACAGTGTAGGCCCGATCCGTGACTTGGCCGTGCAGGCGCCCCGCCCGGAAGCCCCGGCGGACGCCTCGTCATGAGGCATCTGGCACGAGATTAGTGCGGCGTGTGCATGCGCTTGACCGGCAGGCCAGCCACGCGACAACGGCTTGAGGCGTGGCACGGCTATTGCATGGGCAAGCACAGGGCCAACGACGGCCCCGACACACATCGGCAAACCGCAAAGACATGCCCCAGAAGGGGCGTGCGGAGCAACGGCGCTCCGAAGCGAAATGGCCGCGAATCGGATGACGGGTTCGCAGGCGTTTCGTTTCGGGGCGCTTTTTTCTTTGTCGGCGCGCAGACGCGCCAGCATCGACACCACCTGCAAGGCATGACATGACCGCTTCCCTCACCCAGACCTTCGCGGCTGAAGTGTCCGTCGAGACCATCGGCGAATTGATCAACCTGTCCGGCCGGCAGCGCATGCTGTCGCAGCGGATCGTGCTCCAGATGGTGCTGGCCGCGCAGGGTGATGCGACTGCGCTCGAGATCGCGCGCAAGTGCCTGTCGATGTTCGAGTCGGCACATGCCGATCTCGTCAAAGGCAATGCGCGTTTGCCAGGCGCCTTTTCCGACGCCTTGCAGCAGCTGTACTTTGGCAAGCCGCGTGGCGACGCGCGCATCCGCGAGTTCATCGCCTTGGTCAAGACCGCCATGGACCTTCCGTCGTCCGGCACGGCCAAGCGCAACCTCGCCCTCGATGCACTCGTGACGCAAGCCACGCCCATGCTCGAGCTGCTGCAGACCATCACCCAGGCCTACCAGGAGGAGATGCACCTGTGCGAGATCAGCCTGCGCAAACATCAGACCGAGATCGCCGAGCGCCTCGGTGGCATTTCCATGCAGGCCAACATCGTCGCCATGAATGCGCGCATCTCGGCAGCGCGTGCGGGCCCGTACGGCAAGGAGTTCTCGGTGATCACGACGGTGCTGGCAGACATCATCAAGGAGATGGACCAACTGATCCGCCACGTCGTCGGCACGAACGATGCCGCGAAAACCGGCACCGATCAACGACCGAGATCAAAACCGGACTCGCAAAAGGCCTGGAACATTTCGCTGCGCTAGCGCGTTGGCGCAAGTGTTTCAGCACAACCGGCATCCAGCCCCGGTGGCCTCGCTCGCGGGTCTTTCCGGATGGGTGCCTACTCTAGCCAATGGCACGGAGACTTCCTTGAAGCGTTACCTGAATTTCATTGGCGTGTTGTTCTGCTCCGTCCTGATGTCGGGCCTGATCGGCACCGCCTCTGCCGAGACCTTGACCATCAATGCCGCCATCAACAAGGCGGGCCGCCAGCGCATGCTGTCGCAGCGCATGGCCAAGGCTTACTGCGAGATCGGTCTCGGCGTCGAGGTCGACCATTCGAAGAAGATCCTCGAGCAGTCCGTTGCGCTCTTCGAGAAGCAACTCGCTGAGTTGAAGGCATTCGCGCCTACGCCGGACATCAAGGACACCTACGGCAAGCTCGAGCAGGCATGGCTGGCGTACAAGCAACTGCTCACCACCGGCAACCCGAACCTCGAGAACGCGAAAAAGATCGCGCAAGCGAGCGAAGACGTGCTGAAGCTCGCGCAGCAGGGAACGGTGCAGTTGGAGAAGTATTCCGGCACCACGGCGGGCAAGCTAATCAACGTTGCCGGCCGCCAGCGGATGCTCTCGCAGCGCATCGCCAAGCTGAGCATGTTCCGCGCCTGGGACATCACGTCCGCGCAGATGACGCAGGACTTGGACGCCGCCATGAAGGAGTTCGCCGCCGCGCAAGCGTTGCTCACCTCGGCACCGCAAAACACTGCGACGATCAGCAGTGAGCTGCAGTTGGCCAACACGCAGTGGCTGTTCTTTGCGGAGGCGCTCAAACAGACGGCCGGTAGTCGCGACGAGCAGCTGAGAAACGTCGCCACGACGAGCGAGCGCATTCTTCAGGTGATGGATGACGTGACCGGCCTGTATGAGGGCGTGGTCAGGTAACGCGGGGGCTGCTACGCCTGCGACGCCTTCCAGGCCGGGAGCTTGTCCGCATATTGTGTTGGCACCGGCTCCAGATGAGCCGGTGCCAACCGCCCCAAACATCAGGCGCGAGGCGTCTAGCTGCCCGGCTTCGTCACCGAAATCGAAACACCATATGTGGTGGTGGAACCAAACCACGCCAGCGTCATGCCGCCCAGCGGCAGATGCACCACGGATTTGCAGGTGGTTGCCGCACCGGATGTGTTCGTGCACGCATTGGCGGCACGGTGGCGCATCCCGTTGAACGGATCGTTGTAGCTCACCACGT
>CAJXMR010000247.1 GCA_913056305.1 uncultured Ralstonia sp.
AAGACAAAGAAAGTGAGTCAGCCCCGGCAGGGGATGAAACAGGGGATGCACCACCGGGGCCAAAACAAACCAAACTCAGCACTCCACAATATTCACCGCCAACCCCCCGCGCGCCGTCTCCTTATATTTGGTCTTCATATCCGCCCCCGTCTCCCGCATCGTCTTGATGACGGAGTCGAGCGACACATAGTGCGTGCCATCGCCACGCAGCGCCATGCGCGCCGCATTCACCGCCTTCACAGAGGCCATCGCATTACGCTCAATACAAGGAATCTGCACCAGCCCGCCCACCGGGTCGCACGTCAAACCAAGGTTGTGCTCCATGCCGATCTCGGCAGCGTTCTCGACCTGCGGCGCCGTACCGCCAAGCACGGCAGCAAGCGCACCCGCCGCCATCGAACACGCGACCCCCACCTCGCCCTGGCAACCGACTTCAGCCCCGGAGATGGACGCATTCATCTTGTACAGCATGCCGATCGCGCCAGCGGTCAGCAGGAAATCCACCACGCCGTTGTCATTCGCACCGGGCACGAAGCGGTCGTAGTAGTGCAGCACCGCGGGGATGATGCCCGCCGCGCCGTTGGTCGGCGCCGTGACGACCCGTCCGCCCGCAGCGTTCTCTTCATTCACCGCAATCGCATACAGGTTCACCCAGTCGATCACCGACAGCGGGTCGGACAGCGTGCGTTCTGCCTGGCCGGTCAGCCGTGCATACAGCTCGGCAGCGCGACGGCGCACATGGAACGGGCCGGGCAATTCCCCCTCAGTGCGGCAGCCGCGCGCCACACACGCCTGCATCACGTGCCAGATGTTCAGCAAGCCGCTGCGCACCTCGGCTTCGCTGCGCCAGGTCAGCTCGTTCTCCAGCATCAGGCGGGCGATGGACTTGCCGGTCGCCGCACACATCGTCAGCAGGTCGCGGCCGCTGCGGAACGGATGGGGCAACTGGTCGTGCGCGGAGAGCACTTGCGTGTTCGGCGCACCCGCCGTGACGACAAAACCGCCGCCCACCGACAGGTAGCGCGCCTCGCGCAACCGCTCGCCGGCCGCGTCGAAGGCGTGGAACTTCATCCCGTTGGGGTGCTCGGCCATCGCCTCGCGGCGGTAGAAGGCGATGTGCTCCTTCTCGGTAAAGCGCACCGCATGACGCCCCAGCAGCGACAGCGATTGCGACGCGCGCAGCGCGGCCAGTTTGGTCTCGATGGTGTCGGGGTCGATGGTGTCGGGCGCCTCGCCCATCAGGCCGAGGATGACGCCACGGTCGGTGCCGTGGCCCTTGCCGGTGGCACCGAGCGAGCCGTACAGCTCCACACGCACGCTGGCGACTTGGGGCAGCAGCCCGTCGGCTTCGAGGCCGGAGGCGAACATCAGCGCGGCGCGCATCGGGCCGACCGTGTGCGAGCTGGACGGGCCGATGCCGATCTTGAAGAGGTCGAAAACAGAAACAGCCATGGGGTTCAGGCTCCGGGGGCGTTGTGGCGTGGGTGAGCTTTTGGCTGCCCACGCCGGGTTGGTTCGTGCCCGCTGTCTAGTTCAATGATGCGCCGATCAGCGGGCCGCGCACAGCGCCAGCCAATCGGGCGCGGTGGCGGCCAGCCGTTCGGCCAGCGGGCGGTAATTCGGGTCCAGTCGCGCGGCCTGCCAGTACAGCGTGCCAGCGCCCTTCGGCTCCCACGGGCCGGAGTAGCCGGGCAGGCCAGCATCCTTGCGGGTCTTGTCGAAGGGCACGTGCGAGTGGACGTATTCCTCGTGGGTGCGGCTGCCGTCGGCGTATGGCGTGAGCCAGTCGATGGCGGCGGAGAGTGACGCGCCGTTCGGTGTGCGGGCGTTCAGCCAGTTCTGGCTGAACGGCTGCACGGCAATCGCGGCCATCGTCAGCGGTTCCAGGTCGTAGACCACGTAATGCAGCGCGTCGCGGTCTTCAAAGTCTTCCACCGAGCCGTCCGGACGCACGTTGTTGGCAAGTTGCTGCAGGAACAGGCGGTGCGTTTGCGCGATCAGCGCGCGGTCACCGAGCGCGGCGGATGCCATCGCCATGATCTTGATGCGGTGGCTCTGCCAGTTGTTGATCCAGGTGGTGGAGAGCGGCCGCTTGGCACCATCCGTGCGGGCGATGTAGCCCTCGGCCAGCGTGCGCAGGAAACGCTGTGCCTCATCGCGCGTGCTGGGCGTGAGGCCGTCGCGCGCCAGCGTGTAGGCCTGGATCAGCGCATCGAACTTGGTCTCGTCGATCGGGTTGAAGCTCGGCACGTAGGTGCCGACCCACGCGTGCAGGAAGGTGTCGACCTGCTCGGCGAAGCGCTTGTCGCCCGTGAGGCGCCAGGCCAGCGCGGCGTCGCGCATGAGCGGGAAGTCGCGCTGCGCGTTGACGGATTCGTCGTAGATACCCTGATGCGGCAGCGTGCCCTCGGTGTGCAGGCGCGGCAGCGGGTGCGGCGTCTGCACCAGGCGTTGCGTGGCGCGGGCGATCAGCTTGACGGCGGCAGGATCACCAGATTCGGCGGGCGAAACACTGCACCAGTCGCGCGCGGGGCCGGCCGGGGTGTGCGCACCGGCATACACGGCCGAGGCCGCGCCCGCCTGCGTGGGTGTGCAGGCGCTGCACGCCGCCAGGGCGGCGGCACAAGCCAACAGTTGGACGATCGGGGCGCGGTGGAGCATCGGCATGGCGGGTCCTCTTCGGGTGCGTGAAATGCAGTCACCTTAGACGGCGAGGTGCCCGAGAGCGTGGGTTGTGATAACTCGTTACAGCGCGAGTTGCGACGATCCTGCCCGGTTACGTATGTGACGCGGCGGCAGAGCGGGGCGCTCCACCACCGCGTCACATGAGGCCCATCAGTCTTGCGCGTACTCGCTCATCGGCACGCAGGCGCAGAACAGGTTGCGGTCGCCGTAGACGTTGTCCGCACGGCCGACCGGCGGCCAGTACTTCTGCTTGCGCAGCGATGCCACCGGGTAGGCGGCCTGCTCGCGCGAGTACTTGTGCGACCAGCCGTCGGCCATCACCACCTGCGCGGTGTGCGGGGCGTGCTTGAGCGGGTTGTCTTCACGGTCGAACTCGCCCGAGACCACCTTGTCGACTTCGCCACGGATGGCGATCATCGCGTCGATGAAGCGGTCGAGTTCCACCTTCGGCTCGCTCTCGGTCGGCTCGATCATCAGCGTGCCCGGCACCGGGAAGCTCATCGTCGGCGCGTGGAAGCCGAAGTCCATCAGGCGCTTGGCGATGTCTTCGTTGCTGATGCCCGATTCCTTCTGCAGCGGGCGGATGTCGAGAATGCACTCGTGCGCCACCAGGTCGTGCGCGCCCGTGTACAGCACCGGGTAGTACGGCGACAGGCGCTTGGCCACGTAGTTGGCCGACAGGATGGCCGTCTCGGTGGCGGCGGTGAGGCCGGTCGCGCCCATCATGGCGATGTACATCCATGAGATCGGCAGGATCGAGGCCGAGCCGAACGGCGCGGCCGAGACGGCGCCGATGTTCTTGCTCGCGTCTTCGCCCGAGGCCGAGCGGCCGGGCAGGAACGGCGCGAGGTGCGCGCCCACCGCCACCGGGCCCACGCCCGGGCCGCCACCGCCGTGCGGAATGCAGAACGTCTTGTGCAGGTTCAGGTGCGAGACGTCGCCGCCGAAGTGGCCCGGCGCTGCCGTGCCGACCATGGCGTTCATGTTGGCGCCGTCCACGTACACCTGGCCGCCGTGGCTGTGCACGATCTCGCACACGCGCTTGACGCCTTCCTCGAACACGCCGTGCGTGGACGGGTAGGTGATCATGATGGCCGCGAGGTTCTTGCTGTGCTCGGCGGCCTTCTTCTCCAGGTCGGCCAGATCGACGTTGCCGCGCTCATCGCACGCGACGACGACAACCTGCATGCCGGCCATCTGCGCCGAGGCCGGGTTGGTGCCATGCGCCGACGACGGGATCAGGCACACGTTGCGGTGAGCCTCGCCGCGGCTGGCGTGGTAGGCGTGGATGATCAGCAGACCGGCGTATTCGCCCTGCGAGCCGGCGTTCGGCTGCAGGCTGACCGCCGCATAACCGGTGGCGGCGCACAGCATCTGCTCGAGCTGGTCGATCATCTCGCGGTAGCCCACGGTCTGGTCGGCCGGCGCGAACGGGTGGATGTTCGAGAACTCGGGCCACGTCACCGGCAGCATCTCGGCGGTGGCGTTGAGCTTCATCGTGCACGAGCCCAGCGGGATCATGGTGCGGTCCAGCGCCAGGTCCTTGTCCGCCAGGCTGCGCAGGTAGCGCAGCATTTCGTGCTCGGAATGGTGCGCGTTGAAGACCGGGTGCGTCAGGTACGCGCTCTGGCGCACGAGCGACGCCGGGAACGCATCGGCCACGCTGGCTTCCACCTTGTCGAAATCCGGTGCGGCAGCGTGGGCGGCGTGCGCGAAGATTTCCCACAGCGCGGCCACATCGGCGCGCGTGGTGGTTTCGTCCAGCGAGATGCCCAGGCGGGCATCATCGATCTGGCGCAGGTTGATGCCGTGCGCTTGCACGGCGACGTGCAGGTTGGCCGTGCGCGGGCCGGTGGCGACCGTCAGCGTGTCGAAGAAGGCGTCGGCTTCGAGCGTGTAGCCGACCGCGCGCAGGCCGGCGGCCAGCGTGGCGGTCAGACGGTGCACGCGCTGGGCGATGCGCTTGAGGCCCTGTGGGCCGTGGTAGACGGCATACATCGACGCCATCACGCCCAGCAGCACCTGCGCGGTACAGATGTTCGAGGTGGCCTTCTCGCGGCGGATGTGCTGCTCGCGCGTCTGCAGTGCGAGGCGGTAGGCCGGGTTGCCCTGCGCATCGACCGTGACGCCGACAAGGCGGCCCGGCATCGAGCGCTTGAACGCATCACGCACAGCCATGTAGCCGGCGTGCGGGCCGCCAAAGCCGAACGGCACGCCAAAGCGCTGCGTGTTGCCGATCACCACGTCGGCGCCCCATTCGCCCGGGGCGGCCAGCAGCGTGAGGGCCAGCAGGTCAGCGGCAGCCACGACCAGACCACCGGCAGCGTGCACGGCGTCGGTCAGGGCCTGGTAGGTATTCAGATCCCCCAGCAGCGCACCGTTGGCGCCGGGGTATTGCAGCAGCACGCCGAAGGCGTTGTGCTTGGCGGCATCAGCGGCGGGGCCGGTGACCACGTTCGCGCCGATCGGCTCGGCGCGCGTGCGCACGACTTCCAGCGTCTGCGGCAGCACGTCGTCAGCCACGAAGAACACGTTCGATTGGTGCTTGCCCACGCGCTGCAGCAGCGTCATCGCTTCGGCGGCGGCGGTGGCTTCGTCCAGCATCGACGCGTTGGCGATGTCCATCGCCGTCAGGTCGATCACCATCTGCTGGAAGTTCAGCATCGCTTCCAGGCGGCCCTGCGAGATTTCCGGCTGGTACGGCGTATAGGCCGTGTACCAGGCGGGGTTCTCGAGGATGTTGCGCAGGATCACGCCCGGCGTGTGCGTGCCGTAATAGCCCTGGCCGATCAGGCTCTTGGCCACGCGGTTCTGCCCGGCGATGCCGCGCAGCTTGGCCAGCGCCGCTTCTTCCGTCAGCGGCTGCGTGAATTCGCCCAGCGGCATGCCGTCCTGGCGGCGGATGGCGGGCGGGATCACGGCGTCGATCAGCGCGGCGCGGCTGGCATAGCCGAGCGTGCCGAGCATCGCGGTCTGCTCTTCAGCCGAGGGGCCGATGTGGCGGGCGGCGAAGGCGTCGCGCGCCTCCAGTTCAGCTAGCGTGGGGCGTTCGGCGGCGAAAGCCGACGACGAGGAAGCGGGGTGCGGAGCGTTCATGGCAAGGGCTCAGAAAACGGTCAAGCCGGTGCGCAGGTCAGGCGCACCGGCTGGAGGGGGTACGGCTTAGCCGATCTTGGCGGTGTACTGCTCGGCCGACAGCAGGGCGTTCACGTCGTCCACGTTGGCCGGCTTGATCTTGAACAGCCACGCGGCGTAGGCGTCGGCGTTGACGGACTCGGGCGCACCCGAGGCGTCGGCGTTGTTGGCGACGATCTCACCCGCGACCGGCGCGTAGATGTCGGAGGCGGCCTTGACCGACTCGACCACGGCAATCGCGTCGCCCTGCTTGACCTCGCGGCCGGCTTCCGGCAGGTCCAGGAAGACGATATCGCCCAGCGCGTCTTGCGCGAAGTCGGTGATGCCGATGGTCAGCGTGCCGTCGGCTTCGACGCGGATCCACTCATCGTGTTCGGTGTACTTCAGGTCGGCGGGGATGTTGCTCATGAAGGGTTCTCCGGAAGATAGGAATGAATTCAGATTGGGGGATTCGGTTGCCAGGGACTAGCTGACCAGCGCCTTGCCATTGCGCACGAACGGCAGTTTAACCACAGTCGCGGT
>CAJXMR010000248.1 GCA_913056305.1 uncultured Ralstonia sp.
ACGCTCACCGACCGCTACGCCTGGCGCGCGCGGTTGTCCAACGGCACGGTCATCGAGCTGGGCCGCGAGTTGAATGACGATGACCGCACCGCGCTGGCCGCGCGTGCCCGCCGCTTCGTGCGCGCGTGGCCGCAGGTGACGCAACGCTGGGGCGGTCAGATTGAATACGCCGATCTGCGCTACCCCAACGGGTTCGCGGTTCGTGCAGCGGGTGTGCGCTTCCTGACCGATGCGCAGGCCGCGGTGCTGGCCAAGGGGGGCAAGCTGCCCGGCACCGGCAATGCCGTGAAGGTCGACGCGAAAGCGGGGGGCAAGACGGCGGCCAACAACAAATCGACGCGACGCACAGAGAAAACGCGATGAGCAAGGAATACAAGGATCTTCTGGTCGGGCTGGACATCGGCACCTCCAAGGTGGTGGCGGTGGTGGCCGAGCTGCGGCCTGACGGCGCCTACGAGGTCATCGGCATGGGCCAGACCGAGTCGAAGGGGCTGAAGAAGGGCGTGGTCGTCAACATCGAGGCGACCGTCCAGTCGATCCAGAAAGCGCTCGAAGAAGCGGAGCTGATGGCCGACTGCAAGATCAGCGAGGTCTTTACGGGCATCGCCGGCAGCCATATCCGCAGCTTCAACTCCAGCGGCATGGTGGCGATCAAGGACAAAGAGGTCACCCCCGCCGACGTCGCGCGCGTGATCGAGACCGCCAAGGCCGTCAACATTCCGACCGACCAGCAGATCCTGCACATCCTCACGCAGGAATTCATCATCGACGGCCAGGAAGACGTGCGCGAGCCGATCGGCATGAGCGGCATCCGCCTGGAAGTGAAGGTGCACATCGTGACCGGCGCGGTGAGCGCGGCGCAGAACATCGTCAAGTGCGTGCGCCGCTGCGGCCTGGAAGTGCACGACTTGATCCTGCAGCCGCTGGCCTCGAGCCTGGCGGTGCTGACCGAGGACGAGAAGGAACTTGGCGTGGTGCTGGTCGACATCGGCAGCGGCACGACCGACATCGCCATCTTCAGCGAAGGCGCGATCCGCCATACGGCCGTGATCCCCATCGCCGGCGACCAGATCACCAACGACATCGCCATGGCCCTGCGCACGCCGACGCCGGACGCCGAGGACATCAAGATCCAGTACGGCATCGGCAAGCAGGTGCTGGCCGATCCGGACGAGATGATCGACGTGCCGGGCGTGGGCGATCGCGGCCCGCGCACGCTCTCACGCCAGGCACTGGCCGCCGTGATCGAGCCGCGCGTGGAAGAGCTGTTCTCGCTGGTGCACCAGGTGGTGCGCGAATCCGGCTATGAGGAACTGCTCTCCAGCGGCGTGGTCCTCACCGGTGGCACCGCGATGATGCCGGGCATGGTTGAGCTGGGTGAAGACATTTTTCTGAAGCCCGTGCGCGTGGGTGTGCCGGAGTACCGCGGCAACCTGCACGAGGTGGTGAAGAGCCCGCGTTACGCCACGGTGATGGGCCTGCTGCAAGAGGGCCGCGTGCAGCGCATGCGTGGGCGAAAGGTGGTGGTGCAGTCCGGTTCTGCCCGGCAGATCTGGACGCGCATGAAGGAATGGTTCATCGGCAATTTCTAAGCGCGTGGGCGCTAGGCGGTTGGCGATGCGCTCCCCTCCCTGCGGGAGCGAAAGCGAGTTTCTTGTTTTGATGTTTTTTGTTCAGGAACCAGGGGTTGCGGCGGGGAGGCTGCATCGTCTGGGACTGATCACTTCTGGAGGCAACGATGGACTTCGACATGATTGAAACGGAAATGCAGGACGGCACCATCATCAAGGTGGTCGGCGTCGGCGGCGCGGGCGGTAACGCCGTGCAGCACATGATCAGCCGCGGCGTGCAAGGCGTGGAATTCATCTGCATGAACACCGACGCGCAGGCGCTCAAGCGTTCGAGCGCTTCGCGCGTGCTGCAGCTCGGCAACACGGGCCTGGGCGCTGGTGCCAAGCCGGAAATCGGCAAGCACTGCGCAGAAGAGGCGCGTGAGCAAATCGCCGACTCGCTGCGCGGCGCGCACATGGTCTTCATCACCGCCGGCATGGGCGGCGGCACGGGCACGGGCGCCGCACCGGTGGTCGCGCAGATCGCCAAGGAAATGGGCATCCTGACCGTGGGTGTGGTCTCCAAGCCGTTCGACTTCGAGGGCGCGCGCCGCTCCAAGGTCGGCGAGCACGGTGCCAACGAGCTCGAAGGCAATGTCGATTCGCTCATCGTGGTGCTCAACGAGAAGCTCTTCGAAGTCATGGGCGACGACGCCGAGATGGACAAGTGCTTCCAGTGCGCCGACGACGTGCTGCACAACGCCGTGGCCGGCATCGCGGAAATCATCAACGTCGACGGTCTGGTGAACGTCGACTTCGAAGACGTGAAGACCGTGATGGGCGAGCAGGGCAAGGCGATGATGGGCACGGCCACCGTGTCCGGCGTCGACCGCGCCCGCCTGGCCGCTGAACAGGCCGTGGCGAGCCCGCTGCTGGAAGGCGTGGACCTGTCGGGCGCGCGCGGCGTGCTGGTCAACATCACGGCCAGCCGCTCGCTCAAGCTGTCCGAGACCAAGGAAGTGATGAACACCATCCGCAGCTATGCCGCGGAAGATGCCACCGTCATCTTCGGTACGGTCTACGACGATGCCATGGGCGACGCGCTGCGCGTGACCGTGGTGGCCACGGGCCTGGGCCGCGCTGCCCGCAACAAGCAGCAACAGCCGCAGACGATGACGCTGCTCAAGACCGGTACCGACAACCAGCCGGTGGCCTTCGGCGGTGGCGCCATGGGCCACTCGGTGGCGGCCGCGCCGGACTACAGCAACTTCGACACCCCGGCCGTGTGGCGCAGCTCGCGTGAGTCGGCTTCGGCACACGTGGCCGCGCTGCAGGAAAAGGGCGTCGATACGTACGACATTCCGGCCTTCCTGCGCAAGCAGGCTGACTGATCGGGCAGGTTGCCCGCGCACGTCCGGCTGCCGGTGGCACCCCACGCCGCGCGGCTCACGGCTCCCCTCCCGTGACCGCCGTAGTGTGATGGCCTGCCGCTGAACTGCCGACAGCGCGCGACGAACCGGACACAGTCGTTGCCGCCGGGCGGGCTGGCCTCTGGCCGCCTCCCCGGAAGGGTTCATACCGCCTGGCGGGTGTGCCCGTTCGTCGTGCCGCGCGCGGTGCGATGTACCTGATGTGGTTGTCTCCCAAGACCGCCCGTGTGGATATCCGCACGGGCGGTCTCGTTTTATGATGGGCGCATCTGCGCGCAACTCTTTGTGACGATCATGATCCAGCTTGGTCAACCGCTTCCCGAGGCGACGCTCTACGAGTTCTTTGAAGTGGAAAAGGACGGTTGCGCGCTCGGGCCCAACGCCTTCTCCGTGTCGCTGCTGGCCGAAGGCAAGACGGTCATCGTCTTTGGCCTGCCCGGGGCCTTCACTCCAACGTGCTCGGCGCGCCATGTACCCGGCTATCTCACGCACTACGACGCACTGCGCGCCAAGGGCGTCGACGAGATCTGGTGCGTGTCGGTCAACGATGCCTTCGTGATGGGCGCCTGGGCGCGCTCGCAAGGCACCGACGACAGGATTCGCATGCTGGCCGACGGCAGCGCGGAGTTCACACGCAAGCTCGGCCTGGACCAGGACCTCTCCAAGCGCGGCATGGGCGTGCGCTCGCAGCGCTACGCCATGGTCGTCAAAAACGGTGTGGTAACAGCGCTACAGGTCGAGGCGCCCGGGCAATTCACCGTCAGCGACGCCGAATCGATGCTGGCGCTCCTTTGAGATCACGCCGACCTGCCCAAATGGCGGAGTGTCGCCCATCACCCCGCCCGCCAGAAGACCGGCAGGACTTCAGTCTGCTGGCTGGGTGCCGAAATATTGAGCAGACTGTGAGAAGGCCTAACATCCCGATACAAAAGTCGTTTTGAAGTCAGGGGTGTGAAAATGGTATGCTTAGGGTTATCACCTATGCAGAGCGCATAGATAAAAACAATCGCAAGAATTTCGTGAGTTGAGGGCGGCCATGTTGAAACAACGCACCATCAAGTCCGTCGTCAAGACCGTCGGCATCGGGTTGCACTCGGGCCGCAAGGTGACGTTGACGCTGCGCCCGGCGGCACCCGGCATCGGCATTGTGTTCACGCGCGTGGACCTGGACCCGGCCGTCGAGATTCCTGCCACCGCCAGCGCCATCGGCGACACCCGCCTGGCTTCCGTGCTGCAGAAGGACGGCGCCCGCGTGTCGACCGTCGAGCACCTCATGTCGGCCTGCGCCGGCCTGGGCATCGACAACCTCTACGTCGATGTCGACGCGGAAGAAATCCCCATCATGGACGGCAGCGCGGCCTCGTTCGTGTTCTTGCTGCAGTCGGCGGGCATCGAGGAGCAGGGCGCGGCCAAGCGCTTCATCCGCGTGACCAAGCCGGTGGAGATCCGCGAGGGCGACAAGCTCGCCCGCCTAGACCCGTACTTCGGCTTCAAGCTGTCGTTCACGATCGAGTTCCGTCATCCGGCCGTCGACAAGACTGGCCAGACCTTTGAGATCGATTTTGCGGATACGAGCTACACGCGCGAAATCGCCCGCGCCCGTACGTTCGGCTTCGCGCACGAGGTCGAGATGCTGCGCGAAGTGGGCTTGGCGCGCGGCGGCAGCCTCGACAACGCGATCGTGCTCGACGAGCACCGCATGCTGAACAACGACGAACTGCGCTACGGCGACGAATTCGTCCGCCACAAGATCCTCGACGCGATCGGCGATCTGTACGTGGTCGGCCATCCGCTGATCGCTGCGTACACCGCGCACAAGTCGGGCCACGGCCTGAACAACGCGCTGCTGCGTGCGCTGCTGGCCGACGAGACGGCCTACGAGATCGTGACGTTCGACAAGGTGGAAGAGGCGCCGCGCGCGTTCCTGCCGCAGTTGCAACCGGCGTTTTCCTGATCTGACAGCACGGTTGCACACATGAAAAAGCGCCCGAAAGGGCGCTTTTCTATTTGGGCGGGAGATGCCGTGCAACCATGTCGGCCAACGCCTGCCGCAGTGGAGAATCTGGCAGTTCGTTGGTCAGTGTCGCCAGACTGTTGAGCCCAACTGCTGTCATCTTGGCGCGTTTGGGCGGCTTTTCGGTCTCTTGTGGCCATAAGCTGTCGCCGCCGCCCTGCGGTTGTACCCGTACCCGAATTGCGGTAATCTGCGATCCCCGGCGCTGCAGACGCTCAAGCAAGGTGGGCACCACCTGACGTACGCGCGCCGCAGCTGCACTATGTGCAGCGAGCAATACCAAGGTCGCTTCCCGGCTGTCGCGCGAGTCATTCCTGATGCCGCCGACCGCCACGCCGCCGCCCAGTCCGGGCGGCAACAGCGACAACACCTCCGCTTCCAACGACGCCATTTGCCTGGCCGCCTGCATCAGCGGGCCGACCGAGCCGGCACCCGAGAGCCAGTCCTGGACCGGTTTTGCCACGGGCGTCTTGAGAGCGGGATGAACAAAGATTCGCATGCCGGCATTGTAGGGCGCTTTACCGCGCTGTCATGCCGTTGGGCGGCTTTTTTGTCCCTTCTTGGGGCCGTGAGCGAGCGATGCAGATCATCCTGATTCATCCGCGCAAGGCCGGTGCGGTGCACCTGACGCGGCGCCAAGTGGCAGCCGTGATGGTCGGTGCGTTGCTGTCGGTCGCAGCGCTGTCGGGCGGCGCCACCTGGCTCGCCGTCAAGCAGGGTCTGGTGCCCGGCGTGACGGCCGCCGCCACGCCGGGCGCAGACCCGCGCGTCACCCGCGACAACCTCAACCTGATGGCTGCGCGCATCGGCGAAATGCAGGCGCAGATGGTGCGCCTGGATGCGCTCGGCGCGCGCGTGTCGGGCCTGGCCGGTGTGCCGCCGCGCGAGTTCGACTTCAAGTCGCAGCCGGGCCGCGGCGGGCCGGAGGGCGCGTTCTCCCGGCCGATGTCGATGCCGGAGATCCAGTCCGAGCTGGAGCGCCTGACGCGCTCGGCGGACCAGCGCAACGATTACCTCAGCGTGCTCGAGAGCACCCTGATGGACCGCCAGATCCACGCCAAGATGATGCCGACCGTGCGCCCCGTCGCCACGGGTTATGACTCGTCGGGCTTTGGCACGCGCATCGATCCGTTCACCGGTCGACGCACGCAACATGATGGCGTGGACTTTGTTGCGCCGGTTGGTACGCCCATCGTGGCGGCGGCAGGCGGCGTGGTGGTGGCCAGCGAGTTCCACCACGAATACGGCAACATGATCGACGTCGACCACGGCAACGGCCTGAAGACGCGCTATGCCCATGCGTC
>CAJXMR010000249.1 GCA_913056305.1 uncultured Ralstonia sp.
TGCATCGCGCTGTGGCTGCGATGGGTGAGCGCCTGCTGCAGCAACTCCAGTTTGCTGAAGCGGTAGCCAAGACGTTGCTGCAATGCATCCAGACTCATGTCAATGCTGCGACCCCGAATAGGTAATCAGCAGGGAGAACGGCCCATACAGCGGCACTTCGCGCTTGTACTGGAAGCGTACTGCCTGCACGGTGCCGTTGGCATCGGTCACGTCCAGATCGTCGCCCTTGAGCGACGTGATGTCGTCGATCGCGGCCTGCTTGTCGAACGCGTTCGCCACATCCTGACGGTTGGCCGCTTTGTCACGGGCGATCTTCACGGCGTGGTTGATGGCTTGGTACTCCAACAGGCTCGGAATGGAACGGATCGCCGGCAGCACCGCCGTGAGGATCACGATAATGACAATCAGGAACCCGAACATCGAAATCCCGCGCGACTGGCGCTTCAAACCGCCCCGGTGCATCCGCATTGCATTTCCCCCGTTGTGCAATTGCCGAGTTTCAATAAGAGATCTATGGGTCACTTTTCGGATCAGCGGAAGCTGCCGATCCGCTTCAGGTCACCCAGGTTCATCCAGATGAAGAACGCCTTCCCGACGATGTTCTTGTCCGGCACGAAGCCCCAGTAACGGGAGTCCGCGCTGTTGTCGCGATTATCGCCCATCATGAAATAGTGACCTTCGGGTACCTTGCAGGTAAAGCCGGTCTGATTGTAAGTGCAGTTTTCGCGGAACGGAAAATCGTCCGGGCCGGACACATAGGGCGGGCGCTCGGCATCGTTCAGGATGTTGTGCGTGACGTTGTCGAGCGTTTCCTGGTACTGCTTGGAATACGACAGCCGCTCACCGTCGAGGTAGTCGGCCTGCGACGCATAGGTGGCCGGCTGGCCGTTCACCGTCAGGCGCTTGTTGTCGTACTTGACGACGTCGCCCGGCACACCGACCACGCGCTTGATGTAGTCCATCGACTCATCTTTCGGGTAGCGGAAGACCATCACATCGCCGTGCTGCGGCTGGTTCATCTCGACGATCTTCTTGTTCACGATCGGCAGGCGCACGCCGTACGTGTACTTGTTGACGAGGATGAAGTCGCCGATCTGCAGCGTCGGGATCATCGAGCCCGACGGAATCTTGAACGGCTCGACCACGAACGAGCGCAGCAGGAACACTGCCGCGATCACCGGGAAGAAGCTGGCGGTGTATTCCAGCCACCACGGCATGCGCAGCTTGTCTTCGGCCAACTGCAGGCGCGCGGCACCGATATCGGCCACGCCACCAAATTGCGCCTGCGTTTGCGCGCGCGCATCGAACTCAGCCAGCGCGGATGTTGCCGCGGCCTGGCGCTGACGCTGGAACACCAGCTTGTCCGCCACCCACGCAATACCGGTGATGACGACGAGAACAAACAGAATCAGGGCGAAGTTCATGAATGAGAGAGGCGCAGTTGCGCAATTCGTCCAGGTTATTTTTCTTCGACACGCAGGATGGCGAGGAACGCCTCTTGCGGAATTTCAACGGTGCCCACCTGCTTCATGCGCTTCTTGCCCTCCTTCTGCTTCTCGAGGAGCTTCTTCTTGCGCGAGATGTCGCCGCCGTAGCACTTGGCCAGCACGTTCTTGCGCAGCGCCTTGACGTTCTCGCGTGCGATCACGTTGGCACCAATGGCGGCTTGGATGGCCACGTCGTACATCTGGCGCGGAATGATTTCACGCATCTTGGCGGCCACTTCGCGGCCACGGTAGGCGCTGTTGGAACGGTGGACGATGATGGACAGCGCATCGACCTTGTCACCGTTGATCAGGATGTCGACCTTGACCACGTCAGATACGCGATATTCCTTGAATTCGTAGTCCATCGACGCATAACCGCGCGAGACAGACTTCAGCCGATCGAAGAAGTCCAGCACGATCTCGCCCATCGGGATCTCGTACGTCAGCTGGACCTGGCGGCCGTGATAGCTCATGTTGATCTGCGAGCCGCGCTTCTGCTCACACAGCGTGATCACGGCGCCTACATATTCCTGCGGCATGTACAGGTTGACGGTGACGATCGGCTCCAGGATCGCCTCGATCTTGCTCGGATCCGCGGGCATCTTGGCCGGGTTTTCCACCTGCACCATGGTGCCGTCGCGCTGCTGCACCTGATAGACCACCGTCGGCGCAGTGGTGATCAGATCCATGTCGAACTCGCGCTCCAGGCGCTCCTGCACGATCTCCATGTGCAGCAGGCCCAGGAAGCCGCAGCGGAAGCCAAAGCCCAGCGCCTGCGAGACTTCCGGCTCGTATTGCAGCGAGGCGTCATTGAGCTTGAGCTTCTCCAGCGATTCGCGCAGCGCCTCGTACTGGTTGGCCTCGACCGGATACAGGCCGGCAAACACCTGCGGCTTGACTTCCTTGAAGCCCGGCAGCGGCGCTTCAGCCTTGCGCGGCGCCACGTGGGTGATGGTGTCACCCACCTTGGCCGCCTTCAGCTCCTTGATGCCGGCGATGATGAAGCCCACCTGCCCCGCCGACAGCGACTCGCGCGGCACCGACTTCGGCGAGAACACGCCCACCTGCTCCACCAGGTGCTGCGCACCCGTGGCCATCAGCAGGACCTTGTCCTTGGCACGCAGCGTGCCGTTGACCACGCGCACCAGCATCACCACGCCGACGTAGTTATCGAACCACGAGTCGATGATCAGCGCCTGCAGCGGCGCCTCCGGGTCGCCCTTGGGCGGCGGCACCTTGGCGATCAGCGCTTCCAGCACGTCGGGCACGCCCACGCCGGTCTTGGCCGAGCAGCGCGTTGCGTCCTGCGCGTCGATGCCGATGACGTCTTCGATTTCCTGGATGGCGTTGTCCGGGTCCGCTGCCGGCAGGTCGATCTTGTTGAGCACCGGCACCACTTCCACACCCAGCTCAAGCGCGGTGTAGCAGTTGGCGACCGTCTGCGCTTCCACGCCCTGCGACGCATCCACCACCAGCAGCGCGCCCTCGCAGGCGGACAGCGAGCGGCTGACTTCATAGCTGAAGTCGACGTGGCCCGGGGTGTCGATCAGGTTCAGGTTGTAGACCGTGCCGTCCTTTGCTTTGTAGGACAGCGCGGCGGTCTGCGCCTTGATGGTGATGCCACGTTCCTTCTCGATGTCCATCGAGTCCAGCACCTGGGCCTCCATCTCGCGGTCGGAGAGGCCGCCACACAGCTGGATGATGCGATCGGCCAGCGTCGATTTGCCGTGGTCGATGTGGGCGATGATCGAGAAATTGCGGATATTGTCCATCGAATGCGTCGAAAAGCGCGCCGTCCTGGGCGCGTCTGCCGGGGCGCGAGGCGATTCCGGCGTGGCCGGCGCGCGGTGGACGGCGCCGGCGGGAGGTGTTTGGGTTCAAGCCGATATTGCGGTGCAAAAATCGGCGCTAACAGACGATTTTACCGGATTTCAGGGGGCTTCCCGCGCCTCTTTTTGCGGCGCATACGCATCAGCCCTGGGCCATCTGCGTGGACAGCCACGCCCGCACGGCCGCGCCGTCCAGAAAGTAGTGACACAACTCCTGGGCGTCGGCCGGGGCCGTGTGTGGCGAGCCGGTCATCAGTACCGGCACCAGTTCGCCAAAACGGTCTTCCAGTGCTGGCTCGCTGTCCACGTCCACCTCGTGCAGCACAAACGGAAAGTCGCGCCGGAAGGGTTCCAGCGCGACCTTCATGTCGTCGCACAGATGGCAGTACGTGCGGCCGTAGAGCGTGAGTTCGAGCACTGCGGCGCGCGACTTCAACGCGCGGTGCTCGGGCGCATCGTCACCACCTGGGTGGCGTCGCCGCGGCGCACGAACACAGCCACCATGCGACTCTTGTCGAGCTTGTTGACGACGTCGCCGAACTGCTTGGCGCTGGTGATATCGGTATCACCCACGCGCAGGATCACATCGCCCGGGCGGATGCCGGCGCGCGCTGCGGGGCCGTCCGACACCTGCACCTCGACGCCACCCTTGGCCTTGGAATCACGCGGCGCGCCTTCAGACAGATCCGCCACCACCAGCCCCAGCGCGTTCACCTTGCCGGCGCCCGCCTGGCCGCCGTCCGGCTGACCACCCTTGCCGCGCTGGGCAACCTTGGTATCGGGCTGCAGCTCGGCCACCGTCACGGTCAGGTCACGCGTCGTGCCCTTGCGCCACACCTGCACGGTCGCACGCGTGCCCGGCTTGGTCTCGCCAACCTGTCGCTGCAGGTCGCCCGCCTTCTCGACGTCGCGGCCGTTGAATTTCAGGACGATGTCGCCAGCCTCGATGCCCGCCTTGTCGGCCGGACCTCCGGATTCCACATTGCCCACATAAGCGCCGCGCGCGCGACCCAGGCCCAGCGATTCTGCTGCGTCCTTCGGCACGTTGTCGATCGCCACACCGATGCGGCCACGCGTCACGCGGCCCTGTGCCTTGAGCTGCTCGGCCACGCGCATCGCCTCATCGATCGGGATCGCGAACGAGATGCCCATGTAGCCGCCGCTCTGGCTGAAGATCTGGTTGTTGATGCCGATCACCTCGCCGCGCAGGTTGATCAGCGGCCCGCCCGAGTTGCCGGGGTTGACCGCCACGTCGGACTGGATGAACGGCAGGTAGTCGCCCGTATCGCGGCCCTTGGCCGACACGATGCCGGCCGTGACCGTGTTGTCCAGGCCGAACGGCGAGCCGATCGCCAGCACCCATTCGCCCACGCGCACCTTGTCGGAATCGCCCAGTTTCAGGCTCGGCAGGCCGGTGGCCTCCACCTTGACCAGCGCCACGTCGGTGCGCTTGTCGGAGCCGATCAACTTGGCCTTGAACTCACGCTTGTCGGTGAGCGTGACGTAAATCGTCTCCGCGCCCTCGACCACGTGGGCGTTGGTCAGCACGTAGCCGTCGCCCGACATGACGAAGCCGGAGCCAACGCCACGGCTTTGCTCCTCTTCAGGCTGCTGCGGCGCGTTACGGCGCTTCTGCTGCCCTTGCCCCTGCCCCGGCGCGCCGGGCATCGGCACGCCGAAGAAACGGCGGAAGAATTCGGCCATGTCGTCGTCGCTCGGGCCGCTCTGCACGCGCACCTTTTCGGTGGTGCGGATATTGACCACGGCAGGGCTGACCTTTTCCACCAGGTCGGCAAAGTCGGGCAGACCGTAGGTGCCCGTCGCCGTGCTGCCGGTGACGTTCTGCGCGGTGGCCGGCGTTAGCGCGCCACCGGCAGCGACGATGGCAGCGACGCACAGCAAACGCAGCGCGTGTACGGTTCGAGCGTTACGCATGGAAGCTCCCCGAAACAAAGGATCGACAGATAAAGACGCTGCGCCATGCATTGGCGCAGCGGAAGACATGCGCGCTTATTGCGGCGCGCTGGCTGGCCGGCCGGCCGCGTTGGCAGATACCGGTTTGTAGTCGACGGCCGCCCCGAACTGCTTGATGGTAGCAAAGGGAACCTCGCCCACCACCGTGAGCCAGAAATCGGCAATGCGGCGCACCATCACGTGCGTGGCGCCCTGCGTGATGAAACCCTCGCGGCGCGCGCGCTTTTCCGACACCGGCTCGATAAAGAGCGACAGGCCCGCCAAGCCATCGCTGAAGACGACCTGCTGCACCTCGAAGCCGGACGACTTGCCCGTCGGCGCAATATCGCCCAGCGGCCGGCGCACCTCGCGGATCTTCTGGAAGCCCTTGATCGGGCTGTTGATGGTCCAACCCTGGTCAGCCAGATTGGTCGACTGGGACACAATCTCGTACTGGTTCCAACCGGCCACGCTCTTCATCGCCGCCAGGATCTTCTGCTTCTCGGACGGCACCCCCACCTCGACCTGCGAGAAGGCGACCTGCTCAAGCACCTTGCCGTCCTCGCCCATGGTCTGGGCGCGCATCAGGAGGCCGGAGTTGCGCTCGGCCCAGATGCGGTAGGCGTAGCGGAAGCCGTCTTTCGGATCGAGCTGGAAGACTTCGCAGTCCATGCCGGCCACACGTTCGGCCGGCAGGTGACGCATGTCGTACTGGTCGAGCACATCGCCGTTGGTAGTCGCGAGCAGCGCGGGGAAGCTGTCCTTGTTTTCCTGCTTCTCCGTCACCACCAGCTTGATCTCGTAGATCAGGTTCCGGACGACGTCATTCTGGCGCAGCAGTTCACGCTGCTTGCCGTCCAGCGCCTCAACGCGCTCGTACTCGTTGTTGAAGAGATCGGTGTAGTGCTGGATGCGCGTGGAATGCATGCCCGAACCACGCTGATACGTGAGCGTACCGACATAGTTCTGCTTGAGCGCCGCGCGATGGAT
>CAJXMR010000250.1 GCA_913056305.1 uncultured Ralstonia sp.
CGGTATTCCTGCGGCTCGGGGTACATGTCGCGCTCGGTGGGCGCGAACAGCACGTACACGCCTTCCTTCTGCAGCTTCTCGATGTCGTCCTGCAGCGTGCGCGGGTATTTGTCGAAGTCTTCGTTCGGGCCGAACTGCAGGCGGTTCACGAAGATGGACGCCACCACCGGGTCGCCATGCTGGCGCGCCAGGCGCATCAGGCTCAGGTGGCCCTCATGCAGGTTGCCCATGGTCGGCACGAAGGCGACGCGATTCTGGCCGCGCAACTGGTCGCGCAGTTCCTGGATGGACGAGATGACTTTCATGCGTTCGGGGTGTGTGCCGGCGGGTTGCGTCGGCAGTCAGGTCGGCAAGTTAGGTCGGAGAATACGCAAGGCGCACGTAGATCGGCGCGTACGGTTCCGCCTGGGTGATTTCCAGCAGCGATTCGCGCGACAGCTCCAGCATGGCGACAAAGTTGACCACCACGACGGGTGCGCCCTTGCCGGATTGAATCGCTTCTTCAAACAGCTCGGTGAACTCCATGAACCGCGCGTGCTGCAGGCGGCGCAGGATCTGGCTCATGTGCTCGCGCACGGACAGCTCTTCGCGCGAGATCTTGTGGTGCTGGGTCAGCTTGGCCCGGCGCAGCACGTCGGCCCACGCGGCGCGCAGGTCGTCGGAATCGACGTCGGGGTAGCGCGGCGCGAGGCTCTGCTCGATGTAGACCTGGGCGCGCAGGAAGTCGCGGCCCAGCTGCGGCACGGTGTCGAGCTTTTGCGCGGCGAGCTTCATCTGCTCGTATTCGAGCAGACGGCGCACCAGCTCGGCGCGCGGGTCTTCGGGCTCGGTGCCTTCGTCGGTCTTCTTGACCGGCAGCAGCATGCGCGACTTGATCTCGATCAGCATGGCCGCCATCAGCAGGTACTCGGCGGCCAGCTCCAGGTTGGTCGCGCGGATCTGCTCGATGTAGGCCAGGTACTGCCGCGTGACCTGCGCCAGCGGAATGTCCAGCACGTTGAAGTTCTGACGGCGGATCAGGTACAGCAACAGATCCAGCGGCCCTTCGAACGCTTCGAGGAAAACCTCCAGCGCATCGGGCGGGATGTAGAGGTCTTGCGGGAGCTTGAACAGCGGCTCGCCGTACAGCCGCGCGAAGGCCAGGCCGTCGACCTGGGCCGGCGTGGAGTCCCGGTCGGGCGCCACGCGGGGCAGCTCGACGGGCAGGGGCAGCTTGTCCTGCGCGGGCGTGGTCATGCGGCGATCATGCCTGGTCGCGTGCGACTGCTCAGTCGATCGAGTAGACGTATGGCTTCTGCGCCACGCGCGCGGCCTGGGCGCGGGTGCGCTCGTCCAGGTTGATCGGTTCCTTGTCCCACAGGAGGGCGCGGCCCTGGCGCTGCTGCGCTTCCAGTTCCGGCTTTTGCGTCTTGAGTTCTTCCAGGAACTGGGTGATCTCGGACTTGTACAGGGCCATGGCAATAAGTGATGTTGGATGATCTTGCCCGCCTGGGCACGTGTGTGGACACGTGCGCGAGGCGGGAAACGGCGCATTTTACCGTATCGTCCGGCCCGCGCGCGGCGTTTCGGATTGGTCTGAAAGACGTGTGCGCGGCATTTGCGCGGGCACCCGCTGGGGGCGGTGTGGTCAAATAACGACTTTTCCCCGACTTGCCCGGCCTGTGCGCCGGCGCCCGCCCGCCAGGATGACCGGCCTGCATCGACCATCGCGACCGTCACGCTTCCGTTTCATTGCAACGCCCGTTGCGGCACGCCTTGCCGGCTGTGCCCTGATGCTCGCTTGCACGGCGGCGCAGGCCACCTACGACGTCAAGATCGACGCGCCCAAGCCCATCCGCGACCTGCTCGAGCGCAACCTGGACCTGGCCCGCTACCAGGACCGCAAGGACATCACCGAAGACCAGCTGCAGTACATGGTCGAGACCATCGGTGAGCAGGTCACCAAGCTGACCGCCACCGAAGGCTATTTCGTGCCCAAGGCGACCGCACAGGTGGAAGGCCCGCCCGACCGGCGCGTGGTGCACGTGAAGGTGGACGCCGGCCCGCGCACGACCATCGACACCGTGGCGCTCGACTTTACCGGCGCCATCGTTCAGGACCCCAAGCGCATCGATGCGCTCAAGCAGGGCTGGAGCCTGCAGCACGGCATGGCGTTCCGCCAGTCCGGCTGGGACAAGTCCAAGGACGACACGCTGGCCGCGCTGCAGGGCAAACGGTATTACGCGGCCAAGCAGACGGCGTCACAGGCGCGCATCGACCCGGATGAGAGCCGCGCCGATCTGTCCGTGTCGTACGACAGCGGGCCGGCCTATACGCTGGGACCGCTGGACGTGCAGGGGCTGTCGCGCTACCCACGCAGCATCATCGAGCATGTCAACCCGCTCCAGGTGGGCGAGGACTACTCCGCCGACCGGCTGCAGGCGCTGGCGGCCGCCATCCAGGGCCAGCCGTATTTCGCCAATGCCATCGTCGACCTGGGCGACGACCCGAAGAACCCGGTCGATGCCCCGGTGCGCGTGCGCGTGCGTGAATATCCGCCCAACCGCATCACCAGCGGCGTCGGCTTCGGTACCGACACCGGCGCGCAGCTGGAAGGGCGCTACCAATACCTGAACCTGTTCGACAAGGCGTGGGTGCTCGACACCCAGGCGCGCATCGAGCAGCGCCGGCAGTACCTGTTCGGCAGCGTGACCCTGCCGCCCGACGGCCGGCAGTACGTCAACAGCGTCTACGCCAGCATGGACCGCACCAACCTGTCCGGCACCGACACGCGCAGCTACCGCTCCGGCCTCAAGCAGACCCGCGTGCGCGGCATCTACGAGACCTCGTTCACGGTCGACTACTACTACGACGACCTGCGCCCGGAAGGCGCCGCGCGCCAGCTCAGCAAGGCGCTGGTGCCGGGCTTTGCGTGGACCCGCCGCGACGTGGACGACCCGCTGTTCCCGCGCCGGGGCAATATCATCACCACGCAGATCGGCGCGGCGGTCAAGGGCTTCCTGACTGACCAGTCGTTCGTGCGTTCGTACAGCCGCATCCGCCAGTATGTGCCGGTGGGGCAGCGCGACATCTTCGTCACGCGGGCCGAGCTGGGCGCGGTGGTCACCAATGGCGCCGGTGATGGCGTGCCGGCTACGCTGCGCTTCCGTACGGGTGGCACGCAGTCGATCCGCGGCTACGATTTCCAGAGCATCGGCAACGAGGTCAACGGCAGCACGCTGCCCACCAAGTTCCTCGTCACCGGCGGGGTGGAGTACCAGCGCTGGTTCCTGCCGCAGTGGGGCGCCGCGGTGTTCTGGGACACCGGCACCGCCACCGACAACTGGTCGCAGCGCCGCTGGTTCAACGGCGTGGGTGCCGGCGTGCGCTGGAAGAGCCCGGTCGGGCCGATCCAGCTCGATCTGGCCTATGGCATCCAGCAGCACCAGTTCCGGCCGAGCGTGTCGCTGGGCATTGCGTTCTGAGATCGGCCATGACAGATACGCAGACCCCCGCATCCGCTCAACCCAACCCGCCACCGCCGCCCAAGCGCGGCTGGGGCCGGCGCGTACTGCGCTGGGTGGCGATCTACCTGATCGTCAAGCTGTCGATCGTGGCGCTGCTGGCCGGCTGGTTGTGGTGGGCGATCCAGTCGCCGGCCGGTACCGCGCAGCTGTGGTCGCTCGCCACGCGCTTCGGCCACGCCTATGTGTCCGGCACGCTGGCGGGCGGCACGCTGCGCGACGGCCTGTCGTTGCGCGACCTGCACGTGCGCGCCGGCAGCACGGACGTCCGCATCGACCACGTGGAAGGGCGCTGGTCCGTCACCCATGGCCCGTGGCATGCCCGCTTTGCCTACCTCACCGCGGGCAACGTCGAGGTGACGCTGCACCCGACGCCGCCCGCGCCGCCGAGCGGGCCGCCCGCGTCGCTCGCGCTGCCGTTTGCGCTGGATGTCGACCGGCTGGCGGTGGATCGTCTCGCCATCCGCGAGGGCACGTCGACCACCGAATTGAAGTCGATCGCCGGCGGCCTGCACACCGACGGCACGCATCACAACGTGCTGCTCGACGGTGTCGAAACACCGGCCGGCAAGCTGGCCGCCACGCTGCACATGACGGGCACGCGGCCGTATCCGCTCACCGGCGCGGCGACGCTGGCCACGCAGTTCGAGGCGGGCGGGCAGCGGCAGGAGGCGTCGGTCTCCGCGCAGTTGTCGGGCTCGCTGGAAGCGCTGCACGTCGACGCGACCGGCACCGGCGCCAAGCTGACGGCGCAAGCGCTGATCGACGTGACGCCGTTTGCCGCGCTGCCGTTCTCGCGGGCGGTGGTCTCCGCCGAGCAGGTCAACCCGCGCGCGTTTGCGCCGGGGGCGCCGGAAGCCGCGCTGTCGATCCACGCCGATCTGCGGCCGGATGCACAGGCCAAGACGCTGACGGTGGCCGGCCCCGTGCAGATCGACAACGCGCAGGCCGGCCCGCTCGACAAGCAGAAGCTCCCGCTGCAATCGCTGCGCGCGCAGTTGCGGCTGAACGAGGATGCACAGCAACTGGCCGGGCTCGACGTGCGCCTGCTCGGCGGCGCCCAGCTGACGGGCAATGCGGACGTGCACAAGGGCCACGGCACCCTGCGCGTCGACGTGCGCCAGCTCGATCTGCAGGCCTTGCATGGCGCGCTGGAGAAGACGCGCCTCGCCGGCCCCGTCACCGTGGATTTCGACGGCGGCACGCAGCACGTGGCGCTCGACCTGGCCGGCGGTGACATGCGCGCCCAAGCCAAGGCCGTGCTCGATGCGACGCAGATTGCCGTGGACAGCGCGCAGGTATCGCTTGGGCGCTCGCGCCTGACGCTCGCGGGCACGCTCAAGCACGACGAGGCGCAGTCGTTCGCCGTCAAGGGCAGCCTGGCCGAGTTCGACCCCTCGCGGCTGGCCAAGGTGGCGAAGGGCCGCATCAATGCCGAGTTCGATGCGCGTGGCACGCTGGGCGAGCCCACGAGCGGGGCGATTGAAGCGGCCATCCGCTTTGCCGTGCGCGACAGCGATTACGCCGGCCTGCCGATGACAGGGGGCGGCAACGTGCACCTGCGTGGCCAGCGCCTGTTGCCCAGCGATGCCCGCCTCGACGTGGCCGGCAACCGCGCGAGCTTGCGCGGCAGCTTTGGCGCGGCGGGCGACCGCATGCATGTGGAGATCGACGCGCCGCAGCTCGCGCGCCTGCAGCTGGGCGTGAGCGGCGCGCTGACGCTGTCCGGCGACGTCTCCGGCACCATCAAGCGCCCGCAGGTGGATGCCACCTTCCGCGCCCAGCAGTTGGCTTACGGCGGCAACAAGATCGACACGGCCAATGGGCGCGCCCAACTGCGCGATGGCCTTGACGGCCAGTTGCTGTTCGAGCTGACCGCGCAGCATGTGACGGGGCCGAGCCTCGCGCTGCGCGAGGTGCACGCCACGCTGGACGGCACGCGCCGCGCGCACCGCTTCCGCGCCGATGCCGATGGCAACGTGCGCAACCAGCCGTTCAAGCTGGCGCTGGCGGGCGACGGTGCGCTCACGCCGGGCAAGGACGGCGATGCGTGGGACGGTACGGTTTCCACCTTGTCGGCGCAGGGCGCGCCCAACCTGCAGCTGACGACGCCGGTGCGACTGTCGGTGGCGCCGGGCCGCTTCGCGCTCGGCCGGGCCGACCTGACGCTGGACCAGACGCCGATCCACATCGAGCGCGTGGAATCCGATCGCGGCCATCTGCGCAGTGCCGGGCGCATTGACGGGCTGGCCATCGCCCGCGTGCTGGAGTTGCTGCGCATCTGGACCGGGCAGTCGCCGCCGGTGCGCTCCGACCTCGTCCTCGACGGCCAGTGGGATCTGGACCTGGGCAGCACGGCCACCGGCACCGCGCGCATCGCCCGCCGCAGCGGCGATCTGTCCATCAACGCCGGGCGCGGTTTCACACCGCTGGGCCTGACCGAGGTCGTGGTCGAAGCCCGCGGCGAAGGCATGCGGATCGGACTGCGCGGCACCGCGCAGTCGACGCGCGTCGGCAACCTCTATCTCGATGCCGGTGTCGGGCTGGTGCGTGACGCTGCGCCAGGGGCGCTGGCGCTGATGGCGCCGGCATCCCCGCTGTCTGGTGGGCTGACGATCAACCTGCCGGAACTCAAGGCCATCGGCGACCTGCTCGGGCCCGACGTGGCGCTGGAAGGCAAGCTGGCCGCCAGCCTCACGCTTGCCGG